>NZ_FQYR01000008.1 GCF_900141815.1 Rubritalea squalenifaciens DSM 18772
GTGGTCGTCAGCGCAGCACCTCCTGTACCAGGGTCCACCACGACTGAAACCAGTCTCTTGGCTCCCGGATCTCCGCCCGCCGTATTGGTGCTCTCCGAGAAATCCTGATAGACTTCGCTGGTATGATTTATCAGGTCGAGAGTACCGGCTCCGTAGGTACCATCTGCATTGAGGTCAGCGCGGTACTGCTTTCTCTCGATGGTATAGTCCCACTTGCGTGCCCCCCTGTTGGAGAACGTGAGTTCCTCACGGGCTACTAGTGTCCCTCCCGTTCCCTCACCCTCATAAGTGTAGGTGGTCATCGTGTCATTGACAGTGTCTTGCACGAATTTCTGGGTCTTGGTGCTCACTCCACTAGCTCCAAAGTCCTCCTTGGTGACGATCTGCAGCTGATAGTCGGCCAGCTTGGTGAAAGTGATGTCCTGTAGAGGGTCTTCAGTAGGTACCGTGTAGAGGGTCTCACCCGATGGCTTGACTAAGCTAATGTCCATGCGGTTCCAGACCCTGACCCTGAAGCCATCCGTATTCTTGTCGACATGAGTGAAAGCATTGTCTGTAAGAACCTGATTGATAAAGCCGTTCAGCTCGATCCGCTCATCATGGCCTGAACTGGCAATTTTCAGGACGGCCGGATCAAAGACATCGCCTGACAAGTCAGCCACATCCAATTCCAACTTATGGGAAATACGTCCGATGGCATCATCGTGAAAAAGGCTGTCAAAGGTCTGCTCGAAAGTACGCTTCGTCCCGCCGGAGTGCCCCTCGACGGCGGGCTGCCTGGAAAGAACCTGGATGTCCACGTCCTTATCCTGCCTGGAGACACCGATCCCGACATTCCAGTGAAGACTGTTAGTACCGGAGCCAGAAGGATTAGTCGGCACATTCTCCCCGCCTTCACAGCAAGGACCGCACTTGGGCCCGGATGGGTCAGTGTAGGGAGGGTTGACCTGAGTAGCCCCCAGCTGATGGCTACTGACTGAAAACAGGGAAATTCCCAAGGCAAGCGCTGCCAGAGGGCTAGTTACACAATATCGTGGAACAGATGGTAGATTCATAGAATTAAAAGTAGGTTGTGAGATTGGTAGATTAATTAGTTTTGAAATTTCTTGAGTGCAGACTGGGCTGCGTAACGAAAGCGGTCGTTGCTGTTAGCGATGCTTTCCAAATAGCTTTTATCCTCCTCGGAGCGGTAGACACCCAGCGCTGCAATCGATGTCAGTCGCATGGAAGGATCTATCTCGGCATCTCTGGCCATCTCCCGGATGAGAGGCAGGTGGGCCTGGCTGTCCCGCAAAGCCACCGCCTGCACGATGGAGGTACGCATACCCAGATCTGCCTTGGTTTCCCCCTTCATCATGGAGCTAAGAAGCGGGTCTAGCCTCTGCCAGACAGGAGCGCTGATCTCCTCTGGCAACTGCCTGGATGCCTGGGTCAGCGACATGATCGCTGTTCCCGGGATAGAAGTTCCAGACAGGGACGGGTCGGTGATGGTGTCTGCGATGGCTTGCATGGCTTGTCCCATTTTCACGGCTTCAGAACTCTCAGGGCTCAGGCCAGAGCCTTGGTTCCTGATCCACAAGGCCAGATGCTGGACTGCGTAGTCCCGGGCGACCTCATGAGCCCCCTTGCTCTTGACTAGCTGGATGAGCTCCGCCTCAAACCTGTCAGCACCGACACCTTTGGCGTCCATCTGTTGCATGATCTCATTGAGCACTACCCACCAGACTTTATTGTCGCCGCCGGGGTTATGGCGAAATAGGCCGAAGAGATAATCCACATCACCGGACTCCAGCCCCGTATCAATACGACGAGCCAGATCAAGCCGCAGACGCTCGGACACCGTAGGATCTGTGAGAGCCCTGATAGCCGAAGAGAGATCTTCCTGCATAGCAAGCTCACTCCCGTTCATCTGTTCAATCCCTTCATCCAGGGGTAAGGCTGCTGTACGCGAATTTGAAGGTAGCTCCAGGTCTTGGGTCTGTTGCACGGCTAGCTCCCCCCCCTTGTCTGACATTCCTCGCATCGCCCAGCCTACGAAACCAGCGAAGGCTGTGACCGCGCAAAGCAAGGTGACTAAAAATACTTTTCTGCTCATCAGTTCAGAAATCTGTACTTCAATTACTTTGTGTACTCAGGACTATCGCTTGTTGAGCAACTTGCCGTCGGCATCGTAGACACTCACATTGTGGCAATAGCCTCCGTTCTGACCCTCTGGGAGCAGGAACTGCAGGTAGACCAGACCATCAACCAAGTCCTCATAGTAGAAGGTCATTTCCTTGGTTCCGTCCGGGAACATGACGCCGTTACGGAAGATGGTCACGACCACCTTTCCACCTGGAGGCAGATCCTGAACCACCATTGGGGTGGTCAGCAGATAATAGCCCGGATAATTCTGGGTGGCGTAAGTCTGGTCCAGCCCGTTCTGCAAAGCGTCTGTCACAGTGACCGAGGTCACATCCCCGATGTCGACGATCGGGCCGCCGGCGTAGAGTCTGGCTACGAGGCCGTAGTGGCCGCCATTGGCCGGATCGAGGCGCATGCGGTAGTTGTCTGTGTCGATGTCTTCGATGGAGACGAGGTTGAGGCCCTTGCCGGTCTCGAAGAAGAGGTTGCGGTCGGCCTGGGCATCGGTCAGGTCGAGGTAGCTGACGGAGTTCTGCACGATGGTCGTGTCGTCAGGGAGCTGGGCTCCGACGACGGTGACGCTGAGAGTCCCTGTAGCGCCAGTGACGTGGCTGGCGTCCACGGTGTAGACACCCGGGGTATTGAACTGGTGCAGAAGGACGTCCTTGCTGTTTCCAAGCGTGGTGCTCTGGCCTTCCACGGTGAGGGTGGAGACGACGCCGTTGCCGGTGCTCTGGCGGTTGTTCGGGTGCTCGGTATTAGCACCTGGTCCTCCGCCGACCCAGCAACCCAGTCTCAGGGTGTCGCCCTGGCGGATAACGAGTGATTCGTTGTCCAGCACGTTGGTGGCCCACCAGTAGATGTCTCCCTGTACCTGCTGGCCGTTGGCAAAGGCCGCGGTGTAGCTGGTGTCTTCACCATTGGTGAGAGGCAGGTTTGCGTACCAGTGCTCGGAGTCGGTGCTCGGAAGTACGGCGTTCCCATTGAGGAAGAGGCCGTCGATGATGCGGGCCCCACCCTCGATGAAGGCCGGGGAAGTGCGGGAAGAAGTACCATGAGGCGTGACGTAGTCCACGGCGGCAAGCTGGTTCTCCACCCAGTCCGGGATGTTGTCCCCGTCATAGTCCGCACCGGAAGGCTGGCGCACGGTGATGGAATCAATCTGCACGGTGCGGCGGCCTAACAAGTTATCAATTTCCAGAGTCAGGTTGTGAGTGCCTGCACTGATGTTAGGCGTGAGCACACGCATGATGCCGTTGTGGCTGGCGCCGTAGGTGATGGCGTAGCGGCCTACCGGGGTACCGTCGATGGAGGCATTCACGTGTACGGTCTCATTGGCGTAGACGGTACCGCGCAGGCGGGTGTCCACCTGGATGATCCAGGAGCCGGTGGTCGGGATGTTCACGTTCCAGCTGATTTCGCCACGGAAGGTGTCTGAGATCAGACCGCCGTCCACGTAGTTCCAGCCGTACTCGGAGTCTGTGAAGGTGGTGACGTCCACGGTGCCGGCGATGGTTTCCACTGGAGCATCCGACTGAAGCGGATCCGTGCCGTGGCTGTTGACTTCCTGGCCGTCGGAGATGCCGTCGCCGTCGGTATCCGCATTACACGGGTCAGTGCCGGCAAGGTATTCGGCGCGGTTGTTCAGGCCGTCGTTGTCAAAGTCTCCGTTCTCACCTTCGCGGGCGCGATCGAGCAGGCCATTGTCCGTAGCGCTGAGACCCTTGGCGGTTTCCCAGGCATCCGGCAGGGAATCGTCATCCTCGTCGGCAGCGATGTGGTGGTAGCTGTAGAGGTATTCGGCGGGGATTTCCTCACGCTCCTGACCGGGGCGTGCCCAGGCGAGGTCTGCGTGCGGATAGTGGCCGTGGCCGTGCTGCTGCAGTACCTCGATGAAGTACTTCTGGCCGGCGACCAGCTGCACCTCCTCTGACATCTGGCAGACGAAACGGTCCCACTTGTTAGAATCATTGATATGCATGCCGTGGCCGGTGCCGAGCTCTGGGCCCATTTCCGCGATCACGCGCTTACTGTACTTGTCTTCGCCCGTGGAGATGGAGAGCTGGACGCCATTGGTGCCGCTCACCCAGAAACGGTAGGAGCCGGTCTCCGGGGCGATGATGTAGCCGCGCATGCGCTGGGCCATGTTCCAGCGGACATGCTCGCCCGTGGTGCTGGCATTGGTAAACTCGATGTGGTCCGCCTGCTCGTAAACGTGGTCAGACTCCTGGGCGGCCTCGTGGATGGAGTAGTAAGGAACGCCGTACCACTGCTCGAGGGTGAGGGTGCCTTGTACGCTGTTAGGAATGAATGCCTCGATCCCGCGCTTGGCTTCCTCCGCGTTGCTCATGTAGTCGCGGTCGCTGTCGGCATCATAGGCGTAAATGCCATCCTGCCAGGTGGAGGTATCGAAGCCATTGAGAGTTTCCCAGGTATCATCCAGATCGTCGTCATCCAGGTCGTTAGGCTCAATGTCGTAGCTTTCCAGCGCACTGGCGTCTACCAGCTCGCGAGGTTTGACCTCGAGGCGGTCGTCCGCCCCGAAGACCTGGACTTCTGCCAGGCAGATGAAATTGGTGCCGTAGGCATCTGCGGCGATCTTCTGGACGCGGATCTTCTGGGCCCTGACTGCGTGGCTGAGCACAATGTCCTCAGTGGCTCCTGTCCAGGTGCCATTGGTGTGGTAGTCCTGGGCGTGGACGACGGAGCCGTCCGCTGCGATGAAGCTGACACGGTAGTTCGCCAGGCGCTTCTGCCAGGTGCTGCGGTTCCAGAGCAGGACGCGCTCGACGGTCTTTTCCTGACCGAGGTCGATCTGCCACCAGGAACCTTCGATGTTCCGGGTGTGTGAAATCTTGTCCCCGTTGGCGGTGACACCGCCGGTGTTTGTATCGAGGGCATTGTCAGCGTCTCCTCCCGGGTAGGTACTGGACTGGGAAACGGTCACGCCGGACTGCTGGGCCAGGTCGATGACCGGCTGGGGTGAGAGCTGGCCGAAGACCTGTGCTTCCGCGAGCGCGAGGATCTTTTCACCGGACGCGGTCACGCCGAGCAGCTCGACTTTCACGGTCTGGGCATTGATGGCGCTGCAGAGGCACCACTCAAGTTTTTCACCAACGTGGGTGCCGTCGGTGTGGAAATCCTTGGAGATCATCACGGTGCCATCGTCATCGAGCAGGCTGACGCGGAAGTTGGAAAGGCGGTTTCTCCAGGAGCTGCGGTTCCAGAGCACGACTTGGTCGATGGAGCGCATGGTGCCGAGATCTACCTGCCACCAGGAGCCGTCCTGGTTCTTGGTGTGGGAAATCGGGTCGCCTTCAGCAGTGACACCGCTGGTATTGCCGTCGATGGCATTGGATGCGGCTCCACCCGGGTAGGTGGTAGACTGGGTGGCCACAACGCCAGCCTCGAGCGCGAGATTCACTCCCGGCTGCACCTCACGGTAGGACCAGGCCAGGGAAAGGTGGTCGCCTCCGTTCGCTTCCTTGTGGCGGAGTTCGATGTAGTATTTCTGACCGGCAGTCAGGCGGACGGCTTCGGACTTCTGGGTCGCGTACTTGTCCCACTGGTTCTTTGAGGTCCAGCCACCGTGCCAAGCTACTTTCTTGGCATCAAATTTACTCGGTGTCTCAGACATCCAGAGTTCGACCGCATCATCACCGGATTCCCAGAAGGTGTAGTCACCAGTCACCGGGGCGATGATGTAGCCGCGCAGGCGTGAGCCGTAGTTGTTCGCCACGTTGCTAGGCGCCTCGGCGCCGGAGATGGTGGACACACTGTCCGCACCACCGTGGAACTGAGGAAGAACCGTTAGATTCTCTACTTTCCCACCTTCGACATTGTTCCAGATTTCACGGGTGAGCTTGCCGGGTTCTCCAGCGAAAACTGAGCCACCTAAGCAGGTTAAGGCCGCACCAAAGGATGCAGATTGAATCAATCGACGGTTTTTGATCATGATGTAAGTAGAATCTTATTACTAAAAGAAAACGCGGCACCTGTTAGCACTAACAGACACCTGTGTATTGCTAATACCAACAAGTCAAAAACCCCATCCTTAGTCAAACACTGATTTTATAATCACACCAGCATCCCCATAAAAAACCTCGTCAACCTACTAAAAGTAAACACCTTGAAAATACACAAAAACAAGTTTTTTAATACTCACATTTATAACCATCTTTACACGAGCTTACTGAACCCACCGATGGTCAGTAGAAAGCTCACCAGGAGAAATCTTCAGTAGCAAGGGAACACCTCCTCCACTGTAGTTTCCAAAGATGGAAACCATAGTACGAATTTGTAGCCAATCCAGAAAACAACATCGACCAATCACTAGCCTCAGCAAAGCCACTGTATCAGCTACTACGATCCACTGCACCGTGATAGCGAGCACCGCAGACAGACGATGTGCTCCACCTCAACACTAACACTTAAGGATGCCAAACTACCTGAAAGCCGATCTGAAAAAATATTTTGGTCATCAACATACGGCTCAGAGTGGATCAGAAAGCTCCTATTCGGATCCGTGAAAAGTGGCAAGCAACTGGCAAGCAGATCTAGTACGGACAACAAAAAAGGACTTACGATTCACTCGTAAGTCCTTTATCTGAAAGGTGGTGGGCAGGACTGGATTCGAACCAGTGTACACTTTCGTGAGCAGATTTACAGTCTGCCGCCTTTAACCACTCGGCCACCTACCCTTTTTCCTTTCTGTCTTGCCTTTGGTTGCTTGCTTTTGGCTAGCACCCTCGGGCGCGGCGTTTCTATGGAGACTTGCGCTTCCTTGCAAGGCAAAAATAGATCAAAATTACATTTTTATAAAATGACTTCCTTTGAACGCTGGCATTCTCTCCAGTAAGCCCTATCGTGCCCTGCAGTGCAGCCAAACGCAGACATTCTCAAATCCAATATCCAGCATATCGCCAAGCAATTGGGCTTCAGCGACTGCAGGATAGCTGCGGCCAAAACAGCTACCCATGCTGACGACTATTTGCAATGGGTAGAGGACGGTTGCGCCGGCGATATGGCCTGGCTGGAAAGAAATCAGCACCGTCGGGTGGATCCACGCGAAGTCCTGCCCGGAGCCAAGTCGATCGTGACCCTGGCGCTCAACTATTACCCCGGTGACCAGCCCGCAGAACACGATTTTAAGATCGCGCGATATTCTTGGAATGAAGATTATCATGATATCATTGATGAAAAGCTCCGTGATCTGAACCTTGCCATGGAGGAAATGGGTGGCCAGCAGCGCTACTACGTAGATACAGGTCCGGTTCTGGAACGTGATTTCGCCACGGATGCAGGCTTGGGCTGGAATGGCAAGTCCACCGTCCAAATCCACCGCAAGTTTGGTACCTGGTTCTTCCTCTGTGAACTGATTACCACACTAGATCTGACGCCTGACAGCCCGTTTGGCGACCATTGCGGCAAATGCACCCGCTGTATAGACAACTGCCCCACAGGAGCCATCACTGGCCCACACAGGGTCGATGCGCGCAAATGCATCTCCTACCTCACGATCGAGCACCTCGGCAGTATCCCCCAGGATCTACGCCCATTGATGGGCAACCGCATCTATGGGTGCGATGTCTGTCTCGAGGTCTGCCCGTGGAACCGTTTTGCCCAAATCAGCCGACACACCCAGCTACATGCAAAACAGGAGATCTTCCAACATAGCCTGAGAGATCTGGTGCAAATTGATGAGGACGATTTCCGTAGGATTTTCGCCAAGTCCCCCATCAAACGCATCAAGCACCCGCGCTTTATCCGCAATGTCTGTATCGCACTGGGCAATACAGGCACAGAGGCTGACATTGACCTCCTGCGGCCACTCGCTCAGGGAGATAATGAACTAGTGAGCGAACATGCCACCTGGGCTATTGAGCAAATAAAAAAGCGCACCCAAGCAAAAGCCTAAGCGCGCCTTATCAAATTCAACCAGCTCGGTGATTATTCTACTTCAAGATCACCGCAAGCCCATTGGATACCTGCAAGGTAGATTCCCAGCACTTTCGGGTGCCAGTAGATGTAGTCATTGTGCCCAAGTGAGCAGTAAAAGACTCTGCCCTCACCATATGGCTTGGTCCAGCTCACTCCAAAATCATTGTCGGTGCGCTTGATCCCTTTCACTTTCATATCAGACTTCTCGGTATCGAGACGCAGAAGCATGTTCACTTTGCTTGAATCATACGGATCTTTGAGCTGATAGATCTCCTCTTTAAAGTTCAAAGACTCACCATTCAGGTTCGCCACGATAGGGTGCTTCTCCTTACCCTTTTCAACCTTGATTGAAACACTGGTATTGCTTCTCCATGGGTGCCCATCAAAGTAGCCACCCAGCATGTCACCATACTCGGACCATTTGTAGAACGTATCGGATGCGGCATGGATCCCTACAAAGCCTCCGCCATTCTTCACATACTGGAGAAGGTTCTTTTTGAGGCGCGCATCGCGCTCTTCAGCTTTCTTCTTCTCCTCATCGCTCATCTTGTTCCACTGCCCTTTAGGAGGCAGGAACACTTCCATAGTTGTGTTCAGGAAGCAGATCGCATCAAACTGCTTGATTTTGTCTTCTTCAAAGTTGGCCAGATCATCACTGACAACCGCTTCATAGGCGCCTGTTTTCTCGCCCATCATTTGCAGGGCCATCTTCCCTGTACCAATGGAGCCGTGACGAAATCCGCGAGTTACGGAGAAAACTAGAAGCTTGCGCTTCTTCTTGGCTTCAGCCGGGGCCTTTTCAGGCAATGCCGCAGCCACCTTCTCTTGCTTACTGACTTCTTTCTCGTCTTTCTTTTGGGCTACAGCCATCAAGCCAACACCGCACAAACCAAGCAGTGCCATGGCCAAGGGAATACTTCTGAGCTTCATAGTAACAATCTAACGTACTTGAGAGGCCATTACTATCGCCAAAAACGAATTATGTTCCTGCAAATACGTCAGCACAAAAAAAACGGCACCTGATCTCAGGTGCCGTTTGATAAGAAATTTGTGAATCAGCTTAGTGAGACTTACAGAATTCCTCAAATCGGGTAAGACCTTCATTGAGAACATCCAGAGTCGTGCAGTAGCTGAGTCGGATGCAGTTGTCGTTTCCGAAGGCAATGCCAGGAACGGCGGCCACGCGATAGCGGTTTAGAAGCTTGTCACAGAGGTTGACGGAAGTCATGCCCAGCTGCTCACAGTTGACGAGGAAGTAGAATGCGCCCTCAGGCTCTACTACGCTGACATTTGGAATGGCAGCGAGTCTGGCGTACATGAACTGGCGACGAACGTCGTACTCAGCTCTGAGGTCTTCGATGAAGGTGCTTTCTTCCTTGAGAGCAGCCAAAGCACCGTACTGAGAAAATGTACAAGCATTGGAAGTGGTGTGCCCCTGAAGATTGGCAATCGCCTCAGCGATCTCCTTGGGAGCCGCAGTGTAACCAACACGCCATCCAGTCATGGAGTATGCCTTGGAGAAGCCACCGATGGTGATGGTCAGGTCGTATAGTTCCTTGCTGAGGGAAGCGATGCTGACGTGCTTGGCTTCACCATAGATCAGCTTTTCGTAAATTTCGTCGGAAAGAATGATGATGTCCTCCATGAGAGCGACTTCACCAATCGCGCGAAGCTCTTCTTCTGTGTAAACTGCGCCTGTAGGGTTACCCGGGGTGTTCAGAATGATCATCTTCGTACGGCCAGTCATGTTAGCCTCGAATTCCTCAGGAGTGATCTTCCAACCATTTTCTTCCTTGGTTTCTACGATCACTGGCTCACCACCAACCAAGCGCACCATTTCCGGATAAGATACCCAGTATGGAGCAGGAATGATCACTTCGTCACCTTCTTCAATGATGGCCATAATGGCATTCATGCAGGAATGCTTGGCACCGCTGTTGACCGAAATCTGACGAGGATCGTAATCGATGCCGTTCTCATCCTTCAGTTTTTCAGCAATGGCCTCACGAAGCTCAGGAATACCTGCAGCAGGTGTGTACTTGGTTTTACCTTCCTGAATGGCCTTGATGCAGGCTTCCTTGATGAATTCAGGTGTATCCATTTCTGGCTCGCCGCCTGCGAGTCCGTAGACTTCCTCACCCCTTGCCTTCATTGCCTTAGCTTGATTCGTGATGCTAAGGGTCAGGGAAGGAGAGACTTTTTCGATACGTGATGATATGCTTTCCATACTAGCTGCTGTTAAAAATATAAACGTTCCGCCAGGAGGCGAAGCAACAGTTAGATGGAAAACGTCAACTCCCCCTCCGGAGTTGATGCATTAATGACCTCATCCTACCCAGCTTGCAAGTGAAATGGGCAGCATTGCAAAATTATCATGCCAGCTTCATGAAAACTGACCAATCGCGGCCATGGACTAGCGTTTTTTGGCGCGAGCTCCGACCCACTTCCCTTTGGTCACGACTTGACTAAACTCGAGGCCATTCTGCTCAGCGACAGCTTTGGTAGCTTCCCATTGATCCTTGAGAATACCAGATATCACCAGATCTCCGCCAGAAAGCATGGCCTTCACAATCGTCGGAAACGCTTCTTGCAGGATAGAGGAGAATAAGTTTGCAGCTACGACTTCCCATTGCCTCTCTGGAGTCCACTTGAGAACGTCCTTCTCCAATACTTTGATGCCTTTGATCTCGTTCAATTTCAAATTCTGCTTAGAGACCCTGACGGCCTGAGGATCAAAATCGTGGGCTTCCGCAGCCTTGGCTCCCATCATTTTGGCAGCAATCGCCAGCACGGAGGTCCCACAACCGAGGTCCAGCATCTCCCACTCAGTCCCTTTGCGTTCGCGAGCAATATCGACGAGAAAGCGCAGGCAGGTAGATGTTGTCGCGTGATCACCAGTACCGAAGGCCATCTCCGCAGGCATCTTGATCAAATGTCTCTTCGGATATTCCTCTTGGAGCTGAGAGATTACCTCCTCATCGCGGCTTCCACTGATAATGATAGCATCACGGATTTTCAAAGGAGGCTTGGCCACCTCATTGATTGCCGCCCAATTCTCCATCTTCAATTGACGAACGGAACCGCCAAATTGCTTTTGGATAACCAGAGCTTCCTCCTTACTCTCACAGTAGATCTGAACACGGATACTCTTTCCCCCCTTGATCTCATCGATCACGCTATTCGGGTTGCCATAGAAACGCTCTTCCCATGCATCGAGCCATTTAACGGAGGATAATTTGGACCAGTGCCACATATCTTTGGCTTTTAGACCCAGCGCAATCAGGAAACAAGCCGAATAACGTCGGCACCTGCGCAATTATAGAGAAAAATGGCCCAGACCTCACTCCACTCAGATAACACCATGGCCATCAAGGACTCAGTACCACCCTGTAGAATCTTTGCGGATCTCTGGATTGAGGCAGGATATAGCTGGTCGAGGAACCTGCCGCAGCTGCCGGGACAGTCGCGATGGGCGTCTCCGGCCAGGTAGTGAGTGAGTCACTACTGTAGATCGCATAAGTAGCACCCGGCTTGGATGGCCAAGTGACGGACCAGCCCTGTAGAGAATCCCCGGAGAGGGTGCCTAAAAAGTCGCTAGCTCCACTCAGCGGGTCAGTTCCCGTCCTCAACTCATCCCCATCATTGGTGCTATCTCCATCCGTATTCTCATTGTCAGGATTCGTCTCCCCAGCATCTATCAGACCATCTAAATCTGGATCCTCATTCGTATCAGCCAGACCATCTTCATCCACATCCACAGACGGGTCGTTTGGGATTGAGATCACATTTCCATTCGGAGCACTGGTACTGATTGTCGGCTTCAGCGCCCCAGCACTCCCCCAGGTTGCGTCCAACTTTTGAGCCAAAGCACGCGCCAGTTTCATGGTGGTTTCCGGCTCGCTGCTCGCCAAGTCAGTCGTTTCGCTTGGGTCATTGGCCAAGTTGTATAGCTCGTGGCTGTTCGTCTGATAGTTGTAGATGAGCTTCATGTCTCCCTGACGAATCCAGGAGAAATAATCACTGCGGTGTTTGTGAGGGTAGTGCACGACAATCTCCTGTGGCCGATGAGACCCTGCTGCACCACTCAAATAGGAACTCAGATCATGACCGTCCTCGCCAAACTCCAGGCTCGTATCTACCCCGGCGACACCAAGTAGAGTCGTGGGAATATCCCAAGTGGTAACGATGTCCGTCTCAACACTATTTGCAGGTATAGGCAAAGCCTGCTGAAAGGTATTGGAACTATCAGGTCGCGCCCAAGTTACGATCATCGGAATACGGCTCCCGCCCTCCCACTTGGATCCCTTCTTACCACGCATCGGCCAGTCCGAGAATGAACCGCTTGGCAGCCCATTGACTGTGGTCGCGGGAGAATCACTTCCATTGTCTCCTACCAGAATAATGAAAGTGTCTTCCGCTACTCCCAGATCGATCAGCTTTTGCCTGATAGCTCCCACAGCAATGTCCATCCCCTCGACCTGGGTGGCAAAACTCGCGTGTGTGCCATTAACAGCTGAACTGTAGTCACCAGATGCATCCGGATTGGTCGTAAACGGTGCGTGTACGGCATAAAAACTCATGTGTAAAAAGAAGGGACGACCTTCATTGACGGCGTTCTCCACAGCCTTGTTCGCCTCCATAGAAAGTGCACGTGTGAGGTAAAAAGATCCATCGTAGCCCTCAAGACCGGGAAGTCCGCCATAGCCAGCGGTACCGATGTAGTTTGACGGTGGGTGCCCCCAGCGGCCACCGGCGATGTTTACGTCAAAACCAATATCTTGCTGAATATCCACCGATGTCTGAGCAAAGTGCCCCTTGCCCACATGGATGGTACGGTAGCCAGCACCACCGAGCAACTCCGGCAAAGTCACATCTGAGGCTCCAATACCACCGGTTCGCCAGTTCGCCGGAGATCCACTACCTCCTCCCCCAACCCAATCACTCACTCCGTGGCGGGCGCTGTTACGCCCAGTCATGATACCACAGCGCGTCGGGCTGCAGACGGTCTGCGCATAGGCAGAGGTGAACCTCATACCCTGGGAAGCTAGTACTTCCATATTGGGGGTCTGGTAGAACTCGTTAAAATTGTATGCAACCGGATTCCCCCCGGAATCTAGGTTAAACGGCACAGAGGTGTCATGCGGGCCAAAGTCATCGACCACAAACAGCACGATATTCGGGCGAGCTGGTCCGCTGAGAATCTCCAGAGTTTGCTGCACAGTTCCTAGATCGTTTGTAGCACTGAGCGTGAAGGTAGTCGTTTCAGAGATGACAACACTGGTTGAACCGTCACCATTGCTGGTAACAGAGGTCACATCTCCCGGCCCCGGAGTGATGGACAGACTGGTGGCATCACTTGTCTCCCAGAGCAGATTGATCGTGGAACCTGCGGTAGCGTAACTCTTGTCCGCAGTGAAGGAATGGATCACTGGCAGCGATGGCAGATCATTCTGCCCGGTCAGGGTGATCCCGTCAAAACTCGCATAGGCGCCTCCGCTGGAAAGATTGTTCATCGTAATCTCCAGTGTGTATTCCCCGGCCTCGATCGTTGTGCCAGTAAGATCAAAGCTAATGGAGTGAAGGGTCCTGTCTCCATAGGATTCCGTGACTGAACCTGTAACAGGAGAACTCAGAGAGCCTCCACTGAGCGTATATCTTAGGTCTGATGCATACACCTGTGCTGCGCCTGAACTACTGGTGTGGCCAGCCTTCACCACGAGACTCGTCAGATCCCAATAGCTGCCAGAATCCACGGTGAAATTGACGCTGAATCCCCGCTTGGATGCTGCTGGTGAAATATTCAGGTTATGATTGATCACCACCATATCCTCATCAGCTACATTGGAGCCACTGCGGGCTACGGCAAAGCCACCACCTGGACTGATCGCAGTCAGTCCAGAAACACTGGAGATCCTCGGATCCTTCACCCAATCCGTGATGTTTACTGATGCGCTACCTGTCGAGTTATCCAGATCCCCCGTGAGAACGGCGGCTCCGGTATTCGCATCAAAATTCGAACTAATAAGCGTATCAGCTACAGCTGGCATGACCGCGCATAGCAAGGTAACAATGAAAGTATATATGGAGTTCTTCATATCTCAGTGAAGCAGATTGAAGGGCGATACAAGATGCCGCTATTTCCTGCTACCTACTCAGAACACCTGCCTCAAAAGTGTGACGATCTAACTGTGTCCGCAGAGCACACCGCGCCACGCATAGACAAAAAAAGGGGCTCTTCATCAAAGATTGGTGTAGACCCAAAAAAACAGGCTTAGGAATGATCCTAAGCCTTGAAAATTTAATGGAGCGGGTGATGAGATTCGAACTCACGACATCGACCTTGGCAAGGTCGCGCTCTACCACTGAGCTACACCCGCGTTCCTGATTATGTTTTTTGCCTTGGCGCTTCCCTTTGCAGGGAGTGGAGCGGGTGATGAGATTCGAACTCACGACATCGACCTTGGCAAGGTCGCGCTCTACCACTGAGCTACACCCGCTTGTTGCGCTGCGGCGGAGCGCTTTCTACACGACAGGCTGCTCCGCACAAGTATTTTTTGCTAAAAAATCACTCTTTTTTTGGATCCCCTAGCAGTCATATTTGCAACTTATTCATAAATCCGAACAAACGCGCTGGACGGCAGCCGCCCTCGTGACCTAACCTTCGCCCTATGAAGTCCTGTCTCTTCATTGTCATCATCCTTCTCGTGCTAGTTTGCTTCCTTGGAACTGGTGGTCTCATCTATGTGACGAGCATCAATACCAAGGCAGAAACTCCAGGCACCGAGAAAACCGCACAATAGTCCAGAATATAAACCGGACCAGATATTTCATCTCTGGCTCATCCCCACCCCTAAAATGAAAACGCCTCCCCGCACGAAGCAGAGAGGCGTTATTTTTTGATCAGATACGAGCTAGCTAAGCTTAAGCTTCTGCTGGCTCTTCCTGCTTGGCTTCACGAGAAGCAGCACGGAGAGACATCTTCACGCGGCCTTTGTCATCGATACCGATGCACTTGGCGGTGACTTCGTCGCCAACGCTGACAACGTCTTCAGTCTTCTCTACGCGGCCTTCAGCAAGCTCAGAGATGTGGATGAGTCCATCCTTACCAGGAAGCACTTCCATGAAGGCGCCGAACTTGGTGCAGGAAACGATCTTGCCTGTGTAAGTCTTACCGACTTCCACTTCAGCAAACATCATTTCGATCATCTCCTTCGCGCGGTTGAGGCTCTCAGCCTTGGAAGCATAGATATTTACAGTACCGTCGTCATCGATGTTCAGTTCAGCACCAGACTCAGCCTGGATACCTTTGATGTTCTTACCACCAGGGCCGATGAGCATACCGATCTTATCTGGATCGATTTTGACGGTCTCGATACGAGGAGCGTGCTCAGAGATAGACTGGGTCTCGCTGATGACAGAAAGCATCTTATCGAGAACTAGACCACGACCATCGCGTGCCTGATGAATAGCCTCTTCAAGGATGGAGAGAGGAAGGCCTGGAAGCTTGAGGTCGAGCTGGTAACCAGTCACACCCTCTGGAGTACCACAGAGTTTGAAGTCCATGTCACCGTAGAAGTCTTCGGAACCGATGATGTCCAGAAGCGTGTTGTAGCGCTTGAGGTTACCATCGTCATCGAAATCTGTTACCAGACCTACGGAGATACCGGAAACTGGGCGCTTCAGTGGAACACCTGCCCCCATGAGAGACATGGTACCCGCACAAACTGTCGCCATGGAAGAGGAGCCATTGGACTCGAGAACCTCGGAAGTGGTACGAATGGCGTATGGGAACTCAGACTCGGATGGGATCACTGGCTCGATGGAGCGCTCAGCGAGTGCACCGTGACCGATCTCACGACGGTTCAGGCCACCCATGCGACCGCACTCACCCACTGAGAATGGTGGGAAGTGGTAATGAAGGATGAAGTGCTTGCTGTCTTCACCACCGGCATAGTTATCGAAGTACTGACGCTCTTCTGCTGGAGCGAGAGTCGTTACCGCGAGGGCCTGAGTCTCACCACGGGCGAACAAAGCGGAACCGTGAACGCGTGGAAGAAGACCTTCTTCAGCGAAGAGTGGGCGGAGATCGCCAGGTGTACGGCCGTCAGCACGCTTACCTTGATCGAGAATGGAGATACGGAACGCCTTCTTCTGAAGGAATTCGAATGCCTGCTCGATTTCGAAGTCTGTTACTTCTGGGTTACGCTCCTTGATAGCAGCTTCTACTTCGTCACGAAGTGCGCCTACCTTCTTACCGCGCTCAACCTTGGAAGCGGCATAGATAGCATCTTCGATACGGTCACCTGCGATTTCGTAGGCGATGTCGAGAAGGTCCTGCTTGGCGTTGCAAACTTCGAATTCACGAGTTGGCTTACCTGCGAGCTTCACGAGCTCTTCCTGAGCAGCGATGAGCTTCTGCACGTTCTCCTGGGCGAAGTGAAGCGCCTTGATGAACTCCTCTTCTGGAATCTCATCAGCAGCACCTTCAATCATGATCACGTCGGTCTTATTACCCACGTAGACGAGGTCGAGATCGCTCTCTTCACGCTCTTCAAACGTCGGGTTCACCACGAACTGACCGTCGATACGGCCAACGCGCACGGCACCGATAGGGCCTGCGAATGGGATGTCGGAAATAGCCAGTGCTGCAGAAGCACCGTTCATGCTGAGGATATCAGCATCGTTCACACCGTCAGCACTCAGAAGGAGAGCGATGATCTGGGTGTCGTAGAGGTATCCCTTAGGGAAAAGTGGACGCAGAGGACGGTCAGTCATGCGGCAAGTGAGGATCTCCTTCTCGGTAGGACGACCTTCACGCTTGAAGTAGCCACCAGGGAAAACACCTGCGGCTGCAGCCTTTTCTTTGTATTCAACGGAAAGAGGGAACCAAGTCTGCCCCTCTCTAATCTTGGTCTGGGACACTGCTGTCACCAGGATAACGGTTTCACCGCATTGCACGGTCACGGCACCGTCTGCCAGTTTTGCCATCTTACCTGTTTCGAAGGTAATGGTATTCGAGCCGACCTGGCTCGTTACTTTTTGTATATTCATCTTATTTCTTTTCGTTCTTTCGTCTGCCTCCGCGGTCTTCATCCACCCATTCATCCATGAAGGGGCAGGCTGTCGCGGATTTTCTTCTTTTAACCGACAACACCAGAGAAGCATACATCCGCGTCTCTGGTGGTAACTTGTCAGTCAGGAAATGCAGTCAATGACAGTGGATCATGCATCCCCCTAAAAGTGGAAAAGCCACGGAATCCCGTGGCCAATCCTTTAAAACTTAACTTAGCGGCGAAGACCAAGGCCTTTAATAACCTTCTGGTAACGCTCTTCGTTGTTAGCTTTGAGGTAATCAAGCAGCTTACGGCGGCGTGCTACGAGACGAAGGAGACCGCGGCGGCTGGAAACGTCCTTCTTGTGAGTGCCAAGGTGATCGGTAAGATCAACGATGCGCTGGGTAAGAAGGGCAACTTGATAGTCGGCACTACCGGTATCACCTTCGTGAAGCTGGTAGTCTGCTGGATTGATTTCTTTTTTGCTCATTTTGAATGTATGTGTTCAGGACCAGCCTTCATGGCCAGACCTCCCTGCTTCGGGACGCGGAAGAGAATCACAACCAGAGCAAAATGCAAGGGATTTCTCTCCTGACACAGGCATTCCCCGCTCATCCTGACGATTTTGCTTTGCATTCACACTTGTCACTGAGCGTCATCTTCGGTAATGCCCACCGCATGGCAACAGAAACCACACTTATACTTTTCAAGCCTGACTGCGTTCAAAAGAACCTCTCCGGCTCCGTCCTTGATCGCTTCCAAAAAGAAGGCCTCACCATCCGTGGCATCAAAATGATGACCCTCAGCGACGAACTCCTCGCTGAGCATTACGCTCACGTAGCAGACAAGCCGTTCTTCCCAGAGATCGTTGCCTTCATGCAGAAGACTCCAGTGATCGCACTCGCTCTCGAAGGTGAAAACGCCATCGGCCGCGTTCGCGACCTCCTCGGCCCAACCAACTCCAAGGAAGCTCCTGCCGGCACTATCCGCGGCGACCTCGGCGAAGACATGATGACCAACGTCTGCCACGCCTCCGACGGCCCAGAAACTGCTGCTGCTGAACTCAAGCGCTTCTTCAACGAAGGCGAGATTTTCAGCTACTAAGTTAGCACAATCTTCTTAACATTAAGCCATGCGCCAGCTGAATATTCACTGGCGCATTTTTATTGTTACCTGCTAGCACAGAAAGAGACCTGAAGGGCTTGAATCTCTATTCTGGCAGAGATTTTTTCCCGCGCAACTCCTGCTTGTAAGCCCTGACCTTAAGCGCGTACTGATTAAGGAGATAATTAAATTGCTGCACTCTTTCCACAAGCTCAGCCTTCCTGGATTCTGACAAGCCATCAAACGCCCCGTTTAGCTTACTCTGTTCAATTACCCAGTGACAGCGCTGCACCCGACTAACATGCTCTTGATAATAAGGAAGATAAGCCTCTACTCCTTCCATTCCACCTGATAAGCTCGTCTTATAAATGAGTATAGACTCTGTGGCGGATGCTGCGGTTAGAGCGTCATTAACATCCAAAGGCTTTTTGTCACATTCTTCCAAGGTTCGCTGTGACAGAGCTAGCACAGCTTCGAATCCACTCTCAGCACCCTCATACTTGAGAAGAGAGGAGGCATAAAAGTAACTCAATGCATTAAAATTTGCATAATTCGTGGGATCCAACTCATAAGCCATCTCCACCAGCTCTCCAGCCCTCTTCATCTCAAAGGCATAAGCCGCCCCCACATGCGGAGTCGGTGAGTTATTTGCACGAACATCTTTCTCAAGATTTTGAAGCTTCCATTTACAATCAGAAAGACTCCAACCTTGCCCCCTAACCACTCCATGCGTCTCGCCGCACACTTCACATGACTCACCCTCTTTGAGATGCTCGTGACCTTGACCAGCATGAATCAGAAGATGAACGGCGTCTTGCACAGAAATACCAATCAACTCACCATAAGGACTACCATTTAACTCGAGCACATTGAGGTCCCGCTTGTAATCCTGCTCCACGGCACGACCAGAAATAACTACACCGACGCAGCCACATAAGATCACCAGAAGCCATATGATATCATTCTTTTTCATCCTGACTAACGCTGCTTGTAGTTAAACACAAAGCGGCTCACGCCCGCAAAAACCAGTGCCCACGCGGCAAGATATTCCAAAACGGACATGAACTCAAGGTTCGTCATCGCCCCCTGCTTATGCACAAAACGGTGCGTCAGATCCGCCAAGTATGAATGGTGGAGAGAAACATAGACCAAGTCCAAGAACATGGACTCTTCAGCCGCCGCCACTTTCCCAAGTAGCACCACGCCGTACCAACCAGTCAAGCCAATCGCCAAGACGCCAAGATACCCGATCACAACCCCAAAACGGCTAGCCAAGGCCACAGCAAGCATGACCCAGCAGCTGACAACGATCAACATCAGAGCCACATGCTGTACACTAAGCACTACCCAATGCTTATAATCATCAGGATGCACAGGTGCCGCAAACAATACAGAGATGAGAGCCGGAATCACACAAAGGGCGACGCCAAATATCATGACACTGGCCCAAATGGCTGTCAGCTGACCATCCTTCCCCACTCCCCTACTATAAAAATAGCAGCCCATACCTGAATCAGCATTTCTTCCAGCCAAATCTGCGGCTTGATACGTTAACCAAAAAAGGCACGCCATCCACGCAAACTGCCAAGCCACCTGGGTACGCGCCAATTTCAACACCTCTGCATCCACACCATAATTGGTCATTTCCGCAAAGACAAAAGGCAGAAACATCGCAAGCAGAACAACCAGAATCCCCAGCTTTTGATGCACCACACTAGACAGTGATAATTTAATCAACTTTTTCATCTCTAAACCAATGAATTCTTCAACTCTCCCCAAGTGTACTCCTCATCTTTCGAGGTCGCACAAATCTCCCCTTCTGATATCAACAGGGCACTCTCAATCTTCATCGAGTTGAAATCCGGATGACAACTCACCAACCGGCAAACACCCACTTCATTTTCAGCCCAATACTCCATAAACAACTCTCTAACGTGAGAATCAATCCCCGTGAAGGGCTCATCTAACAATAGAACATCCCCTTCACCCGGCAGACAACTAAATTCCGCCATCAACCAACTCACCTTACGTTTATTTCCCGTAGATAGTTCGCGAAAAGTTTTGGATACATCCAACTCAACCTTGTCCGCAAACTCCAAGCAAGATTTCACGTTCTCCTTGGGCAGCACACATGAAAGAATAGACTTTGGCGTTAGATGCTTGTCGTAATAGATATCTTCTGCAACAAACTGAGCAACTCCTCTAACACCAGTGACTCCAGACTTCAATTTAAGCACCCCTGCCAAACTCCTTAACAGCGTAGTTTTACCTCTACCATTTCGCGCTAATAGATAGTGAGTACCCTCCCCCAAACTGATAGAGCTAGCCACACGAGCGAGTACACGATCATACCCTATGGCCAAATCTTCACTTAATTCGATTCCTACGTCTCTAGACATTGAATCACTACCAAAATGAGATTCCCCTGCGAATCAAGCAAAATCAAGCAACCCGACCCTTGGATGACAGCTTTATGAATATTTTGTAAGATTTTTCTCGCCAAATCGCAGAAAAGATTTATTTCATGCTTTTAGCACTTCAAGAAGAGTAATTCAGATACAAACTTAAAACCTCACTCAACTTTTTACTTTTCATATCACAACTTTCACATCAATATGCTGCCCGTCTCTTAATCTTTTATTAAGATAAATTGATAACCCCGCATCATTGATGACTTAACCCTATCTCATGGAAGCAGCCGCCAACATTCCTACCCCCCCACCGCTCCCAACCCAACCTGGAGTACTCCCGTTTAGCGAGAGCATGACAGGCAAGGAGCTGCTGCAGACCATCTTCAGAGTTTGCCAACAACGTGGCGTCTCAGACATCCAGCTCAGAGCTGGCCGCGAAATGTATATCGAGACTCACCACGGCATGGAAGCCATCCCAGATCTCGGTACCCTCTCTCCCGACAATACACTAAAAGTGTATAAAGAACTACTGAGAAACCGTGAAGACGCCTCACACGGCTTTGATGACCTATCTGAGCGCTCTGCTGACCCCATTGGTCACAGCATCAACCAATTCAAAGAGAAGCTGGTAGATGACTTCTCCTGCAATGGTATCCAGTATGGAGATAACGGCGAGGTATCTGGACGACTTCGTATCCAAGCCCACCTCAGCGCCCCAGGTCTCGGCATCACCTGCCGTATTCTTAACGATAACATTCCGACACTGGAAACGCTTGGCATTCTCCCTGACACTATCACCACTCTCAAGCATTGCGTTCTGAGACGTGCCGGCCTCTGCCTGGTGACAGGACCGACTGGTTCAGGTAAATCTACCACCCTAGCCTCACTTATTGATTGGGTACGCCAGAATTACCCCAAACACATTGTCACTGTTGAGGATCCAGTAGAATACCAGTATCCGCACGATATGGAGGACCCAGACATCGCCGGCATGCGCGCCCTGGCTCCCAGCATCGTTACTCAACAGGAAGTCGGACGCGATGTAGCCTCCTACCGCCAAGGTCTTAAAGATGTACTCCGTAAAGCCCCCCACATCATTCTACTTGGTGAGATTCGTGACCGCGAGGCCATGGATACTTGTATGGAGGCAGCCCAGACTGGCCACTTGGTCCTCTCCACTCTTCATACCACGGGCGCAGTAAAAACCCTTGGTCGTATCCTGGAGATGTACCCCAAAGAAAAACACAAGGCGGTCCTTAACCGTCTTGGTGAAACACTAATTTTCATCCACTCCCAAGGCCTACTCAATGGCCAGCAAGGCAGAATTCTTAACTACGAATTCCTCCATAATAATGATGACTCCGTTGGCTCAGCCATCGCAGCCTATGACGATGGCGCCAGCTCCGTAGAAGACGCCATCCGTCGCGCCGGAAACATCCAGTGGGATCACAACCTGATGCGCCTGCACCAGCAGGGCCTCATCACCCTAGAAGATTTTGAGAACGCGAGAATTGGCCGCTCAGACGACTAACACCCTCACATTCTCGAAAACCAAAAATAAAAACTAATATAAACACAACCCAATAATAAAATGAAAATGAACGTATCCAAAATCAAGTCCCGTAAGGGTGTGACACTGATCGAGCTTACTGTGGTTATCGCTGTGATCCTCGTTCTTATCTCCGTACTCTTCATCGGTGCCAAGTTCTACAAAGACAGTGCCAACAGATCTGCTTGCGTGATCAACCAGAACGCAATCTTCAAAGCTGCTTCTGCATACATCAACATCAACGGCACGGACCCTACTTGGAATGACCTTACCACAGGAACTGGCCCATTGGCTGCATCTATACCAGTATGCCCATCTGAAGGCGCGGGCTCCTACTCACTTACAGTTACTGCTGGCGTACCTGCCGCTTCATGCTCCGACACTACACACGTTGAATAAGCCATAGCAATAATGCTATACCCATTATTAGGTTTGGCTCATTGACTTTCGCAACCCCCACCTCAACAGTGTCTGAGGAGGGGGTTTTTTGAAAAAAACATCCCCCCCTATAAGCTGTAAGAATCAGACAGTTTCCAAAAGCTCCTACACCAACGCTTATTTAGTCATTTACTAAACGCGCCCCCAACCTTCAGTCTAGGCTAAGCCCCTCAGAGAAGCCCTGAACAACTCTCCATTTATCTTACTTTAAAGCTGCCATGCACCTCAGCTCACCTGAAACACTTTCTGCCCGCAAAAGATACAAGCAAGCGATTGAACTCAGTCACAAAACCTCTCGCTCAAGTAATCCAGACTGGTACAAGGATTCACTTGGCATCAATTTGCAGCTTCATATCTTTGTCGGAAGCGACTCAGGTGCCATTTCCTATATCCGTAATACCAGCGAAAGCTCCTGGGCGAAGGGTCCCAATATCTCCCCTGAAGCTCAAGCCAACCCCGAGCTACTGAATGAGATTCTTCAAGGCATCTACAACGAACATTTGTCAAAGCAATCCAAACCCTCCATGGGGGTCATCCTTTATGTGGCCGACGAATTCTCAACCGCCGAGCTGGGCCCGGAACACCAGAACCCCGCTGAAATTGACGAATTGAGGAAGCTGATCATTGAGAACCCATCTTCCATTCTTGAAGATCAGACGATTTCTAACGAAACTCACTCCTGGAGACTCTTCCCTTATCCAGGAGCCTCAGGCGGCAACGCATTCGCCACCGCCATCTCACTCTCCAGAAAACACGACAAACTTCTCAGCTACCTCAGGGAATACGGAAGAGAAAACAACTTTCCAATCAACACCCGAGCTGTCAGCGCCCCTCTCTGCACCATTAGCGCCCTCCCTTGGCTGCTAGAGCACACCCCTGAAAACGGCTTTGTTACCGCCCTCCATTACCCTCGCTTTACCGTTCTGGCCTTCTTCAACGTTCACGGCGACCTCATTCTGATTCGCACACTGCAACACCACGGCAATGCCCCCTTTGCTCCCAATACAGCCAGCGCGATCAACACCACGGCAACCTCTCTAGAACTCTCCAATCCGCATGTATTCATCCTCCCCATGGCCGGCCAGCCACCGATGGGACTTAGCGGGTCTATATCCAGCATCATGCCGGATTCAGAAGTAATCACGCTCAGCCCAACCAGCTCCCAACTTCACATCCCCACCGCACCCAGCGCTTCTGGCAAAAAAGAACTACTCGGCATGACTCGCCCCTGGAAATGGAGCGACCTAACAGCGCAAACCAAACTAGAGTCGGAATCATCTGCACCTACTCAAGAAGATCAATCAGCCTCTGCCATCCCCGGCGTAACACGCCCATGGCGAGTACAAGATATGGCGGCCACCGCCATGCTTTCCCAGGTCCGCCTGGAAGTGGTCTCCACCACAAACCCGCCGACGGCCAGCAACTCCCCTTTGGCGGAGAGCCACACCTTTTCCACTCTGGTTCGCGAGATGTGGCCCATCCAAGACTTCCTCCCAGCACCCACAGAGGAAACCAGCCTATTTCCTGGCCAATTTGAGATGAAAATTATCCGCTTCGGTCGGCTACTCAAACTTAGCGCAGCCACTCTTGTGTTAGGCTTCGCAGGATACTCAGCTTTCAGCTACATCCGAGCCAAGTCTCATGAAGCCTGGGGCTACGAACCCGGACTCGCTCAAATGGAACTGATGAAGTACCAGAAAGATTTAGCGAGCTACAACACCTGGAACAATCTGCTACAGGAAAGATCATTATTATGGTCCAACATGGAACTCCTTACTAGGATGTTCCCTGAGCAACCCCAAGTAGTCATCAACGATTACAGCTATTCCACCCAAATCTCCGCACCCGTGAAAAACGAGCCCATGGTCGCCTTCTCTAGAACCTGGAGAATTAGAGGGGAAGCCACAGATGCCTCTAAAAAACACCTCTTTGATCTCAACACAAAAAACGGGATCACCAAACTGTTCCGCGAGGTCTACAAAGTAACTGGTGACGAATCTTTTAACCCTGATGTCTACAGAAGGGCGCCTAATGTAGACATCACTTTCAACTCTATGAATACAAGGTCATCCAGCTCCACCTTCACAGTCTCATTCGACATCACCATCATTCAAAGCTTCAATGACAACGATCCTCTCATGATCACCGTCAACTAACCCATCACCAGCTAGCTATGAATAAGCAATATTCCACCCCAGTCATCCTTTTTGGAATTGTGATACCTTTAGTTATTACCATCATCCTGCTCATCATCGTTGCCGCCATCAAAGGTAGCCTCATGGGAGATTTTGAGAACAACAAGCTGGCGTACGAGCAAGAACTCATGGTTCAGCAGCAAGCTCAAGACCTGAAAAGCAAAACCTCTTCCAACCTCAACCAATTCAAAACATGGGAAGAATTGGTTAGTGGCGATGTCTACCAGAAAATCAGCTCGAATTTACGCGAGGAAGCCAGCAACAGCCCAACACAAAGCATGATGATCACCTCTGAAAGCCGCTCTCAAAACGCTAAAAGCCTGGAGCAGACACTTAAGAGAAATATTGTAGGGATAGACTTCTCTATCGCCGGCACTTACCAAGAAATCCAAAACGCCACCTTATCCTTAGAAGCAACCACTCCGAATCTTTTCCTATACTCTTTTCAGGTCAAACCGAGCCGCGGTAAACTTCTCAACCTCAACCTCACTTACTTGGCATGGTCAAAAGAATAAATACCCTCATCCTACTCATCGCGATCACAAGCGTGCATGGCGAAGAGAGCACACAGAATGCCGCCAGATTTAATTTGAATGAGCCTCAGAAGCTCATCGATAAGCGAAGGAGTGTGTTAGCGATCAACAAACGCACCTACGGACCTTTCGGCAAAAATCAAGATCCTAATGCCAAACCGCCGCCACCTCCCAAGAAGGAGGAGACCAAGGCACCTGTCGTTGAAAAAACACCCGAACTTGAGCTCAAAGACCTCATTGGAAATTTGAAAGACAAGGTCAACGCGGCAGGCAACAATATGGCGATCATCAATGGACGCCGTTACCTGAAGGGCGACACCCTCAAGCTTGAGGCGGTGAATCCTAAAACACGCAAGAAACAGGTCTTTGAAGTACAACTCGCCAGAGCAACATCCAGTCTCCTTGCGTTCCGTAACACCAACTCAGGCGAATTTCACTATCTACAGCTGGGAGGCGGGCTCAACCTCGGCAAACCCGAAGACCTTAAACTGCCCGAGAGCAACAAAGACGACAAAATCGACATCACCAAATAGCCCGAATATCCTTGTTTTCGAAGTTAATACATGCTTCTAATCATTTAACCTACCTAAAGTGGCATAAATACACTAACATCATGAAAGCCAAAAAACTACATACTAAGGGGTTACCGACAGCCCTGACAGCGTTCGCTATCGCGACATCCGTCGCCATGGCTCAAGATGCAGCGCCTGTGCCTGGCGCAGATGCACAACCAGCAACAGAAGACCCTGCGGCACCCGCGCCACCTGCTGATGAACAACCTGCACCTCCTGCTCCTCCGGCACCAGCTGCAGGAGAAGATGTCGCCCTTCCTGGTGAAGAGCAAGCAGCTGCTGGCCAACCCGTAGTCAATGCCAACAATCTGGAAGATGGTCTCCGCGTCCAAGACGCCAACCTCAATGATATTATGGAGCTCCTTGCTACCCAAGCAGGACTCTCCTACTTCCACAATAACCGCATCTCTGGCGATGACTTCAAAGTGAATGGTTACCTCCGAAACGGAGATCCACTTCAGCAGATGAATGATCTCGCCTTCCAGTTTGGCCTGACCCTCTACCGCAAAGGCGACACAGCCTACGCCCTCACACCTGACCAGTTGAATCAATTGCCAGCCAATGAGTGGCATTACTCGCTGCGTTACCTACGCCCAAAAGATATCGAGCAGATCAAAGCCCTCATCTCTCCACTTCTCAGCCCAAGTACAGGCATAGTAAACTTCGAGCCTAAGACGAACACAATCATTGTCATCGATACACCTAACCGTATCGAACGCGTACAAAACCTTCTTCAACGTGTCGACCGCGCCAAAGGGCAAATCGTCATCGAAGTAAAAATCTATCGCGTCAACAGCGGTGCGGCACAAGCTCTTGGTGTTGATTGGTCCAAAAGTTTGGGAAGAAGTGCGAATGATCAAGAGGTTTTAGAAATCGTACCAGGTATCAATAGCTTACTTGGACTTCCTTCATTTGGCTCAACAGTTGCTGAGGACATCGTCTTGGCTCCAGACCAACTTAGAGGGATATTCAGAGCGCTTAACGAAGGAGGCATTACCAAACTTCAAAACAACCCGGTTCTGATTACCGAGGACAATGAGCCTGCCTCAATCTCTGTCATCGACCGTATTCCGATTATCACCACAACCACAAATAACACCTCCGCCGGTTCTTCTGAGACTGAGGAAGTTCGTTACAAAATTGATGAAAGTGATTCTACGGATCCAGAGACCACCCGTGAGATTGGCACCACTATCTTCCTCACCCCAACAGTACTACCGGACGGCACGATTCGTCTCAATATGCGTCCACGTACCGCGTCTGTGACTCGCTATATTGACTCACCATCTGGCAACTCTTACCCAGAGGTTAGAGAATCTACCGTTAGCACTATTGCTCGTATCCCAGACGGTCACTCCCTCATTGTTGGTGGTTTCTTCCAAGAATCCGAGATTACAGACAAGAACAAGGTTCCTCTTCTTGGTGATGTACCTGTGCTTAATTTCTTCTTTAAGAACAAAACCACCTCTAAAGAGACTTCTAGTCTCATCTTTGTGGTAACTCCGAGTACGTACGACCCGGCCAACCACGACTCACACCACAAGACTCATAGCCGAGTTTCCAGCACGCTTGAGCTTCCATGCGACCATGAGTCCATCAGCAAGGAGCACCCTGGTGTTTACCATGAGCCAAACCTGAAGCGCACTCTCCACAACATTGGGCACGAGACACAACTCAATACCCACGGATCTGGTAGCAGCAGTTCTTCGACCTACAACAGCTCACAAAGTGACAACAGCCGCAGATTCCGCCTGCGCCGATAATCCTCTTGGATTTTTTCTATCAACCTAAAACTCATGCTCGCAACCGACGACAACGTGAACACTGAAACCTCAGAACATTTTTCCGAGTGGCACCAGTACGTTCTGGAGCAGACATGCTCAATCATGTCTGAAGCATCCATGTCTAACGAGAGCGAGCTAGATCAGGTACGAGGCTACACGATCCATGCGTGGTCTCAAGGTTTGCCCTGCGAACCACTAGAAGTGCTTCTTCGGCTCCAAGAGCCGGACAGCAGCCAGCTTGAAGCAATCATGGAGCACACCAGCTCCATGATTGCCCAAGCTTTCTCAGCCAATATGTTGCCCGCACCTTTTGCCTCCACAATGATGACCCCTACATCATTTTACGAAAAGCATGAAGCGGCATACCAGATGGCAAAGTCTTTCAAATGCCCCATCTTATACAATGAGGACGCTGATGTCCTCGGCCTTGGCTCTGTCAACCCCGTGACAGCCACTGTATTCGGCCAGGCCATGCACGCATATATTTCTGAAACCCAAGGCATCCGTCCTTTCATAAGTTGCGTCAGACTGAATTATGATTCTTGGGTAGCCCTTTGTGAAAGACACTTTACCAGATGATCGATTTCGACGGAATGCATTTTAATGAGCTCATCAGTCAGCAAATTATGGTTGAACTGACTGAGCACGATGAAAACTTTGCCAACCTCGACCACAAAGAGGTGCAAAACCGTGTCACCAAGACAACCTTCATGGCGGCCTTGGCCAAAATCAACGGCCTCCCTTTTTTCCCAAAAGTCGCCGAGTTCTGTAATGGAAAGTTACTCGAGAAGTGTGATCCCTCCACTCTCACTAGGGGAGGCTTCACACCTCTCTGTATCCACAATAATACACTCATCGTAGCAGTCTCTAATCCGTGGAATCCGCAGCCCGATGATTACTTGGCCCTACGCTTTCCTGACTTTCAAATAGCCAAACTGGTCACCCTCTCCAATGAAATCAGTCGCACAATTGAGAACGCGACGACTTCCGGTGGCCCCAGCAAGTCAGAACTGGAGGCCATTGACGTAGAGGATTTCGAGGTCGAGATCAAAGACTTTGATGTTACCTCCACAGAATACGAGGAGCCCATGGCCCAGCTCACCGCGACGATCATGGCCGACGCCGTCAAGCAGAGAGCCTCAGATATCCATTTTAAGGTGGAGAAGGAAGTATTCTACTACACCTTCCGAGTCGACGGTGACTTAGGTCCAAAACGCGAGCTTCCCATGAAGCTCAAGGACCGTATTGACGCCTATCTTTTGAACTTGATGAAACTACCTACGGAAATCCGCAGCACCGCCTGTGGTATCTCTGGACGTTTTACCATTAGCTATTTCCACCGCCCGATTGATATTCGTTACGAGCGCCACCGTACTTACCGGGGTTATCACGTGACGATGCGTCTTCTGGACAAAGGCCACTTGAACGTGACCCTAGGTAAAGGCTCGCTTGCTTTTGATGAGGAAACCCTGTTCGCCATTCGCAAGGTCATGAAAGTACCAGCTGGCATTATTGTGATGTCAGGGCCTACAGGTTCGGGTAAATCCACGACACTCAACGCCATGCTGCGTGAGCTCAATCGCCCCGAGGTGAATATTCTCACACTGGAAAACCCGGTGGAGGATGAAGTCCCAGGAATTACTCACTGTGATTTGAAAAGCCCGTCAGAATTCAAACCAATGATCAGCTCCTTCATGCGTTCTGACCCGGATATTATTCTCATGGGTGAGGTACGTGACACCGAATCTGCTGAGCTCGCCATCGAGGCTGCGGTTACTGGTCACAAAGTTCTTACCACCGTACACACTCCTCGAGCATCTCAAATTATTGAACGTTTCGAACAGCTCGGAATCGAACGGTGGAAGATCGCACAAACATTGAAGGCAGCATGTGCGCAGCGTCTCATCAAAGTACTCTGCCCCTATTGCAAAGTAGAAATTGACGGTTTGACCGATCTGGACCTACGAACTTTCAACCTGGATGAATCTTGGGCTAAAAGAAAGCTTTACGAAGCTGCACCAGAGGGCTGCCAAGAATGTCGTAATTCGGGCTATTCCGGCCGAACTGCCATCCTAGAAATCATTCCCATTACCCCAAAAGTTTCGGACCAACTCTCAAAAGGAGAAATTTCTCCCTACGAGCTGGAGGTTCAAATTGCCAATGAAGGAGTACTCCCCAACTTGCGTAAGAGCGGCTTACGTCTCCTGGAACAAGGAAAAACCGACATCGATGCCGTAAGTAAAGTAATCGATATGACCTACTCCGATGAATAATATCCAATCCAATACTGCAAACCACAGCCAAAGCTCATCTCCAAGGCCAGGTGAAAAACCAAAGACTGGCATGAACAAAGAGATTCAGCTATTCGGATCCAGTAAGGCAAAGACTTTCAGCACTAAAGAGTCGATCCAGTTTTATCGTGGTATTGCCTCCATGATCAAAGCACAGATCAATACCGCGGATGCCCTGAAATATTATGCGGAGGGCCTTCCCAATAAAATCATGGCAGCGGCGTTGATGGGTATTCGCGATGATATCAATGCTGGTATTTCCGTCTATGAAGCCTTCAAACGCAGCAAGCGTTTCGACGATATGACTCTTGGCCTGATCAAAGCTGGTATGGACTCAGGCCGTCTGGATGCAGCCTTTCAAGATCTATCAGAAAGAGCTAAATCAACCCTCGCGCTGAAAAAGAAAATCCGTAAGATTGTACTTATTCCCGCTCTGATCTTCCCCATTTTGATTGCCGCCTTCGTCTACTCTCAAGTCAAAATCATCCCTAAGATCAAAGAGATGGTTATCGTGGGAGACTACGAACCTAAGGGCCCGGTGCGCTTTTTCTTCACGCTCAGTGATTTTGTCATTAGCTGGTGGATTGTTGGTGTTATTGCACTAGCTATCATTATCGCCATACCTGTCTTATCCAATAAAATCAGACAAATCATCATCACCTTGGTAATGTCTAAATGGCGTACTCTACGCAAACTCATTATGGGGCTTCGCCAAGTCACCTTCCTAGGCGTAATTAAGCTCCTCCATGCCAACGGGATTAATTTGGCTAAAGCCATCACCACCTCTGCGACTAGTGTGAAAGGCACCCCTCTACATGATGAGCTCCTGATGGCAGCTGAAAAATATGAAAAAGCAGGCGTTCCACTATCGATTGCTTTCACAAAATACACCTCGGTAGATGATCAGGTAGTTCACATGCTCTCTATTGGTGAGAAATCTGCTTCTATGGGCAGCCAGCTGGCCATGCTCACTGAAATGTACGAAAGTGATTGTGAACAGCTGATGGAGGACTTCACCAACGTCTTGAACCTGGTAGTCATGCTTGTAGCGACCTCCATGATCGCCTTGGTATTCCTCGGCGTATTCATGCCAATCTTCCTCATGGGACCAGAAATGATGGATCAACGCTAATCACCTAAAGCCATGATGCAGACGAAATTAGACCGATGGCTCATCGAAACCTTTGTGTATGAGTACAATATCTTAGTCATCCAGCCCCCTCAAAAAAAGGGGTGGGGCATGAAGGTTAGTGAGATTCCGTATTCCCCGAGTACCCCATTTAAGTATAAAATTTGGGTGAAAAGTAAGAAAAAGGCAGATACGATTATTGAAGATTATCGTAAGGAAGGCCTCACTTTCAAAACCAATATTGTTGAAGGTAAGCACTGGTACAACTGGCTCATCAACAATAAACGTAAAAGCTTCACGTTCAGAGTGTTTTGGTGGACATTCACCCTGATCATGATATGTATTGGCATTGTAGCCTTCCACGAACTCTCCCAAACGGAATTTTATGAAAAACTGCTCGAAGACTTCGACAACCTCATGAACTCTTCTGATTAATTATGAAAACTCCAACTCAATTCCGTCACTTCAAATGTAAGGGGGTTACCCTCATTGAACTTACCATTGTTATTCTTATCTTGTTGCTGCTCGTCTCCAGCGCCTTCCTTGGTGTCGGCTATTTTAGAGATTGGCAAAAAGGAGTCGCGGCCAGCGAGGACCTCAAAGAAGTCTATGCTGCACAACGCCTCTATTTGTCTGAGCACCCTACAGTGCTCGTAACAGATCTCACAAAAGAAAAAGTTGTTCCTTATCTACCTGATGGCGCCGCTGACTTTCCTGTAGTGAAGGGCTTGGACGATCAAACTCTGACGATCGACATCACCAAGAGCCCTCCTGTGTTCATGGACGGTGGTACAGTGTATGATCCTTCTGGTTCCACAACCGACAACCTCTGGGACGCGGGTAAATAAAATGATCAATTGGCGTGGATTTCATTCACCTCTAGATGCTACTGGTCATTTGCTGAGCAAAGTCTTCTCACTGCTGATCATGCTATCCACGATAGCGGGAGCCAGTGAATTGGTTCGCCCCAACGACTTGCCCTCAGATTATGACTTAGTTGGCATCTACCTGGTAAGCAGCAAGACTCGTGTTCATGACGGCAAGAGCATCCAACAGCTCGCCCCTAAAGTCACCTACAAGGTTTTCAGTAACGGCCAGACCATTCGTGTCTACAATAGCGATGTGCCTGACGCGTTTCACAAATATGAAATTTACCGTTCAGACGGCATCAGCAATCTTAATCAAGACGGCACGACTCGAGTGCTACCAGGGCTACAGGCCAAAAATGTGCAGGGCGCTATTTTTAAACAATTGAGCGTGTCTCCTGTAAGCCTAACGATCACCCTAATCCCTCCCCTCTCTGATGCGGTAACTATCCTATACGCCAAGAGAATAGAATCTAAATAGATTTACACAACTTGTCTCACATGTCCGAGCAATCATCATCACCATCATTTGTCACTTCCCTGACTTACAAATTCCTACTACTGACAACCACATCAGCAGCAGCCTTTTTTTGCTGGCTATACATCACCAAGCCAACGACGATTTCTGCTGCGCCAGAGAAAGATGAGCTTAGCTTGTCTAAGCCCCCCAAAGATGATGATTCAACGTTTGAACTTAACGACGTTGATCAGTCGCCTCAAGATTCTGGCTCTGTACAGACTGAAAGATTGAGCAATCCTACTGACTTCATACCTCCATCTGACCAAACTTTACCAGGATTAGCGAATTCAGCTCAGGGTTCCCATTTGTCCCCAGTCAACCCAACCCGCTCCGCTAACATCCCATTAGCCAACACCCCTTCAACAGCAGGAAAAGCTTCATGGGAGGAGACCAATGACCGCGTGCAGCACATTATCACTGCCCAGAGAAATGGTAACTCCGAGCGCCTCATCATTGAAGTGCCAGTAATTTACATGACGCGCGGTATGCGCCTCGGCCCTGGGCAAGCAGAGGAAGCTAGGCGTATTCTCAAGGCCATGGAGATCTATCAGGACCGGATCAATAAACTTCAGCAAGACGGAGAAAACATCAGCAAAGCATGGAATAGTCTTCTGATGTCCACACAGCCAGTCGAAGCCCTACGCGCAGACAGTCCGTCGCTTCCCCAGAATAACAATCCATCAGCTGACACACTCAAGGAAAACAGCTCTGCAACCATTTCCATCGACGAATAATGAAATCTTTATCTATCATTTATCTCATTGCTATTTTCGGAGCTCAGCACCTCCTTGCTCAGGATGAGAACGAAGACACCACTTCGGACGAGGTCGTTACTTCTGATGAAGACAGCCAGGATTCCTCCAATGGGGACGAGTCCGAGTCAAACTCAGATGATGATGCTGAGAGCACCACTGATGAGCAGGAGGAACCTGGGGTAGTTGTACGCACAGAGATACCAAAACAGATCCAATTGGACGGCGACGATTCCTCTTTCAAACTACTTTCTCCGTGGTCGCCCAAACCGATGCAGCGAGCTCCACTTGGTTGGCAGTACATCCCAGCTGACCCATCTCACAGCTATGCCCATAGCGTCTCTCTAAAATCAGGTAAAACGCTTAAACTTAAAATCACTCCTTACGTCTTGGCTCCAGAAAACTCTGCTACAGTAGTTCAAGTACTAGAGCCGGGTTACCAGCCTGAACGCGGATACCAGCAAAAATACAACATTGAATCCTCTCTCAAGCAGTCCTCCAAACTCCTGGCGGACACCTCTGCGGCATTGGATACATCCATCAAAGATTTGAGAGAACTCTTGCTCACATTACCTAAGCCTGAAGCACAAAACTAATTTCTAGCGGACGATGAAAGTATTGACCCTTCTTTGCGCCCTAATCATCGGAGTTGTAGTTGGGGCTGGTCTCAACCATAAATCCCAGATCGGCACGGCCTTGCACGTATTGAATACTCAGAGCGCCCAGGAGGCAGACAATCTCGACAAAGCAACTGACCAGGATTCCAATACTCTTCCAGCATTTCAAGGTACTCCCGCAGTTCCCACCACCGTGGAGAAAACCATCTACCAATCAAATCCTGAAGATGCAGTCAAAGTAGCCAAATTGGAATCCGACTTTGCTAAACTTTCCAAGAAATACGAATTCCTGAGTACCCAACTACTGGAGGCTAATCGTGAAATTCAATCACTGCGATTTATTGTAGATACACACAGTGAGAGTTTTAGACCTTTACGTACGGAGCAAAATAAGGAAAATAGTAATAGTTTTTCGCCTCCTGCAGGGTTGAGCCCACTTCTCCCCCCAAGAGAGTGAATAGCATATACCACCACCCCATCTGGCTCAGAAATACATGAGCACCAGACACCAAATCATTGAGCAACTCGGTTCAGGAGGGTTCGGCACTGTCTACAGAGCCAAAGACACCCAATTGAATCGAGAGATCGCTATTAAGCGTCTCAAAGCTACTGAGGGATCAAACCGGTCGGAGTTGATGTCCACGCTTCTTGAGGAAGCCAAGATTCTGGCAGCTCTACGGCACCCAAATATCGTAACCATTTTCGATATTCAGTCTACTGATGAGCATGCTGAGATCATCATGGAGTTGGTAAAAGGAATCACTGTAGAGCAGTTGATTAAACGCCACCTTCTTCTCGCTCGCGATTTCAGTTTCATTGCTACGCAAATTCTCAGCGCCTTATCCGTAGCTCATAAGCATAGCGTATTACACTGCGACTTAAAGCCTAGTAATCTCATGCTATGTGCGACTCAAGGCGACAACTATGAGGTCAAAATCGTGGATTTTGGTATGTCCCCCTCTGCATCCAACATTACCGGACAAACCACAAAGATTATTGGTTCCATCTACTTCATGGCTCCTGAGCAACTGGATAAAGGTGAAGTCTCTGTGCAGACTGATGTCTATTCCCTAGGTTGTTTGTTCTATTATATGCTCACTGGTGCCCATCCGTTTGACGGTGACACCACGGTACAAGTAATGGCCTCCCACATGCTGGGGAACTACAAACCAATCACTACGATACGGAAAGACCTTCCTCATGAACTCTGTGATTGGGTAGAGAAACACATATCAAAAAATCCCGAGGATCGCTTCCAGAGCTGTAAAGACGCTCTGAATGCCCTCATCAAATTAAACGTCGAATGCCCGACCGAGGCCTTCAAACTGGAAGCTTCCTCCAAGTCTAAACGAGCATCTTTAGACGTTCGTCCCATTACCACATCGTCTCTAGCCCCAGAAGAATCAAAAAAGGCAAAGACTGGTAATGAAAAAGATTCTGAATTTGTCCTCCCTCCGCATGCTGCTCAGCTTGCTGAAAAACATCAAAAAGTAGAGTTCAATGAGGTGAAAAAGCCTCTCCCCTCTGCTCCTAAAGAGCCCAAAGCACTCGCTGAGCAAGTCATACGCATTGCACCTAACTCGATTTGGTATTTCACCATTAAAGGACAGCGTCGTGGTCCAATTCCTATAGAGAGCCTTGGTGGCCTCATTGAAAATGGTCAACTACGTGAAGAGGATTCTGTGTGGCACCCGGCCTATGATGACTGGTGCAAGGTACAGGATTGTGAGGAACTAAAACCGTACTTAGACAAAGTAAAAGAGGCTAATAAACCTGACACGGCTTCTCTTTTCAGCAGGCTTTTCAAAAACAAGTCCAAACCTGAGACGAGTGATCAGCCATCTTCGGGCATCTTATCTTCATGCGCCAGTATAGTCAGCATTGAACTACTGATTATCTTCTTTGGCACATTGGTTTGTGGGGCCTATATTTGGTATAAACCTGATTTATGGCAATTCGGGACTGCGGTATTCGGCATTACTTTATTCTGCTTTGGCTATTTCAAACTTAAACTAGCAGAAGGCCGCACTGATCTTTTATGGCTGATTGCAGGCATATCATTACCTGTCTTTGGAGATCTTCTGTACACTCTCACCCATCTAAAGATGGGAGCAAAGAGTTTTCTACTGATGCTACTGGGAATGAGCCTTCTGCTCTATATTGCGATACAGAGTGATCTATTTCACATGATCAGCATCTCTACTTCTTAGCTTCAGCCTTACGAAGCTCCTGAAGTAACCAGCGTTGGAAATAACGCTCTTTCTCAGTCTCTGTAGCACCTGAATCCTGCAGATTCATATCCATCTGCTGTTGCCTCACTTTCTCCGGCATCGCCATAAGAGTCACTTTGACGTCCAGTATCTCACCATTACGTAGCAGCTTCAAATCCACCACATCATTGGCTGCTTTGGTACGAACATAATTCGAAAACACAAGAGATGGCGCCACTCGGCCTAGATTATCATCTCCGAATTGGACTTTATCGATCCCCACGACATGATCTCCAATCTTAAGACCTGCACGTTCGGCTGCAGAGTCCTTGACTACTTCAATCACCCCCACTGCTGGTACTACTTGGCCATTCACTTGAATGTTGCCATCTTGCATCCGAATACCCACGAATCCAGGGCCAGCCCCAAAGCGCTTTAGAATCACTTGCTCTTTCAGTATGGACTCAATTCGGGATCTAGCTTCCGGGCTCTTCAGTTGCTTATACTGCTCAAACAATGGAGCAATTGCCTCCGTGCTTAACTCCCTAGCCCATTGCTCGACCTTGTTTTGAGCTTCCTCGCGCACCTTAAAGTCATCTGAACTCAGATCCTTAAACATATCCCCAGGTGCGGCAGTGCCGAAAGCAGCAGTCAGAGCAAATACTCTTATGGTTCCAAACAGATTCATCTTAATTCCTTAGAATACAACTAGAAGCCAATCACTCAATCATGAAAAAAGCCGAACCTCGGAAGGCCCGGCTTATCGTATTAAAAATCTGCTAGCCAGTTTATTGGCCGATGAAATTTTTCTGGGGTACGGTGATCGTATCTCCGTGATACACCTTCAAGGTCCTGTGTGCTGTGGTCTTCAGGTTGTATACATACTTTTTGCCATTACGCAGCAGTTCAACTCGGTTCATTGCCCCGAATGGGTCCGCATCACCTGCCGCAGCCACAGCCTCATAGATAGTCATACCTTCTGTGTACTGTACCGGTCCTGGGCGTTTCACGTTCCCCGCAACAGTAACAAATTTCTGAGCTATTGTGTTGGATTCTGCTACGTCACGCACAGTGATGATCGTGATACGAGGGCTCGTGTAGATTTGAGCACTCTTGTAGGCAGCCTCAATACGGCGGGCAACTGTTGAACTGCTACTACCTGATGCCTTAATGCCGTTTTCAAGCATCGGCAGATAGAGCATCCCGGAATCACTGACGATGTAGTCACCATTGATCTGCTGCTTCTCATCCGCAGGAACTCCATAGATACTGATAGTCACTTTCTCGCCTGACGTAATCGGAGCGGCGTAAACACTCAGGTTAAGAAGTCCTAGGAGGGACAATAGAAAGGATCTGATTAGTTTATTCATAGTAAGAGGGAAGGTTATCGCTTAAAATATAGTTCAGTTCAGGGATTAGTAAAGATCTGCACTGTTACTCTGGGCACCCTGTGGCTGAGCTGCCGCTCTCACCTCCTGAGGTGCCTCTGAAGGAGCATAATAGGTGTAGTAGCTTGTGTAGTATTGATACTGACTATCGCTCTTCACATCCACATTGTTGAGCACCACTCCAAGCACTGTACCACCCACGTTTTCCACAGCTTGCTTCACACGTACAAGCATCTTGCGAGGAAGTTTACGATGCTGAACCACGATCATGGTGAGATCAACCTCACTGGCCAGTACTGATGCGTCACTCACACCAAGAATCGGAGGTGAGTCAATAAGCACCAGGTCAAAGCGCTGCTTAACATCCTGAACTAGATCAGACATTCTGCGAGAGTTGAGAATTCCAGCAGCATCTGCCGGCAGAATACCCGAAGGCATGAAGAAGAGATTATCAATCGGTGTCTGAAGAATCACATCTTCAAGCATCAAATCAGTGGTCAGATAATTCGTAAGACCCACAGTATTGTTGATATCGAAGAAGGTATGGAGCTTAGGACGTCTCAAGTCGGCATCAATCATCAAGGTGGAGTATCCGCCCTGTGCACAGATGTATGCCAAGTTTACCAAGGTTGTTGACTTACCTTCACCAGCTCCACCTGAAACTACGGTAATGGAGTTATCATCCGGATTCTTACGGTTGAATTCGATGTTGGTTCTGAGAATCCGGTATGCCTCAGCATCTGGGCTCGCTCCGCTCTGCTTGTGGAGCACGCCCACGTCACGTGGAATCACGGCAAGCACTGGCACCTGAAGAAAGCGCTCAACGTCCTCAAGAGTTTTCACAGAGGTATCCATGAGCTCCAGGGCAAAGGCAATACCAACGCCAAAGACAAGTCCTGCTACAGCTCCGAGAGCCATATTTAGCGTCCAGTTGGGAGATACATATTCATCCGCGGCTGGTTCGCTCGGCACTTTCGAGAATCTGATCGGATCGACCATCAAATTGTCTTTCAGCAACTCGTTGGTCAGGTTGATTTTGATCTGAGAAAGAACTGCGCGAGCTTGCTCATACTCCTGAACCAATGCATTGAACAAAGTATAATCGTAAGCTGTCGCCAGACGCTCACCTTTAGCTGAATCCTTGGATTTAGAAAGTCGCTGTACGCGCTGGTTCTCCAGATCCAGCTTATCCTTTAGAACGTCACGTACTTCGGTAACCTTCTCATCAAGTTGCTTCCTGAGTGCTTCGACTCGTGTGCGGCTCATTTTGACTCTTGGATGGTTAGCCCCAAGGCCTGCAGCAATGAGAGAGCCTCTTTCACGGCTCGCATCCAGATACATCTCATTGAGATTTTGTACTACTTTGATCTCAGGAAGGTTAAGACCGGCCATAGCGGAAATTAACGCCTCATTGTCTAGATCACCCAAGCGCTGTACAATAGATTTCAAACTATCCCTGTCACGCAGAGCCTCTTGGTAGAGACGCTCATTCTCACGGAAGTTAAGCTCAGCCGGGTTGGACCCCGCTCCAATGGAGTTCTTGTCACCAGCATAAGGAATCCCCGTTTTTTGAGACATGGTGGCAAGGCGGTTACGGTGGTCGGCTACCAAATCCTCTTGAGCCTGGATTTTCTTCTCCAGTTCGTAGCTAGCTTCAGTACGACGCTTTTCCTCATCCTCAATTCTCATTTCGCGGTAGGAGTCGGCGATCGCTTGAGTGATCATTTTAACGTCCTCGCGGTTACTGTGCACAAATGCAATTTCAACAAGATCAGTACCGCGCTCCTGATTCGTATTCAGGGATTTGGTCATGATGCTGACCACCTCTTGCATGGGCAAATTCCAGCGCTCTGGTAACTGGCAGCGGATAGCCGCTCTTTTGAGGTTTTCTTCAGACTCGATCAACTGGAATTGAGTAGCAAAGAACTGCCTGGTCATGAGTCTGCCAGAAGTATCCTGACCCAGGACAGTATCTGTCTTAATCCCTAGCGGCTTGATTTCAATTTGAGCAACACTTTCATACTTCTTTGGCATCACATAAGTGATCACCGCGGCGGTAACTACCACTAGGATAAATGTTAGAAGAATAATGCCGTACCGGTTCTTAACAATTTGCCAGTAATCTACCGCATGAAGTGAAGCCTCGCTTGGGTTTAGAGAATTGTTCTGTTGCATTTCGGATTTTAGATAGCCTCTTGGATTTTCAGACTTTTTACATCCCGCTCAGGAGATGGCAAAGAAAAAAGCCTTCCTTGCTTCTGACACAAGGAAGGCTTAAACGTTCAGATTTATTCGACAGAAATTTAAGAACTTAGAATACGTAAGTTAAACCAACTTGAATACGGTTACGGTCGTAATCACGTGAATCTGAATCTGAGTCAGATGTGGTGAAGTTGTACGTAATGTTTGCTGAGCAACACTCGCTGAACTGGTAAGTAGCACCCAAGTAAAGGTTGATCAGATCAACATCTACATCAGATGTATCAGCAAGTGGGAATGAAGAGAATCCATCTTCATAAGAGGTATTGATGTAGTTGATACCACCAGTAAAAGTCACTTCGCGAGACAGCATGTAGTTGGCCGCAAGAGAGATTCTCAAGGTCTGGCTGTTATCATACTGAATACCATCTACGGATGTATCGTAATCTTCGATCCCATATCTGGCCCAAGCACGAATATCAAACTGCTCGTTGATACGTGAACGGTAACCAAGCTCAAAGAATGGGCTGGTATCGTCATCACCACCGTCAACATCACGAAGCTGAGCACCTGCACGAGCGATCACCACGGAGTTGGCACTGAGACGGTGTTCTACACCAAGAAGGATATACTGGTTGTCAGAGTCTCTAGCACCTTTGTTGTCAGCCCAGCGGTAACGGTAGTCCAGTGTGTAAACTGTCTGTGGTGATCCGATGTAGCGGAACTGATTAAATACAGTGAAGTTGTTACGGTCTGCATTAGACTCATCGTAGTCGAGAGTATCGTAACGAACTCCTGAGTAGGTAGCGAAACGGTCAGTCCATTTGTAACCGATCGCGTTCTCTGTAGAAAGGTAGAGATACTCGTCATTACGGCGGTCTTGTGCACTACCGTACTGGTAGTCAGGCTCGAGACCGTAGTTTACGAAGTTACGGGACACCAAACGCAGTCTCTCACTGACACTGTGCGCTACGTTGAGAGCCACTCTGGTACCTACGTAACCATCATCACCACCTTCGATGTTATCGAAGTAGTATGTGTAGTTGACGTTAGCATCGAGGTTGAAGTTTGTCTGAGGGCTGATGGAAACAAAGGAAGCACCCAGCTCAACTCGTGAGTACAAGGCATCTTGCTCACCCAACTCATCTGTGAGTGAGTCAGGATCCGGCAATTCTTCAGTAAGAGGAGAAACGTTGTCGTCATAACCAATCGCTGCAGTCAAACGGTACTGAAGCGGGAGTGATTCGGTAGAATCATCGTGTGGCACGATATTGAAGATACCTTGGCCATAAGCAGCACCAGCCGCCAAAAGTGTTAGAGCACTAGCTGTAAATAGTTTCATATATAGTTGGTTTTATTTAGTGATAGTAGGTTCAGAGCGTTAGTAGCTTATCGAGTCGCTGAAACTGGAGTAACTGGCGGTGCCTGTGGTGGGAGACCAAATGGCAGTAGTGGGGTACCACCTGTACTTCCAAGTTCTGGACCGATAGGACCAACACCTGGGAAATCAAGTGGGTTTGCCTTCACGGCAGCCATTGGGAGAGGCTCTTTACCTTTGGCACTGTAATCGGCCTTGGCGCTATAATCGCCACCAGCGGACTGGCTATGCTTGGATACGACTGAAACGATCTCAGCTTGAGCATCTGGCGCGACCACGAGTGCACAAGTTGAAATCAAAGAAAGTTGTTCTGGAGCAGCCTTAACAGCTACTTCCACGATTTTGCCTACGAGTTCCTTATCGGCCTCAGTGGCAATGATGGCAGCTTTGACTACTTCACAGGAGCAGTCTTTGTGCTTGGTGACAAGTTTTGCAACAACATCAAGAACCTTGTCCGGGGATTGGGCGATCGCGGAGTTGGTGATCTTAACCACTTCGTTGCAATTACTTTCAGAAGCACCTGCAAGTGGTGCTGCTGCGAAAAGCACACCTACAAGTGCGAATTTCAATGTTTCTTTCATAGTATTTTTTGGGTGAACGTTTTTTTCTGTCGATTGATGAGAACCATACAGTTCGCAGATTTCCATAGCTTACACGAGATGGTGTAAATAGAAAGCAACGATAATTGTACTCATCCGTTACAGGTTAATCTCCTTTGTAGTTCAGAATCAAGCATAATTTCCATATCTTAAGGGAACCAAAAGAGCATTTCATGCATGGGTTTATAAAGGATTCGTCCTATTTGCCGCAATCTAGAGACCTGTGGGGTGATGGATAAACTGAGTGTTTAACTCATATTTTTTTTCAAGAACTCTTGAGAGTTCTCGGACTCCGAAAGTTTCTGAGGCATAATGCCCCGCATAAATGACATTTATACCTAACTCCTCAGCCAAAGGAAAACTCCAGTGAGGTCCCTCCCCTGTGATGAATGTCTGGATACCTTGGTTTGCCATAGCTGCTACCTCCGAGCCTGCACCTCCGGTGATCACCCCTACCACACCAACTCCCCCATCTGACTTACCTTTGCAAACATGCACAGGGCTCTCTACAGCATCGCTGACTTTCGCCACTAGCTCATCTAAGCTTGCACTTACGATACCTTTGACCCCCAGGAGAATCCCTTTCCAGTCGTGATAGCTCTCGGCATTCTCTAACCCGATACTCTTGGCCAGCAAAGCATTGTTCCCCCACTCAGGATGAACATCCAATGGAATGTGAGAGCTATAAATCGCCAAGTTCGCGTCCATGGCCTCTTTGATCTTCGAATACTGAGCGTCGACAAACCTCTGGGCTCCTTGCCAAAACAGACCATGATGCACAATTAGCAAGTCCGCCCCAGCCTCGACGGCTTTCCGGATCACCGGCAGTGAGGCATCCACAGCCGAAGCCACTTTAGTCACCTCTCCATTGTTCTGCAGTTGGAGCCCATTCATAGCGCCCGGATAATCCGGAATGCCGCATGTATTCAAAGATTCATCGAGAAATTGAACAATACTTTTCAGATCTGCCATAAACTCATCATGAGAGCCCAAGACACGGCTTGCCATCCAAAAATGATCTCATATCAGCAGCTAGCCCAGTGCTCCACTGCAGTTCGCCATCATCCAGCAGCACCTTCATCCCGCAGGCATGGAGTGCCTGCCTGGGCATCAGCAGAGCCTGCTGCAACTCCTTTGTCCAACCGGTCTCGATGAAGCGCAAGTAGCAGGTCTCATCAGCCCCATAAATTTTATCCCCGACCAAAGGGTGACCGAGGTGAGCAGCATGTACGCGAATCTGGTGCATCCTACCTGTATGAGGCTTGGCCTTCAGATGCGTGACCTTCACTTCTCCAACCATGGCACGCCCAACCACCTCAAACCCTGTGCTACAGGCCTTACCCTCATCATGCACCATTTGCTTCACCCAGATTGGAGACGGCGTAATCTCTCCTTTTCTCAGGATAGGGGCATCCACAAACCTGGATTCCCATTCAGGCCAACCAAAGACGAGCGCATCATAAGTCTTTTCAACCTGTCTGCGCTCCATCGCCCGGCACAGAGCTCTGGCTGCCGTTCGGTTTTTGGCAATAATCACCAGACCGCTTGTCTCTCTATCCAGTCTATTGATGATTGAGAGGCGCGCACCATTGATCATCTCATAGGCGAGTAGGCTTTCCACCCCACCAATGAGTGTGGGCTCCGGCTTGTAATTATTCGTAGGGTGCACGATTAGAGGAGCCGGCTTATCCACGACGATCCAGTCATCTGATTCATCGATGACGGCAAAATCCTCCTCAACAGCGATGAGCTTCTCTTTCACGTATCAACGCTACTCTTCGCCCATGACCATGACAACGCAATTGCGCACATGGGAAGCTCTACGATGTTCGAAAAGATAAATACCCTGCCAGGTACCTAGTGCCATAGTTCCACGAATCACTGGAATCACCTCACTGCTGCGCGTCAAGGCCATCCGGATGTGGGAAGGCATATCATCCGGACCCTCATAAGTATGGATAAAGTATTCCGTATCCTCTGGCACAAGCCGTTCAAAAAACTCCTCTAAATCCCTTCTCGCTGTGGGATCCGCATTCTCCATGAGTACCAAACTGGCACTGGTATGCTTCACAAAGACAGTGACCGTACCTTGCCTGACTCCTGAATCCTTCAACACCCTCTCCACCTCACCTGTTAAGCAATAAGTTCCTTTACCTCGCGTCTCTACTTGAATCTGTGCTGCGTATGTTTTCATTTCTGAATAGAATATTGGCAGATGCCAGCGAGTGCTATTTACACCCTAACACCATACTGATACATCATTGTTTAGAGAGACATGAAATGCACTCCAGGCAAACAGCCCCCTCCGCGAAAAGATTCTCAACCATCATATTTGGACAAATCAAGGCATTTGAGTTACACATCATTGCTTGTGACCTGTGTCCCGGAAATGTCACAGTCTGTACCTTGTCCCCCCTCGCCTAAATCATGACATCAAAGACACCCATGAAGGAAGTCCTCCATCAGCCACACACTCCCGATCTCAATGCGGCCATCCACATCGGCGCCAGCTCGATTTCCTTGCTGGCCATGACAGACACTGGGAGCGGACAGATGGAGCACGTGGATTTCCTTCAACAGTCGACCCCCATTGCTCACGATGTATTCAGCAAGGGCAAACTCTCACGGAAAACTATCGAGCGCTGCGTCACGATTATTCAAGGGTTCATCGCCAGTCTACAGGAACTCGGAATCGAGCCGAACAATGCGAATACTCGCCTTGTAGCCACCAATATCCTCTCAGAGGCCACCAACAAAGACATCTTCCTGAACAGGATTCGCATCAGCTGCGGCATCAATATTGAAATCCTCGATGATGGCGAAATGACACGCCTCATTTACCTGAAGACCCGGCGCCGCCTCAGCGACACCCCGTCCATGCAGAAAAGAACCACTTTGATTCTGCATGTTGGCCCAGGAAACACCCGAGCCATCCTGTTCCGCAATGGGCGCATTGAGCACTACAGCAACTACCGCTTGGGTACTCACCGGACTAGTGAAGCTGTCGACTCCATCCTCGACGACCAGAAAAACTCCCGCAAGGTCATTCGTGAGCACGTCAGTGGTCAACTAGACCTCATTCGCGAGGACTATGGAAGTCAAGGCATCCAAGACATTGTCCTCATTGGCTACGAAATCCAATTGGTTAGTGCATTCATCCAAAAATCGCAACAGTCTACGACGCAATGCTCACTCCAGCATTTCTCCGAGTTGTGCAGGCAAGCTGCTAGCATGGGAGACGATGAGTTAGTGGCTCATTTCCGGGTAGACTACCAGACGGCCGAAGCACTCCTTCCTGCGCTGGAAATCAATCTCACAATCGCCAGGGCCCTCAATATAGATACGATACACATCCCTGGTAGCGACTATGAAAAAGGCCTGTTACAGGACCTCTATAGCTCCACTTCTCTCTCCGAGGAGTTTACGGAAGAAGTGGTTAGATCCGCTGAATCTATCGCTGCAAAATACCGCGTCAACAATCAGCATGCTAAACATGTGGCCTACCTGTGCCGCACCATCTTCGAGCAGACTCAAGAGCTTCATAGCCTTACGGATCAGGATGCACTCCTTCTACACATAGCAGCCATCCTTCATGAGTGCGGCGGATTCATTAGCTCACGTGCGCATCACAAACACTCCCAGTACATCATCCAAAACTGTGAGATCTTTGGTCTTGCCTATACGGATATCGAACTCATCGCTTTGGTCGCCCGCTATCACAGAAACTCAGAACCTAAGCCTGGTCACTCCGGCTACCGGGAACTCAGCGACGAGGATCGTATGCGGGTCTGTAAACTAGCAGCCATTCTGCGAGTAGCAGATGCTCTGGAGCGCACCCACTCTGCCCGCATCAAGGACCTGGAGATTCGTATTTCAAAACGCCGGATCCACTTCCTACTCAAAAATATTACCGATGCCAATGTAGAGCGATTGGCTATGCGCTCCAAAGGCAACCTCTTCGAGAACATCTTTGGTCTCGAAATTAACCTCGTGGAAGACAAATAAGATTTAGAAGCAATATGTCTGCAAATTACATCAACCGTGAACTTTCCTGGCTGGAATTCAACCAGCGCGTTCTCAGCGAGGCCCAGAGGGAAGACCTACCTCTACTCGAGAGGGTCAAATTCCTCGCCATCACTGCCTCAAATTTAGATGAGTTCTTCCAAGTCCGCGTGGGTGGACTAACGATTCTAAGGCGCACAGGGAACCGAAAACCAGATTTCTCTGGCCTCACTCCTTTACAACAGCTTTCCGCCATTCGGACTCGGACTAAGAAGATGATCGCGGATCAATACTCTTTGCTTAACGACACCCTTCTACCCGAGCTCGAGCGACATAATATTCTCTTCAAGCACCCGAGAACTCTCTCTCCATTTCTCTCAGAACAGCTGTCGGAGAGAACTAAAGAGCAGATCATTCCTCTCCTCACTCCCCTAGCTTACGATGAGGATCAGACTGACCCAGAGCTACCTGCACTCAGATTGATCGTGGCATGCACCTTGCAAGATGATGAAAGCTTGGAACAAAGACATGCTTTCATTCCCATCCCGGACCATTTGGGCCGCATCATCTACCTCTCGGAGAACGATCAACAAATCATCGTTCTTTTGGAAGATGTCATCGCCCACTATGCTTCTTATCTATTCCCCGGTGAGACCGCCGTCTCACACAGCACCTTCAAAATAACACGTAATGGAGACATCGCGGTACATGAAGAAGACGCAATCGATCTTGCAGGTGAAATGGAAGACGTCCTCGCTGAGAGGAAGGTAAGCAATACCGTTAGACTTGAGTTCCCCAAGGGAACCTCCCGAGACTTGGAGAGCCTGATCAAAAAGGTAACCCATGCCCCAAGCAAGAGCGTCTTCAAAATCCCTGGACCTCTGGCTTTGAATGACTTCATGGAGATCGCATTTCTATCCGGCCATGACGAACTCAAAGATCCGGTATGGGAACCGCAACCATCATCTATGCTGGATCCGCAAGTCTCCATGTTCGACTCCATTTCCGAACAGGACATCCTGCTCTACCATCCCTATGAGAGCTTCGAGCCAGTCATTCGACTGCTAGAAGAGGCTGCCACAGATCCAGACGTTCTCTCGATCAAGCAAGTTCTCTACCGTACCGCCAAGCAATCCCGCATTATTGATGCCCTAATCAAGGCGGCCGAAAACGGCAAACAAGTCACCGTTCTCGTTGAACTTAAAGCTCGCTTTGATGAGGCGAGAAACCTTCAACGAGCAGATGAACTTCAGCGCGCGGGAGTGCAGATCGTCTACGGGGTCAAAGGTCTCAAGACGCATGCAAAAATCACACTCATCATACGCAATGAAGGAGGCCAGCTCATGCGCTACTGCCACCTAGGCACAGGAAACTACAACGAATCCACCGCCAAGCTCTATACTGACGCTTCTTACCTGACATGCCGCAAGGAGTATGGAGCTGACGCTTCACTTTTCTTCAACGCCGTTACCGGAAGATCTAAACTGATCGACTTCAGCCGTATCGTCCCTGCACCGACACATATGAAGCGGAAACTGCTAGAACTCATTGCCAGTGAGACGGCCCGGGCAAAACAGGGCGAAGAGGCATCCATTACGGCAAAAGTCAATTCACTGCAGGATCAAGACATTATCGACGCCCTCTATCAGGCAGCTCAAGCGGGCGTCAGTGTGAGACTCAATATTCGTGGCATCTGTTGCCTCAAAACAAGTAAGTCTACGGAAGCTTCGAACATCAAGGTGGTGTCCGTCATTGATCGCTATCTTGAGCACGCAAGAATCTTTTCCTTCCACCAAGGAGGTTCACCTCAGATGTATATCTCCTCGGCCGACTGGATGACCCGCAATCTGGAAAAACGAGTCGAACTGATGATTCCTATATTGGAAAAAAATGCTCAAAGACGCCTCACCAACATCTTGGAAGCAGCCTTCAAAGATAACCAGCAAGCGCATCTGATTCTACCAGACGGCACCTCTGCTAGAATTACTGATAGACCGAAGAAGAAATTCCGGATGCAGAAAGACCTTCAAGAACGAGCTGAAAAAGCCGCCAAATCACGAGCTCAGAGATTGAGCACGACTTTTGAGCCTCACCTTCCCGCTAACGGATAGGTGAAAATTTAGACATGATTCGTCTGGAGAAGCTCATAATATCGAGGCAAATCCTCACAAAATGACGGATAATTAACATTTTCTTACATCTTTTGGGAGACAAATGGACAATTTGTCGCTAATGTTGGGGCATAGAAAACTCACCCCCCAATAAAGCCATGCATATACTAGTTGTAGAAGATCAGGAAAACATTGCCTCCTTCATCACCAAAGGACTGGAAGAGCACGGCATGACTGTCGATTGTGTTCACGATGGTGACGAGGGATATGAACTAGCAAAGTCTAAGCCCTATGATGGGATCGTTCTCGATATCATGTTACCTGGTAGAGATGGACTCAGCATTGTTTCCAACCTACGCAAACAGAACAATCATGTACCCGTCATCCTCCTAACCGCTCGCTCAGAAATTGATGAACGTGTAGAGGGACTCAGCGCTGGTGCAGACGATTATCTTCCAAAACCATTTCACATGGATGAGCTTCATGCCCGCCTCGTTGCTATCATGAGACGTAGCAGCCCGGAGCAGTCTAACATCATGCAAGTCGATGACCTGATCATTGACCGTATCACTCGAGAGGTAAAACGTAATGGCAGAGCCATCGATCTCACCTCCAGAGAGTTTGATCTGTTGGCATATCTGGTGCAGTCCAAGAATCGCGTTCTTACCCGTACACAGATCTGTGAAAAAGTATGGGACTTCCATCATGATACTCAAACCAATCTGGTGGATGTATATATCAGACGTCTCAGACAGAAAATTGATACTGATGCAGATCACAAGCTGATCCACACAGTACGAGGTGTAGGCTACAAGGTGGTACCACCTAATGAGCCCGCTCATCAGTAAAGGATGAATAAGTCCCTTCGGCTCAGGCTAACTATCGTAGCAGCCCTTTTCACCGGAGGGATTCTTTCCTTGTTCCTATATATTGGCTGGGAACACCTTAAGGTTCAACGGCACCGTGATGTCGACCCTGTTCTGTCACCTTTGGTGCACAAGACTTGCATGCAGATCTCGTCGCCCGACGATTGGGATAGGATCCTCCCCCAGCTAGAGTCCAGCTTCCCCTTCGACCTCCCCAGCGAAGGCGACCCGATTCACATTCTCTTAGTAGATCACCGGGAGAAAGAGATCATCTACCGGAATTCAGACATCCTCCTGAGCGCCATCACACTCTCCAGCTATCTTCCCAGCGAGCAAGCTGTCGAAAACTTTGATAAAACCTTCACGAGTAATTCGAATCTACGCTCTCCGACCCAGCTAGAGCCAATCATTTTCGTACCCCCCATCGATACGATTGCCCTCAATGGTATCCCTCACCGCCTTATCTCATGTAGCAACCCGCGCTACACACTCATCATGGCGGCGAGCACGAACCACATCAACGCCCCCATTGAGAACACACTCGATCTCACTTTAGTAGCAGCGCCTATCTTCGTGTTGATCGTAGCCGCAATTACCTGGCTGATCATTGCTCACGCACTGAAGCCACTTACAAACATTGCCCAGACTTCCCGAAAGATTATCGAGGGCAGCCTGAACGAGCGAGTTCAGCTCAAAGGTGACGAGAGCTCCGAAATTATCGAGGTGGTTAAGATCATCAATGAGATGATCGACCGAATGGAGCGCAACTATCACCAAGCCGCTCGATTCAGCGCCGATGCCTCGCATGAGCTCAAGTCTCCTTTGGCGGCTCTTCAGGGCACTCTGGAACTCGCTCTACAAAAAACAGACAGTCTCCCCGATATGGAGAACGCTGTCTTCACGGCCTACGAGGAAACACAAAAGCTCAAGCAGATCATCAACAGCCTTCTGATGCTCACCCGCATCGACTCAGGATCGATCGAGGCCGATATCAAGGATGTGAATGTCTCCGTGCTCTGCGAGGAACTTTGTGAGGACACTGAAATTCTTAGTGAAGAAAAAGGCATCCATTTCATCAAACAGATCGAACAAGACGTTCAACTCAACTTGGACCCCACTCTACTGAGGCAAGTACTCAATAATCTGCTCACCAACGCGCTCAAGTACAATGAAGAGAACGGCTCGATCGCTTGCCGTCTGTACAAGCGAAACGGTGTCGAATGCATCGATGTGGAAAATACCGGGCCAGCTATCCCCGAGGACCGTAAAGACAGCATCTTCAAACGCTTCGTTCGCCTCGATAAAGCTCGTAGCCAGAAACACATCAAAGGCTTCGGACTGGGACTTAATATCGCCAGTGAGCTAGCCCGAATCAACAACAGCAAGCTGGAGCTAGTGCAGTCTCACGGCGGAGTGAACATCTTCCGCATCACCCTCCCCAAGGATCTCCCCCTGCCCAAGCAGGAGGATGAGTCTCAGACATCAGCGGGAGACAACTAGATCAGTTACCTGACGCTTCCTTGCGCAGCTTCTGGTAAACCTCCTTCAACTCCTCAAGGGGAATCGCGTAACTTTCTGCACGGTTGGCACGCGCGATATTCATCCCGATACACATGCCGTTGAGGTCCAGCAAGGGACCACCCACAGTACGAGAGTTCAGGGGCAAGTTAGTCTGCAGCACCCGAGGGAAATTGTTACGGCGACCAGACACATCTCCACTCATTTGGTCATTCCGGGACTTCTGCTGCTCACCAAAAGCATCCTCACGAGCCATCAGTTCCATCTCAGTTGTCATCTTCTGACCGCCGCGAAGGTACTCCACCTCCACTTTATCACCAGGAATGTTATCCAAGATTTTCTCAATCAAACTCTCTCTCTTGAGAACTGTATCCCCTTCAAATTTGGTAATGATATCGCCTTTAAGTAGACCGGCTTTCGCGGCACCGGTATCCGCAGTCACATCATTGATCTTCAGACCATTCTCCACTTCTTCGAGTTGAACTCCCATAACGACCGGAGCGGCTCCATCGATCTTGCGGCTTTTAGCACTGATAATACCGATACTGACTCGGCGATTGGCTCGACTTGATGAGCCATTACCGATCACCCAGCTCCCCTGAGGAATGGCACTCGACTCAGCAAAGGTTACCGGAGTCAACCCCTCAGCATCAATCTTCACCAAAGCCAAATCCCAGCGACCGTCCTTCGCCATAATCTTCGGTTCCGTATATTTGTTTTTATCTACACGGACTGAGAGATCTTGCGCACCATGAATATCGCTTTCCTTGGTCAAAATCCAACCATCTTCACTCATCACGACACCGTAGAGAAAATTCTTACGTCCTGTATAGAAGACAGCAGAACTCCCCTGCAAGACTTGTCTCTGCGGCTCAAAGGCCGCTTCCACATCATACCCGTTCGTGCGCTGCTCTCCTGGCAGACTTGCCTGAGCCCAAAGAGGCAGATTGGAGCAAGACAGAAGAAGAGATAGGCTTGCCACAGCCCCTAGTCCAAAAGTTTTCATCATCACGTTTCTCAGTTTCACCGTTTATCTTTTATCCAGAACTACCTTCACAGTAAGCTCTTTTCCTTCCCTCAGCAAAGTCAACTCTAGCTCATCACCAGCCGCATATTGCTTCATAAGCTTGGCCATTTGGTCACGCTTTTGGACAACATCATCGTTCACCTTGATTAGAATATCCCCCACTTTCACTTCAGCGGCCTTGGCTGGAGCCTTCTCATCAAGCTCAGTGATTTCAAGCCCCCCCTCGACTTCTTTGACAGCGATTCCAATAAATCCTGAACCAGGTACAGGGCGTTGCGCAAATGGCCCGTCACCAATAAACTCTCCCTCGCTCATTTGCTTCCAGAAAGTATGATACACATGCATCGGTACGTGCATGTTCTGATCTAGCACCTTGCCTACACGACTATGAATGCCAATCAGCTTGCCATTCATATCAAATAAGGGACCACCAGAGTCTCCACCAATCAGAATACAGTCAGACTGAATCGTATGATTCGCAATGCGCACGAGACGACCCAGTCGCACTACGGATCCCCGCTCTTTATCAAATCCTCCTGAGTGGCCAAGAGAGAACACCCAGTCACCTAGCTTGAGATCTGATTCATCGAATGACTTTGCTGAATCAATTTCCACGAACGGATATTTCCCTTCGGTCGTGATCTTCATCATGGCGGCATCATTCTCTGAATTCAGCCCCATAGAGACAGCCTCAAGCTCTGTACCGTCCTCCATGATCACCTTGAGCTTCTTATTCGTAGCGCCTGTTACGTGTGCCGCGGTGAGGATGAGTCCATCCTCAGAAATAATCACCCCGCTACCAGAACCTTTGCCAATTTGAATGCACACCGTAGCTGCGCGCGCCTTCTCCAGACTTGAAGTCAAGGCGTCTTGAATCGCCAAGAGATCCTCACGCGAATCAGGAACTTTCTTGTCATTAAAATAAGGCCGCTCAGCCAGAGCACCCTGGATGCCAAAGGCACTCGTCAGGATGGTGAGAACGAGTAAGGGTTTCAGTGGAAAAAGCTTTCTCATGTTCAGTACTATAACGCCACGAAGTGGCATATTCGTTCAGGAGCTTACAATTAGTCTCAATCAGAGACAACTAAGTTCAATCAAAGCACAAAAAAAGACGACCCGGTAGACCATTCTAAAGGAAACCCCCTAACCTATAAGAACAGATAACTCTACTGGATCGTCTTTGTTCCCTCAGGAACGTGAACAAATTGACACAATTTCCCGCAAACAAAAGAAAAAATTGCTCAAAAAACAAAAACTACCGTTTTAAATGCCGGAACAGGCAAGTAATGGTGCGTTTTCAGCATAATTGAACGCAAATGGGAACTTCACACACATGTCAGAGCACCTCATCAAACTGCTCTTTCTGAGCTGATGGAGGCTGATTAGGGTCTTTATAATGAACTATTCCACCACAATTCGCCCCTCGGTTTCCCGATAGCCTCTTCTTCACGGGCAGCTCCGCAAAATGATACCTACGCGTCGACTGGTAGATCCACCAGAGACCACAGAGTAAACTCAGGCCGAGCACCGCTCCAAGCATCGCCATTAACTTGGGAGCCAAGGTGTCGTACCAGAAACTCGCCAGCTTATCGAGAGCCCCAACCGCTTTCTGCTCAGCCGGATCCACCGGTAGCTCGTCCTCGATCACAGGAAGAACCGCTTTAGCCATGATTTGTTCTACCCAAAACAGACGCATGGACAGCTGCCCCACGAAATCCTCTAACTGAGAAAACACCTCGGACTTCTCTCGGGCAGTATGCTTGGCATTCGAGAGAAGTTCACGCTTGCGCCAGTCAGGCACTACCTCGCTGGCTCCACCTGCTAGATAGAAGCGTGAGCGTTCAGGCTGCCCAATGAAGTAATAGACAAGCACCACAGGCTTTCCGTCCTCTCTGAAGAACTGCTGATAGATCTGATCTGGCTCATAGGCATCCGGAAATTTCTGCTGGTTATCAAAAAGGTAAAGATAGATGGGAACAGGAGATTCGTGAGTATGCATCTCAAGCGCATAACTCAGATCGGCCCTCTCCTGCATACTTAGCAAACGCTGCGGGTCGATCAGATTGCTATCAGGCTTCGAGGAGAAATACCTCGCCAGTAGCTTCTCAGGAAGTTCGGAACGATGGTCCGGAAGAGGAATTGGGTCGATCTCTGGCTTTTCAGGTACGGGCTTGATCTCCAGCTTCTCAGCCGCTTTGTCCGGAAGCACATCTTTAGGGTCTTCGGACTTCTCAGCCTCCTCCTTCTTAGGAATTCCTTTTTCAGTCAACAAGGCTTGGCCGGGGACGAGCTCTCCCTTTTTAAGCTTTTGCAGATCTTCCTCATTCCAGGTCGGTAGAGGCGGCAGATTACTCTTGGCAGCAAGCAGGGATGTAAGCCCGAGGAGACTCACCACAGTGACGATCAAAGACAACTTCACACTTTGCCTCCTTTCGCAAGTTTACGGCTGAGCCGTCTGGACTCACGTGCTTTTTTGACCAGGAAGGCTTTGAGCTTCTTCAGCACCAACTCGACTGCATTCATATAGTCAGCCTCCAGTAAGTATGGATGCGCTTTGCTTACCACTTCAAAAGCCTCCACTTCATCTACCAGATCATCTAACAGATAACCAAAATGCAAGCACATCTGCTTTTTGTGAACATCCAACACAAGCATCACCCCACCCTCTTCATAAGCCGTCGAGGGCACATCATCAAACTCACCTGTATTGAGCAGCCAGAAACCATAAGAACGGACATCCTGGCCATCGTTTAACGCCACCAAGGCTACTGAGATAAAGAGATCTGGAAACGCCTTCTCCAGACTCCTGATCCAAGCTTCCATTTTGCGGCGCTGCTGCACACGCAGCACACCGGCTACGTCATGCGGGCGCCGTACCCGCTTATCAAAATTTCGGTAGACCCTGTTGAGCCGCAGCAAGTCTCCACCGCAGTGCGGACATGCTTCCGCACTCTTGTGAATCTTCTGGCTGCAGCAGGGGCATCTCATAAGCCATGCACCCTAGCCGCTCCCCCGTCGCAAGCCAAGTGTCATAGAAGGTCATTGGGAAATTTTTTCTGTCACGCAGCCCACAAGCTGATCGATGAGAGCAATACGCACGATTTGACAATTGCGTCAGACTCCGCAAAGGTTAATAACAGCTTATGCCCGAGACCAACCCAGACTATGCCATTGCCCGAATCGATCTTCCCGATTCATGCACTTTTGGTTGGCAGGTCCGGCTCCAGCGGCGCGGCATCAAGTACGCCAAGTTCTTTGCCGATGGTAATTTTGGCTCTACTCAGAATTCTCTTCAAGCAGCGCGAGACTGGCGTGACGCTCTGCTGGATAAATTGGAGAATGATGACCGAGCACGCATCTGCCAACGCTCCACACGAAACTCTTCTGGAGTGGTCGGTGTCTCCAAAGTGACCGTCTGCGCGGCAAACGGAATCAGCTACCAATTCTGGCAAGCCACTTGGTCTCCGGCTCCTGGCAAGCGACGCTGCGTCAAGTTCTCCATCAAACGCTATGGGGACACCCAAGCCTTCGAGATGGCGGTCAAAGCACGCATCGAAGCCGTTGGAAACTGAGTTGAAATTCAATCATTTCAAACTTTCCTCCACCCCCATTATGGTGCAGCCTAGAAACATGAAGCGTATAGCCTTGCTACTGATTTGCCTTTTTGCATCCGTTGGCTTCCTGGAAGCTGCACAACACGTCATTCTTACAGGTGGACCTGCGCTCCGAAAGTGGGAAAACTACCGGACTGAACGTGATCGCCATGACCGATGGTGGGCAAATTTCGTACGCGCTTCGACTCTACGCATGGATGAGATCCGCCGAGCCTATGGCACGGAGGGCACCTCCTTCGTCTGGTACGTCTACCGCACTGGTTATGATAAGCGTGGCCGCGAGGACGGCAAACCCTACACGACCTGGATTACCGAGCAGGCAGCCAAACGCAATGCCCGCCTCGTCTGGATCAGCTCCGGCAATGACTTCATTTCCAAGTTCAACAGACTGCCAGCCCGCTCCGTTGCCACGTTTGATTTCTTTGGCCACTCGAATAAGCACTGCTTCTTGCTCGACTACTCGTCACAGATCTTAGGGGCCAGCGCCGCCTGGCTACACGAGAGCCAACTACGCTCACTGAGTGGACGCCCACTGGCCAAAGGTGCAATTTGTAAAAGCTGGGGTTGCCACACAGCTGAAAGCATGAGCAAGTACTGGAAGTCAGCCACAGGGGTACCTCTGATCGGTGCCGTAGGAAAAACTGACTACGCGACCTTGACTCACGGCAAACTTCCGTCAGTTTCCGGTCGTTGGTCACAGTAAACCACTTTCATCACTTCCAACTTACCTTCGTTCATGAAATTCGACGAACTTAAACGCATCTACGAGCTACCCCTCTTTGATCTCCTCAAGCAGGCACGTGCAGTGCACGATGCAAACTGGAACGACAACGAAATCCAGCTTTGCACTCTGCTCTCCATCAAGACTGGCGGTTGCTCGGAGGACTGTTCCTACTGTGCACAGTCTTCTCGTTACAACTCTGGTGTTGAAGTCGAGCGCCTCATGGAAAAGCAAGCCGTCATGGAGCGTGCTCAAGCCGCCAGAGATTCTGGCTCTACCCGCTTCTGCATGGGTGCAGCATGGCGCGGTGTCCGCAAAGGCACCAAGCGCTTTGACCAGGTAGTCGATATCATCCAGGACGTTTCCAAGCTGGGAATGGAGGTTTGTGTCACCCTCGGCGAACTCGGACCAGACGAAGCCAAGATCCTCAAAGAGGCTGGCGTAACTGCCTACAATCACAATGTGGACACCTCACGTGAGCACTACCCGAACATCGTCTCTACCCACACTTACGACGACCGCCTCCGCACCATCCGCAACGCGCAGGATGCTGGCATGTCTGTCTGCTGTGGTGGTATTCTTGGTCTCGGTGAAACACCAGACGACCGCCTCAAGATGATCGAAACCATCTCCGAGTTCAACCCGCAGCCGGAATCTGTGCCGATCAACTCTCTCATGCCAATGCCTGGCACTCCGCTCGAAGGTTCTGATCCAGTGACTATCTTTGACGTGGTTCGCATGATCGCCGTGGCTCGTATAGCCGTGCCAAAGGCCAAGGTTCGCCTCTCTGCAGGCCGTACCCAAATTTCTGAGGAAGGTCAGGCTCTTTGCTTCTTTGCTGGAGCAAACTCCATCTTCTACGGGGACAAGCTCCTTACCGCGAAGAACCCTGCGGTTCAGAAAGACCTTAAGCTGATCGAGACTCTCGGTCTCAGCGCCAAGCAGCCAAACCCTGCCATGGATGCCCCAGCACCTGAGTGTGACAAGCCACTCTCCCCTTGCTGCGGCTAAGCTAAGTTCAGCTCCCTTGAAACCAGTCTCTATAACAGGCATCTCCTGCGTATCAGGTCTGGGCATTACACCCGCCGAGCACGCTTCCTCCATGGAAGCTGGCACTACGGGACTACGCCCACTCAGTGACCTGCTGGGAGATGCTATGGATACCGACGGCCTGCAAGGCTCTTGGATCGAGAACCGCGAGATCCTCAATTCCCGCAAATGGGCACCAGCCTCAGCTCTCGCCCTCTATTGCGCCAAGCAGGCTATTGAAGATGCAGGCCTCAGCGGCACGGATCTCAAGCAAGCCGCAGTCATCGGCGGATCCTCCCGAGGCAATGCCTGGTTGCACGATTGGCCAGGAAGACGCCCCTTCAAACTCATGGCGGCCTCCAACTCCATGCATGGGGAAATCGCCTCCGCCGTTTCTATCGAGCTCGGTATTACCGGCCCGTGGCAAGTCATCTCTTCCGGCTGTGCAGCCTCCCTGGATGCCATTGGCATGGCCTGGATGATGTTGCAGTCCGGCATCGTTCGTCACGTCATCGTGCTGGGAGTAGAACTTCCATTGGTCGAAGGCATAGTCAGGGATTACCAAGACACGGGAGTTCTCAGTACCAACGGTATCAATGACCCCTATCACCCGGAGACTTCCGGCTTCTTCCCGGGAGAAGCGGGCTGCGCCCTCGTACTTACCACAGAGGATGTACCGACGGCGCCCAAGCTCACTGGCTATTGGTGCAATTCAGACGCAGACTCCCCCATTGGCATGCCATCAGATGGCCATGGTCTGCGCGAATGCCTTTCCAAGGCTGTCCATGACTTATCAGACACAATCCAGCCAGAAGTCGCCGCCGTCTGTCCACACGCCTCCGGCACCCTGCTGCACGCCATGGCTGAAAAGCAGGCCCTGCTAGAAGCTCTAGAACCAGAAAATGATGTCTCCCTCCACCCCCTTAAGCCATTCACCGGCCACACCGTCGGGGCATCCGGCGCGCTGGACACGGGCATTCTCGTTCACTACTTGAGAATCAAGCAGCTCCCTCCCAACTTAAAAGGCCTCACTTCACCTCCCGCTCCCTTCCATTTACCAGACAGCACCACCCAAGCTTCGGGAACGATCCTTAAGATCGCCGTGGGCATGGGGGGCCATAATTCTGTAATTTCCCTCACTCCGCCCCAGTAGACATCAGCCATGAGCAGCGAATTAAACATCCTCGTCTCCGTCGCAGAGCAGACTCTTGAGCTGCGTAAAGGGAATGAGGTTCTCCACCGCTACCCTATTTCCACCGCAGCCAATGGCATCGGTTTCCAGGAAGGCTCCTACTGCACGCCTACCGGCCGCTTCATCGTGTCTGAAAAATTCGGTCACGAAGAACCGATCCATACCACCTTCAAGGGACGCGTTCCCACCGGCATCTGGGATCCCTGTGAGTGCTGTGAGGATGATCTCATCACCTCCCGTATTCTCTGGCTAGACGGTCAGGATGAAGCAAATACCAACTCCAAGGCCCGCTACATCTACATCCACGGCACCAATCACGAGGACAAGATTGGCACCCCGGCCTCCTGTGGTTGTATCCGTATGAGAAACGAGGACATCATCGAGCTATTCGAGCTCGTACCCGAGCTGACGCTTGTCATTATCAGCTAGGTGCTGAGCTAATCCGTCATTCATGACAAATTTTGCGATTAATCGTGTAGTCTAATTTTGACAACCATGTTTCTCTAGAGAAACATATTACACCTTAACCGCAATCATGAATAATCGCAGAAACTTCCTCAAGTCCATCCTCGCAGGTGGCGCAGCCAGCTCAGGCCTTGCTACCGCCGCGTTTGGACGCAACTTTGACCAGCCCGTCCCTAAAAAACCGGAGGGTGCTACACGCATCCTGCACATCACGGATCTACACATCCGCCCGGAGCACAAGGCTCCGGAGCGCTGCAAAAGACTCTTACAAAGCGCACTTAAGCAAGCAGGTCACGTAGATATGGTATTCAACGGTGGCGACTCCATCTACGCCGCGGACTACAAAAACATCAAACGAGAGCGTGTCCTGGAACAATGGAAAGTATGGGACGACTACGTAGCCGCTCCTCTGAAGGGCCACAAAATGGTCAGCGCCCTCGGCAACCATGACATGTGGTGGGCGACCGAGAAAACCGACAAGATGTACGGTAAACCCTACGTCCTCCAGCGCCTCAAGCAGAAGGATCGTTACATGGGCTTTGACCTAGGCAAGTGGCGTGTGCTCGTGCTCGACTGCAACAATGGCGGTCTACTGGATAAGGAGCAAGAGGCTTGGTACTTCAAGGAAATCAAAGAACACAAAGACAAGCCACTCGTCATCCTTTCCCACCAGCCCATCATGATGGGCGGCAGCCTGTTGGGCAAGGGCATGAGCGAACGCCAGAAGGAACTGGTCAATCCGCTCGTCGAGGCCAAGGTCGAGGCGCGTCCGGTCCATTTCGTCAGCGGCCACATCCACGTCCGTGATGAGCTGGCCTACAAGAACGTCCACTTCCACTGCAATGGCTCTGTCAGTGGTTACTGGTGGGAATACATGGATAGCCCGGGTAAAGATAACTCCTATGAAGGCACCCCGATGGGCTACACCATCATTGATTTGCACGATGACGGCAGCTACCACAGCCACTACCACAACGCCACCGACGCCAAGGACGGCAAGTTGCTTGGGTAGATCAATTAATTCACAAATGACCAAATTCCCGCTCGCGATGCGGTAGGGTGATAGCTAGCTTCTGCTCCATGAAGCTAGCTGTTTTCGATTGTGATTCGACCCTCTCCTCCATCGAAGGGATCGATGAGCTTGCACGCGCCAAAGGTCCGAAGACCTTCTCCGAAGTAGAGGCCCTCACCAATGCAGCCATGAATGGCGAGATCCCGCTCGATGAAGTCTTTGCCCGTCGACTGGAAATCATTCAGCCGGATCTGGCAACCTGTGAGAAAGTGGCCCAGCTCTACATTGAAACTGTCGAACCGACAGCCAAGGAAACCCTCGACCAGCTCAAAGCCGAAGGCTGGACACCGATCATTCTCTCTGGCGGCTTCAAGCGCCTCATTGAGCCACTCGCTGCCCACCTCGAAGTAGACCGCATTGAAGCAGTCCCACTCAACCTGGATGATGAGGGTAACTACATCTCCTTTGATGCCACCTACCCCACCACCTACAACGGCGGTAAACCTGAGATCATCCGCCAGCTCAAAGCAGAGTTCTCTCCCAAGAAGGTCATCATGATTGGTGATGGCGTATCCGACCTTGAAACCAAGTCGGAAGTGGACAGCTTCATCGGCTTCGGCCGCTACACCCCGCGCCCAAAAGTCCAGGAAGGCGCCGACCACTTCATCATCTCCCTGGAACAGCTCATCGCACTCCTTAAGAGCTTCTAACAAGCAATGCCCGAACCGCTGGTCAGCCTGAGGAACATTACCTATGAGCGTGAAGAAACCATTCTTCACAACGCCTCCTGGGAGATCCGGGAAGACCAGCACTGGGTCGTCATGGGGCCAAACGGCTCTGGTAAAACCACGCTCCTCCGCATTCTAACTGGCTACGAGAATCCGACCTCCGGTGAAGTATTCACCCTAGGCGGCACCGAAGACGCCGATGAAGGCTGGTTTGATATCCGCAAAAGCATTGGCTGGGTATCCATGGCTCTGGCCCACCGCATTGAGGAAGACCAGTTTGCGGCCGATGTCGTCCTGACCGGACGTGAAGGCATTATCAATTTCTGGGAAAAGCCTGAAAAAGAAGATGTCGAGAAGACCATCAAGATCATGCATCGCATCGATGCCTGGCACCTGCGAGATCGCCTCTGGGGACAACTCTCGCAGGGAGAGCGCCAGCGTATTCTCATCGGCCGAGCGCTGATGAATGAATCCAAATTGCTCGTATTGGACGAACCCTGTGCTGGGCTGGATCCAGTCGCTCGCGAGCATTTCCTCCAGTTCCTCGAACAGCTGATGCGTCAGAAGGAAACGCCAAGCATCATCCTCGTCACCCACCATGTGGAGGAAATCATTCCCCCCTTCAGCCATGCCTTGCTGATGAAGCAAGGCCGTGTTCTCGCCAGCGGTTCCATCAAGCAGACAATCACCGCCGAGAACCTCTCCAAAACATTTGATGCGCAGGTCTCCCTGCGCACTACAAAAAACAAACGCCTCCAGCTCGATGTGGAGGCGTTGGGTGACAAGAAGGTTTTTTAATGTATTAAATAACTTAAAATCCCCTCCTTAAATTTTTCGATCGTGGATTGCATTTATCGCTCTGAGGTATGATTCGGTACCCACACCAACTTGAGCCCAAACAGGCTTTTGTTCACCACCTAGATAGTCGTACTGTGAATCAGCGTCCCATAATGTCACAATCTGTGAGGGGAATACATATTCGTAATCAGTATATTCCGATGGGTCATCCTCATGGGCGTTAATGAACTCGAATAACTCTCGGGCATTCAGTTTAAAAACATTCTGACCTTTGTAGGTCACAAGCATTCTCTCATCGTAAGATGTACCGACAAAATCAACCAAGTCATCATCTCCGTATTCTACCTGAATAGAAGATGAGCAACAATAGTCCATGCTACCGTTATCCCGCTCTAGTGGGAAACCAACCAATTTCATACAGTGCCTGATTTCCTCACGGGTACTTCCGAGCTTAAAAGGCCCAACACCTAAGTGGGGCTCAATTGGCAGATGTAGAATGGTTAAATTCACTTTTGTTCTTTAAACCTCCTTAAACTCAGGTCGCTCGATCTTGGCGATGGCTTCCATGATGCGTTCGGAGATCTTCTGGTAGCCTTCTTTGCCGCGGTATTCTTTCAGCTCTTCCTTGGTGAAGTAGATCGGATCACCTACGACGACATCAATCTGGCAACGGCGCAGTTTGCCGGATCCACGAGGCAGGGCCTCACGGGCTCCGAAGATACGCATCGGCTGCACGGTTGCCTGGGACTTGGCCACGATGAGACCTACCCCGGGCAGAGCAGGACCGAGGTTACCGTCGAGAGTCCGAGCTCCTTCAGGGAACATCACCACTTTCTTGCCGTTCTTCAGCGCTTTGATGATATTCTTCAGCCCCGTCATGTCAGGATTTTCCTGATCCACTGGGATAGCATCCCAGTTGGTGTAGAGCCATTTGAAGAAACCTTTGAAGAGGGTCTTACGGGCCAGATAGGTCACGTTCTCCGGGTAAGAAATACCAATCAGCGGAGGATCCAAAAAGCTCTCGTGGTTGGCGCACATCAGTACGCCGCCATCCTCAACAAGCTTCTCCTCATTGATGATCCGGCGGTTGAAGAATGCTTTTCCGGCGCACTTGAAAAACAAATACCCGATCCAGTATACCGTCTTCATAGATAGTTTCAGATTTTAAAATTAGTTCCCTAACAGCTCTGCTGGAGCCCCGCGTTCCTTGAGGATTTCGAGCACACGCTCGATCACCTGCTCAATGCTCAGTTCACTGGAGTCGATCTTGACCGCGCCTTCAGCGACCACGAGTGGAGCCGTCTTACGCTTGCTGTCTTCCTCATCGCGCTTACCGAGTTCGTCTACGATTCCCTCAGCGGCACGGCGCTGCCTGCGAACTTCCTCGCTGGCATCGATATAAATTTTAAACGGAGTATCCGGGAACACCACGGAGCCGATGTCACGGCCCTCCATCACCACACTGCCCAGCTGCAGATAATCACGTTGTCTCTGCACCAGCAGCTCACGCACCTCAGGAATGGCGGCGACCTTGGACACACGCTGGTTCACGGCGTCCTGGCGTAGCGCGTCTCCGGGATCGACTCCATCTACTAGGATGGTGGACAGGTTGTCGCTCACGCCACAGCTGAACTCCACCTCGCCTAACATCTTGATCACAGCCTCGCTATCAGCAGGATCTACGTCCTTCTGAATCGTTGCCCATGCCACAGCACGGTACATGGCCCCCGTGTTCACCATGATCAAACCCAGGCGTTTGGCCAAGGTCTTTGCCACGGTGCTTTTGCCGGAGGCAGCCGGTCCGTCGATTGCAATTGCTATATTCTCCATCACTACTGCCTTTCCTTAGCGTACGCTGACGCTCTCTAGTTTTTCGAAGTAATCCGGGAAGGTCTTCGCCGTGCAGCCCGGGTCATTGATAGTTACCGACACAGGATCGAGAGCCAGCAGGGAGAAACACATCGCGATGCGGTGATCGTTATAGGTATCGATCGCTGCATGCTTGAGCTCAGCCGGAGGAGTCACTTCAATGAAGTCTTCACCTTCTACGACTTCGGCACCCACCTTGCGGAGCTCCGTGGCCATGGCGAAGAGACGGTCAGTTTCCTTCACGCGCCAGTTGTAAATGTTGCGAATCGCCGTGGTTCCCTCGGCAAACAAGGCCGTGGTCGCGATAGTCATGGCAGCATCCGGGATGTGGTTCATATCCTGATCCACAGCAGTCAGCTTACCGCTCTCGACTGCCACGTAGTCATCACCCCACTCCACTTTGGCACCCATGTCTTCCAGCACATCGGCAAAACGCACATCACCCTGGATGCTCTTCTTGCCAATACCGGTCACCTTCACGCGGCCACCTTTGATAGCAGCGGCGGCAAGAAAGTAGGAAGCTGATGAGGCATCACCCTCAACGAGGAAGGAACCCAGAGCCTGATAGGTCTGGCCGGATTTCACAAGGAAGCGCTCGTAGTTGTCATTCTCCACAGTCACACCGAACTGAGCCATCGTGTGGATGGTGATATCGATGTATGGCTTGCTCACCAGCTCGCCTACGATCTCAATCTCTGTATCGGCCTTCGCCAAGGGAGCAGACATCAAAACCGCGGTCAGGAACTGGCTGGAAATGGAACCATCGATGGAAATCTTACCACCGGCAAATCCATCCGCAGTGATCTTCAGCGGCGGATAGCCTTCGCTCTTCAAGTAGTCGATCTGGCAACCACCCTGGCGCATCGCATCCACGAGAGCATCGATCGGGCGCTCCTCCATGCGAGGCTCACCAGTCAGGGTAAACTCGCCTTTGCCCAGGCAGAGCGCCGCGCTCAGTGGGCGCATCGCTGTACCCGCATTTCCCAGATAGAGCTCATAGCTGCCAGCATCTGTCAGCGGACCACCTTTACCTGTGACCACACAGCGGGTGCCATCCTCAGAGAGTTCATAGTCCACACCGAGCTGCTTCAAGGCACCCAGCATGTAGCGCACGTCGTCACTATCCAGCAAATTGGTAATCTCTGTCTTTCCCTCTGCCAGAGCCGCCAACAACAAGGCCCTGTTAGAAAGACTCTTCGAGCCCGGCAGGTGAATCTCACCCTCGATCTTCTTGATCGGCTCCAGTGTAATACTTTCCATGATTCTTCGTGTTTGAAAATTTTAGATCAGACTTCTGCGTTTCTTCGCCTCATCCAGATAGGCGTGCAGTGCCTCCCGGTCTTCCTTCTCCAGCATGTCCATCAGCTTGACCAGATCACCGATACTCTCACGCATGGAGCGCTGCAGAGCATCCCGGTTCTCCATCATAATCTCAGTCCAGAGGGTCGGATCCCCTCCCGCCACGCGGGTCGTATCGCGCATTCCTCCGCCGCACAAGTCGGCAATGTCATCAAAAGCCAGCCCCACGGTCGCGCCCACACAGGCAAGCACATGCGGGAAATGACTGACGCGCGCTACGGCGTAGTCGTGATCCTCAGCAGTCATGCGGCGTACCCGACAGCCCAGTGACAGCCAAAAGGCCTCCACCTGCTTGACGCTATCCTCATCCACTCCGCCGTCATTGGTCACTAGACAAGTGGCACCATCCAGCAGATCGTCCTTCGCGGCTTCCATGCCAGTCTGCTCGGAACCCGCCATCGGGTGACTCCCGACGAAGCGAATCTTGGTACCCTTGAGCGTAGGAGCCAACATCTCGTGCACCATGCGCTTCACGCTGCCCACATCGGTCAGCAGGATTTCCCGCTCACCGGCCACTTCCACGATCTTCTCCACCAGTTTCGGCATCACTCCCACTGGAGTGGCCAAAATCACCAGATCAGCCTCCTTAACCGCCTCTTCGAGATCCGTGGTGACGGACTCGATGCCCACGGACTGAGCGACCTTCAGCGGCTCCTCGCGTCGTCCCCACAGGGTCACCTGGCAGCCGGATAGCTTTTTGACGGCGGACAAAGCCACCGATCCACCCAGCAACCCCGGGCCTAATATGGTCACGCGTTCGAACATCGTGCAGCGATATAAAAAGCGCCGAGCCCTGATTGCAAGACTCGGCGCGAAAATGATACATTTAATTGTGTCTATCCCTTAAGGCACACGGAACTTGTGAGCTGGGTTCGGATCGTGAGGATCGCGAACGAGGGTGCCGCTTGGGATACCGCGCACGTCTACCTGATTCTTGGTGTACGGGTTAAAGACATAGCCTGCCTTCCCTGGAACTGGATCTGCGTACTGATAAGTACCGGGAGTAGGATTGGGCGTTGGAGTCGGGTCAACGTTGGTGCCGGCTTGGCCACCACCTGCATTTCCCATAGCCTCTTGCTGCTCCAAGCGGCGGCGTGCCTCTTCGAGCTGGCGCTGTGCATCGTCACCTACGGTTGCTGTTCTCTGCGCAGGATCTACACGGTCTGTTGGCACCGGACGATCATACGGAGATGGCGGATAAGGTGGGTAACATGACGTCACCAGACCGCAGAATGCCACGGACATCATGGATACGAGAGATTTTTTCATAAAAAGTTCTTTTATTGAATGATTTTGGGCGAAAAGGCTACAAAAGCAGCAGCGATGTTATGATGAAGCCGAAAGACCCTAAAGTCAAGTAACTCCAACATTTTTACGGAGTATGCTAGCAGCATTTATCATCGGGTTCAAGAGATCTGTGCCATCCTGACAGACGCTGCAGCTGAGATATCCCTTACTATCTTTGCCTTCATGCATACATGGACAATGAGATAGAGAAAGATAAACTTCTATTCCGAGAAAGATCGCCCCACCCGCGCCGAGAACTGTAGCCAGCAAACTAAGAGCCAGAACTTGCGGCTGTCCCGTCAACTCGGAAACTAGACCAGAAGGCTTCAGAGCCATGACAACCACCAGCATGACGCTACCCGCGTACACGGACTTGGCGAGGGTGAGGGTCTTATCAGAAAGACTCTGGCGCAGAGAGGATTCCCTCACCAGACCAGCAGCCAAGATAATGCCAGCCACCCACCAATCAAGGCAGTCGCTAAGGACGGCCAAACAGACCAGCAGGGTGCAGCCCGTACCTTGCCGTGTGGAGACGAAGCGCAGGACCGGCGAGACAAACCCGGCGGCTTTGCCCAGTGACTTCATTCTCACCACATCAGATACTGGATACATTGTCTTGGTGATTCTACTTTGTGGTAGTAGGATGCATCGCCAAAGCACACCCCAAAAACAGAGTGCCGCAGAGAAAAACGATACACTAACATAGAAGCATAAGTATCAATACATTGCCACTCATTTCCTCAATCTTTTTCGCACCCCTAACATTGCTAAACCATGGAGATAGAAGCCATTACAGCAGAACTGATAGAAGCCATTTCTAACGAATCCCCCCAGGAATGGGACTTCGACAGCCTCGCCAAGAAAATCTTCGCCTATCAGTACGCGCACAACGCCCCCTACCGCGCCTATTGCGATGCCCATGGTATCTCCCCGTCTGAGGAGCTTCACTGGCAGGATATCCCTGCCGTACCGACAGACGCCTTTAAATCCACCAACAATCCCACCTGCCTGCCGGAAGAAAAGCGCGGCAAGCACTTCAAAACTTCCGGCACGACCGGTGAGACCCAGGGCACTCACTACTTCCAGGACACCAGCCTCTACGAGAAATCCATCATCGAGGGATGGAAGGACGCCGGCCTGCCCGCCATCTACAACTGCCTCATCCTTTCCCAGCCGCCCGAGGAAATGCCCCACTCTTCTCTCGTGCACATGATGCAGACACTGCGCGACCATTTTGCACCAGAGGCCACCTTCCTCATCCGCGAGGGCCACATCTCCATCGCAAAGATCCGCCAGGCTATCCAGCAAGGCTCGCCCATCACCATCTTCGGCACCGCCCTCGCCTTCCTCCACCTTTTCGAGAGCATTGATGAACCGCTTGAGCTTCCAGACGGCAGCTGGGCCATGGAAACCGGCGGCTACAAAGGCTCAGGTCGCAGTCTCTCCAAAAAGGAACTCTACGCACTCTTTGAGGAAAAGCTGGGACTTCCCGCCTCACGCATCTGGAACGAATACTCCATGACCGAGCTCAGCTCCCAGTTCTACACCCGGGAGATCGACCGCCCCCACAGCGGCCCACCATGGACCCGCATCAAAGTCGTCAACCCAGAGACCGGAGCGCAGGTCAAGCCCGGCGAAACCGGCTACCTTCACATCTACGACCTCGCCAACCTCCACTCCGTGCTCGCCATCCGCACCCAGGACCTCGCCACTTATCACGACGAACGCTCCTTCACCCTCATCGGCCGTGACCCCTCTGCCATCCCCAGAGGCTGTTCGAGGTCGGCGGATGAGACGTTGTCGAGGTGAGTCTACCACTTCCAATCATGAGATGAGTAGTCTTAGTAGCAGCGCCCCCTGGGGTGTCCGCCTATTTTGCTAAAACTATTTCGGGGGACATCAGGTAGTTGCGAGTTTTTGATAGCCTCGTAAACCCTCAGAGATTCATTGTCTTGCTTTGTAGACTCCCAATAAACGATCTCAATTGGATATACGCAGTATCTTCCATCAGGGCTGACTACTGCGTCTACAGCATCTTCTCCTTTCTGCTTCTCATGCCTCACTTGGACGACATTCCACCCAAAAGAATTTTTGAGTAGTATCGCGTATACCAAGCCGATAGCGGACTTATTTTTCCCGGTGAACGACAATGTAAATGGTTTTTCAACTGTATCGCTTAGAAGATGACTAATCCTTTTCACTTCTCGCTCACACGCTTCTGGGCATTCTGGAATATTGTTTATCCGAAGTACCTCTCTACCGAAATTTAGAACATCCAAGAAAAGATCATAATCACTGATAGGCTCACTTACTAGCTTCATTGGTTGTAGCTTGCATCATCGTTCCACGCTCTGCCATCTGATTTTTGGTGTTAATCCCCCACTCTCACACTAGACAAGCCGCCCGGGCTGTGCAGAGTCTTTCTTGAGCACTATGACCACCCAGCAACGAGCAGACATCCTCGCCACAATCTGTGCAGACTACACAGCGTTCCTCGGCGAATTCTCCGCAGACGACCTCATCGACTGGGTCACGCTGGAGCTGCAGCATGACGAGGCGCTGGACGCCTTCGTCCCTTATGGAGATATCCGTAGCAAAGCGGTCCCGCTCAGCCCCGTCGTCCATGTGGTCAGTGGCAATACTCCGCACGCCGCCCTTCAGAGCATCCTGCGTGGGCTGCTGCTTGGAGCGGAGAACATCGTCAAACTCCCCTCCAGCGGCCTTCCGGAGGTAGAAGAATTTGCCGGTAAACTCCCAGCGGAGCTCCAGCCTCTGCTCACTCTCAGCCCTCGGCTCGACCAAGCTACCCTATCCAAGGCCAAGGCTGTCGTCGCCATCGGGTCGGACGAAGCCATCGCCGCGATCCATTCCCGCCTCAGCGCTCACCAACGCTTCATACCCCACGGCCATAAACTCAGCATCGGCCTCATCGAGCAGCCCAGCACGGATGCCGCCACCAAGGCCGCACGCGACATCGGCCTGTTCAACCAGCAAGGCTGCCTCTCCCTCCACACCGTCTACGTGAAGGAATCCCCGCAGGAATTCGCCCGTATGCTGGCCACCGCCATGCAGCGCTTTGAAGAGGATAACCCTCGTGGTCCCATCTCCGTTTCCGAATCTGGTGCCATCTCCAACCTGCGCGAGACCTACCGCTACCACGCTGCCGTAGAACCGGAGAACTACCTCTTGCTAGAAAGCAAGCAAGGCACCGCCTGGACCATCATTTTCGAGAACAACGCGCATCTCGTCCCCTCCCCGCTGAACCGCACCGTCTACGTCCGCCCCTGGCCGGTGGACCTCAGTGAACTGGGCAGCGAAACCCAATATCTCTCCACCATCGCCTTGGAACCACTGGATGAACTGTTAGAAGAAGTCGAGCCTCTCTCCCCTCCGCGCATCTGCTCACTGGGCGAGGGCCAGCAGCCGCCACTCATCTGGCACCACGACGGCTTTCCCCCACTTTCCTCCCTCGTCAGCTGGCGAGACATCCATTAAACACTTTAAAAAACCGACGCCCCAGCGTCGCCCCCCCAATTAACGATTAACAATTCACCAATAACGAGTCCCATGAAAGACGCACCTATCTCCACCACTGGCACCATCCTCGAGAAACGCGAGGACAACATGACCTTCCTCGTCAAGCTCCCCAATGGAAAGGTCGTGCTCGGCCACCTGCAGAAGAAGAATGCCGACCTGCGCGATTCCCTCCAGCCAAACGAAACCGTCCAGCTGGAAATGACTCCCTTTGATTTTGAAAAAGCCCGCATCGTCGCCCGCGTAGAAGCGTAAAGCAAACTGCTCTCTCTGTAATCATGCATCTCATTCTCGGAACAGCCGGACACATCGACCACGGAAAATCCTCCCTCGTTAAAGTTCTAACAGGAACGGACCCAGACCGACTCCCCGAGGAGAAAGCACGCGGTGTCACTATCGAGCTGGGCTTCGCCCACCTGACTCTGGGAAAGTATGAAATCGGCCTGATCGACGTGCCAGGCCACGCAGATTTCGTTAACAACATGGTCTCCGGTGTTGGCTCGCTGGACATCGCCCTTTTCATCGTCGCTGCCGACGACGGTTGGATGCCCCAGTCCGAGGAACACCTGCACATCCTCAATTACCTCGGCGTCAAGAACGTCATCATCGCCCTCACCAAGGCAGACCTTGCCGAGGACCTGGACTTCACCGTTGAGCTGGTACGCGAGGAGCTGTTAGGGACTACTCTGGAAGAGGCTCCCATCGTTCCCGTATCTTCCATCACAGGTATGGGGATCGATGCGCTCAAGGAGGAAATCCTCAAGCTCGCAGTCGGCATCAATCACAACTCCAGCTCGCTCAATCCACGTCTCTCCGTGGACCGTGCCTTCTCCCCCACCGGCGTGGGCACTGTAGTCACAGGCACCCTAACAGGTAGTGATTTCCATAAAGGCGACCAGCTGGTCTGTCTGCCACAGGGACTGGACTGCACCGTGCGAAATGCCCAGAACCACAACCAATCTCTCGACACCGTCAGCAGCGGCACCCGCACCGCGCTAAACCTTCCCGATCTCCCGCTCTCCAGCAAGGGCAAGCCAGGAGTGAAGCGCGGCAGCGTCATCACGACTCCCGGCTATCTCCAGCCCCCCCTTACGCTGGATGTGCAGCTGCAGCGGGACAAGCGCCCGATCACAGGTCAAACGGCCACCAAGCGCGTGCTGAAAAACACCGAGACCGTGATCCTGCATCACGGCACCTCCCGCACCCGCGCCCGCATCGTCCTTCACTCCCAGCCCTCACTGCATCCTGGTGAGGCCTGCTTTGCCCAGCTGCGACTGGAAGAGCCTATCGCCGCCTGCACCGGAGACCGCTTCGTACTCCGCGACGGCGCCCAGCAAGGAACGCTCGCCGGAGGCATCATCCTGGATGCCAATGCCAAGCCGCGCCTCTTCCGCTCCGAGGATCGTGCCGCCTTCCTCACAGAGAGATCCGAAGACCCAACCAACCTCCGTACGGTCATCCTTTCCGAGCTTCGCAAGACACCCTTCCTCTCCACCACCAAGAGTATTCCGAATACCCCATTCACCACAGAGACCTTCAGCAAGACCTGTGAGCAAGTGGTGAAACAGAAGAAAGCCACCCAGCGTGGTAACTGGCTGTTAGACTCTGACTGGTGGCAGCAGGTCACCACTCAAGCTGGACAACTCGTCACCGACTACCATCAGCAGAACCCGGATGCACCCTCCATGCCCATTGAGGCCTGGCGCAAAGCCCTCGCCAAATCCAGCAAGGCTCCGGCTGACTTGTTAGAACAAATCCAGAAACATCTCCTGGCAAACGGCTATAGCTCCAAAGGTGATGGCATTGCTTCTCAAGAGCACTCTCTAGAACTACCGGAAAAGCTCCAGCCCATCGCGGACAAAATGCTCAGCACACTCAAGGGATCAGGCCTCACGCCGCCGCCCGTTGTCGAACTGGCACCGGACAAGGACAGCAAGCAGGTGCTCACCTTCCTCATCCGCTCCGGCCAAGTCATCGAGCTTGACCCGAAGGCCGTGCTCGAAGCCTCGGTGTATGAGGAATTCAAGAAGAGTATCCTCTCGCACATCCAGTCCACTGGCAAAGCCACCGCCAGTGAGATCCGCCAAGCCACCGGCGCCACCCGTAAAACCCTCATGCCCACCCTGGAGCGTCTCGATGCTGAGGGTCTGACTCTGCGGGACGGGGATTACCGGAGTCTTAGCTAAAGCCGTCTGTCTCATTTGCAGACTCGCATTTTGCCTAGGGATGGTGTACCCTGACACCAAACTGGTCTAAAAATAAACCATTCGTCTGATGATACGGATGGTGACAGATCCCGTACCCTAGAGCATATGAAATGGATCACACTCATACTCACCATATGCCTTCCTGTCCTCCTTCAGGCCGAAACGCTTTATTTGGTGAAAGACGGTGAAATCACCGAAAACGCCTATAAGAAAGGCTCATCCTGGAAAGAAGAGAAAGCAGCTGTCACAGGCAAGGGTCCTGGCCAAACCTTAGGCATGAAGCTGCTCACCAACGGCTCTGAGTTCACCATCTCCGCCACGCTGATTCTGAAAGAGGTCAAGCATACCGCAGCCGGTATCATCATCGGCAATGATTTCTTCGGCTTTGACAGCAACCGACAGACCCTTTTCCTGGAGGGCTCAGGCTTCGGCGGCTTCCAGCAACTCGACGCAAAGGTCGTGGCAGGCAAGCCCTTCACCCTTGCAGCCGAGAGCAAGGACGGGAAGATCACCTTCCAGATCGACGGCCAGACTGTTGCAGAGCGCCCTTACACCGTGGCGGACCTCTCACACGTAGCACTACGCCCTCACCGAGGACAGATACTAGTCAAAGAGTTCCTAGTGACTGGTACATTTACCAAGCCTGCCAAGCTTAACCACCTCTTCGCCTGCGGTCAGGAAGGCTACGCCAGCTACCGCATCCCTGCACTCGTCACTACCAAGAGCGGCACCCTGCTTGCCTTCTGCGAGGGACGTAAAGACCACGCAGGCGACCACGGCAATATCGACATAGTCCTCAAGCGCTCAACCGATGGCGGCAAGACTTGGTCTCCTCTGCAGGTGATTTATGACTACGGCAAGCACGTCGCGGGCAACCCATGCCCGATCGTCGAGCAAGACACGGGCCGCATCTTCCTTCTCAGCTGCACCTCCGACCACCACGAGGGAGCTATTATGGCCGGCAAAGGCCGCCGCGGCATCTTCATCCAGCACTCTGATGACGACGGTAAAACCTGGACCGAACCGCGTGACATTGCTTCTAACATTTATCCGGAGAACTGGCGCTGGTACGCCACTGGCCCATGCTCCGGCATTCAGATCAGAGAGGGCAAACACGCCAAGCGTCTCGTCGCTCCGGCCAACCATTCCACGTTTGAGAACGGAAAAAGCATCTACCGCGCCCATTCCCTCTACTCTGATGACTTGGGTAAAACCTGGCAGCTCGGCACCTCCGCAGCCGATGGCAGCAACGAGAGCCAGATCGCCGAAGTTGCGCCGGACCTTCTCTACCACAACATGCGCATGCAGACCCACAGTCAGAAGGTACGCGGTGTACGCACCAGCACCGACGGTGGTGCCACCTGGACGGAAATGAAGCACGACTTCAATCTCCCCGGACCACGCTGCCAAGGCTCCGTCATTCGTGACTATTCCAAGCCACAGCGCCTGATCTTCTCCAACCCTGCCTCACGTAGCGCACGCACTGACATGACCATCCGCATCTCTGACGACGGCGGCAAGACCTGGCCCTATAGCAAGCGTATCCACCCCTACTCTTCTGCTTACTCAGACCTCTCCATCACCAAGGAGGGCAAAGTCGCCATCCTCTTTGAGGGCGGCTACGCCTCCTACATCGAAGAGGGCATCATTTTCAATGTCTACGAAATGAAGGACCTGATGGACACACCACAAGTGGAGGCAGCTACACCAGCCCACAAAAAACACTGGGATCTCTGGAGTGAGCGCCAAGCCAAGTTCAATGAACGCGCCAAGCAAGGAGAAGTGGACATCCTCATGATCGGCGACTCCATCACCCACTACTGGCAATCTAACAAAATGTGTAAGACCGACGGCCAAGAGCTCTGGGACAAATACTTCAGGGACAGAATGGCTGCCAACTTCGGAATCGGTTCAGACCGCACCCAGCACCTGCTCTACCGCCTGCAGAACGGAAACCTGGAAAACCTCGATCCCGATTTCACCGTCCTCATGATCGGCACCAATAACGCCACATCACTCCACACGCCCTACGAGATCTACCTCGGCACCGAGGCCATCATCCAGACCGTGCAGCAGCATTGCCCAGGCACCACCATCCTGCTTTATGATATTTTCCCCCGCCTGCGCGGAGGCTCCCCTATGCAGAACCTCTGCAGCCAGGCCAATGATCTCACCGACTCCCTCTGCGACGGTAAAAAGGTCATCCGCTGCTCCATCAACCAGCAGCTCCTCGACGAACAAGGGCAGCCTAACAAAAAGATCTTCTTCGACGGCATTCACCTCTCCACCGAAGGCTACGAAATCTGGGCCAAGGACATCCTGCGTTATACGAACTAGTCTTTCCCCTCTTGCCTTGTGCGCTCATCTAGCATGGGCGCACACTTTACTTTTCAGCCGGCTTAGATGAACAGAAATGCTCTACTAAAGCTGGCGCCTCCTCAGGCAAGGAGTTCACATCAATCTCCAAGCCTTTAGCGATCTCAGTGCGCATTGCCTCAAAGTCATACTTGCCAGTCGCCGTGATAACTCCCTTAGAAATGGATCTTGAAAACCAGCCTTTTTTCACTGGCTCGCATAGTTGCAGCTTTAGCACCTTCCCCTCGGCATCCCACACGGTATAGATACCTTCTTCAATGTCGGGAGATTCCACGTCACGCTCCAGATCCTGAGTAGACTCGTACCAATACACTCAGTCGTCGGCTTAGATGATGCGTGGTAATTCAATCTCAATGCTATTTCCGAATGAACATATCCCTGCAAAAACCTAAGTAGTGGCAACATCAATTAACTCGGCACCTGCAGGAAATTTCTCCTGACATTCCTCAAGTAGCAGAGAGCCATATGAAACAACCTGTTTCAATTGATTACAGAGTAGTTTAGCCTCGAGGGCTTTCACTTTTTCAAGTGTTAATGATTCGAGCGCAGGCAACTTTAACAAGTCGAGATTCAGTGATGACTGTTCTTTAAAATACAGACTTAGAGAACTTACTGTATTTGATTCCAGCACTCGAGGCAGTTCACTCTGTAACTCAAGTATAAGACCTTTAATATTGGGGAAATTAGTTAAATCTATATGCCATCCGTTACACTCATCCATCTCAACACTGAGAACCATTAGAGAGGGTATAGATCTCTCAACCCTTGTTGCCCCTCTTATAACGAGATTCTCTAACTGTTTTGTTTGTGATAACAACGGTGCGACGTCTACGTCCCTTGATCCAGTAATCTGCAGATCTAAAACCGATTCAAATAAGTGACATGGCAGGCCTGTAAGATCATGCTGGGAACCCAAGTCCACAACCACTGACTTGATAACTGGTTCAGAAAACCTCTCCAACAATTGGTCAAAAGCTTGAGCAATGGACATCTTCACCTCTGTGTACAAACAAAGCCTCAGAAAACCTTCACTCACATAATAGAGTTCCGAGCCATCCTCCCCTAATTCTAGAACGAACTCTTCCATTCCTAAAACTTCTCCTTAACGATCTTCACCTTCGCATCTGGCAGGGCTTTGAGGAAAGTCTTTCCGTAGCGTTTGGTGACGACGCGGTTGTCGAGGATGACGACCATGCCGGAATCCTTCTCGGAGCGGATCAGGCGGCCGACGCCTTGCCTGAGTTTGATGACGGCTTCGGGCACGGAGTAGTCCATGAAGGCGTTGCCGCCCTCTTCCTCGATGGCTTCGATTTTACTCTGCACCAGCGGGTGATCCGGCACGGCGAATGGCAGGCGGGTCACGATGACATTACTCAAGCTCTCGCCCGGCACGTCTACCCCGGCCCAGAAACTATCGGTTCCAAAAAGCACGCTGTGGACATCCTTGCGGAAGGTTTCGATCATCTTGTGGCGCGGCATGCCGTCTCCCTGGACTAACAGACGCCAGCCCATTTCATCGAAGTAGTCCTCCATTTCCTCCGCCACATTGCGCATGGTCTTGTAGCTGGTGAAGAGGACGAAGGCTTTGCCCTCGGTGTACTTCAGCACGCGGCCGATCCAGTGTACCAACGCCTTCTCATAATCAGGCGTTCCAGGATCTGGCATGGACTGCATCACGTAGATCTCCATCTGCTTCTTGTAGTCGAAGGGACTACCGATCTGCACTGCCTTGGATTTCTCTGCACCGATGCGCCTGCGGAAGTAGCTCATGTCTTCCTCTCCCGCGCTCAGTGTGGCACTGGTCATCACGCAGGTGCGCCCCTTGCCGAACATCGAGTCACGCAGGCGGTCCGCCACATTGATCGGCGCCGAATGCAGGCTGAGCGCATCATTGTCCCTGCCTCCACGCTGCACCCAGTAGACGCTTTCCTCGTCTTCCTGATCCAAAAACATCTTCACCGCGGCGTGCGTTTCACGTAGCTTGCGCGCGCCTTCCATCAGCTCCTTGCGGGTGCTGGATTCCTTCTCCAGCCGCTCTGAAGCATCCTCGATCGCCAGCCATAGCGTTCTCAGGGACTCTGCCAGACAGTTATCCACCAGCCCCGGCTTGCGTACGCGGAATTCTTTTCCAAAGTCGCCAAACTCGACCGCCTCCGCGATCTCATCAAAGAAATCCTCCGCCCTATCTAACAATTCCTCCGCAGCCTGGATTCCCTCACCACTGCGCAGAGTCTTCAGCAGGCCTTTCTTTGTCTTGCGATTATAGAGACGGCCCACGTCGAACTTCAGCCCCACATGACTCAAACGCATGCCCAGCTGAGTCGCGGCTACGTGCTCCAGCGTGTGAGCCTCATCAAAGATCACGAAGTCATTCGGAAAAATATAGCCCATATCCCGCTCATCACGCTCCTCGATACCGGCATCTAACAAAGAAAAGAACAGCGTATGATTCACCACCACGACCTGAGCCTTTTCCACCCGGCGCCTCGCTTGCTGGTAAAAACAATTGCCTCTCACCCCGCAGGTACGCTGGGTACAGATATGCGCCTCACTACAGACCTGGCCCCACACCTTCATGCTGGGCTGGAAGTCCAGCTCGCTGAGTGTCCCCCCGGTCGTTCCCTCGGCCCAGTCCCAGATCGCCTTGAGCTCCTCCACCTCACTGCTGGTGAAAAGATCTCCCTGCTGATCCATCGCGATGCGTAGACGCACGGGGCAGATGTAGTTCTGGCGTCCTTTCAGCAGGACGGCATCAAAATCCTCGTTGAGCAGTTTCTTCACGATCGGGATATCCTTCCCCATCAGCTGCTCCTGCAGGTTGATCGTGTGGGTGGAAATGATCGCCTTGCGCCCACTCTCGATGGCGAATTTCACCGCCGGGATCAAGTAGGCCAGGCTCTTACCCACACCCGTACCCGCCTCCACGGAGAGCACGCGGGACTCCTCCAGCGCGGAGGCCACCTCATAGGCCATTTGCTGCTGTTCAGGGCGATAGGCAAAGTCCGGAGATTTGGACAATAGCCCATTATCGGAGAATACTCCCCGGATCTCTTCGGCCAATCTTCCAGACGCCGCAAATCCATCGCTAATCGAAATCATCCTTGCTGCAAAGACTCCTACCCCATGCTCACCCCTACGGCAATCCCGCTTTCTTCTTCTGCCACGGAAAAGCTCCCCGTCGCTGCGCTTCAGCCATTTGTCCCAGCCAGAGCCTCCAGTAATAGTCCGTCTTGGCCTTCTTGGGAAGATAAGCAGGATCCAGCTTCAAGGGAGTTTGGAGATCCGCCACAACACCGAAATAACGGCTGAGCTCCTTTTCCGGCACCCAAACATAGTCGAACCTTTCATCCATCACTCCGGCCCCCTTACGTTTCTCAATTTCCGCCGCCTCCACAAAAGGAACTTTAAGGAAGAACATCCGGTAAATGAGATAATCCACCCCCTTCTGGCCAGCGATCCCCTTCAGCAAATCCTCCTGCTTGAAGTAGCCTCTTGTTTCCTCACTCGTTTCCCGAGCTGCAGTCTCCTGGTAAGTCTCCCCCTTTTCGTAGCTACCGCCAAATGAGGCAAAACCACGCTTGCCCATCTTGTGATCTGCCACCAGCACCCATACGCCATCCGGCTTTTCGCAATAGAGCACAATTCCCGCCGCTGTTTGCGACCAGACCTGTACCATCAAGGACATATAAAGCACTGCCATCCACCTGATCATGACCATGGATAGGTCATCTCAGCCTGAATGGCAATTTCTTTGCACTGTGCAGCATCGTCGCCCATGCCAAAAAAAACCGCAAAATCAGCCTCTTAGATTGTCATACTGAGTCATACTTGTTTCTATCAACATTATGAATTTTGAAATTCCCACGCGTCACAAAGCCCTCACCAAATGGATCACCAAGATGGTGGACCTCTGCGAGCCAAAGGATATCCATTGGTGTGATGGCTCTGACGAGGAGTGGACCCAACTCACTGATGAACTCGTAGAGAAAGGCACTCTCACACGCCTTAACCCTGAAAAACGCCCGAATTCCTTCCTCGCCCGCTCTGCTCCTTCCGATGTGGCCCGCGTTGAGGAACGCACTTTCATCGCGACCAAGAGCAAGGATCAGGCCGGCCCGACTAACAACTGGGTAGAGGAATACGAAATGAAGAAGAAGATCCTTGAGGTCTTCAAAGGCTCCATGCGTGGCCGCACCATGTATGTGGTTCCCTTCTGCATGGGCCCACTTGATTCCCCGCTCGCCAAGATCGGCGTGCAGGTCACCGACTCTGCCTACGCGGTGATCAACATGCGCATCATGGCCCACATGGGTAGCCACGTGTTAGACCGCCTTGAGAAAGAAGCATTTGGCGAGATCGAATCCCGCCGCACCAAGCCAGGTTTCTTCATTCCCTGCCTTCACTCCGTAGGCATGCCACTGGAGGAAGGTCAGGAAGACGTGCCATGGCCATGTAACGATGAGAAATACATCGTCCACTTCGTTAACTCCCGTGAGATTGCCTCCTACGGCTCCGGTTACGGCGGCAATGCCCTGCTCGGCAAGAAGTGCCTGGCGCTCCGCATCGCCTCCAACATCGCCCGTGAACACGACTGGATGGCCGAACACATGCTCATCCTAGGCCTTGAGTCCCCGACGGGTGAAAAACGCTATGTGACTGGCGCTTTCCCATCTGCCTGCGGCAAGACCAACCTCTCCATGATCGTGCCTCCAGAGAAGTACGAGAAGGAGGGCTGGAAAACCACGATCGTGGGTGATGACATCGCCTGGCTCTGGCCTCATGAGGACGGCAGTCTACACGCCATCAACCCGGAGACTGGTTACTTCGGCGTAGCACCTGGCACCTCCTATGATTCCAACCCGACAGCGATGGAGTCCATGAAAGAGAACTGCATCTTTACCAACGTAGCCCTCACTGATGACGGTGACGTATGGTGGGAAGGCATGACCAAGGAGCCACCAGCTCACCTGATCGACTGGCAAGGCAACGACTGGACTCCGGAAGACGGCAAGAACGGCGTCAAAGCCGCTCACCCGAACGCCCGCTTCACCGCCCCAGCCAGCCAGTGCCCAACCATCGACCCTGACTGGCAGAACCCTGAGGGTGTCCCTATTTCCGCCATCATTTTCGGTGGCCGCCGCAAGACCACTATGCCGCTCGTCTATCAAGGCTTCAACTGGCACCACGGTGTCTACATCGGTGCCACCATGGGATCCGAGACCACCGCTGCTGCCGCTGGCGCCATCGGCCAGGTTCGACGCGACCCAATGGCCATGCTGCCATTCTGCGGCTACAACATGGGCAACTACTTCCGCCACTGGATCAACATGGGCAAGCACATCTCCCGCCTGCCACGCGTCTTCCACGTAAACTGGTTCCGCCTGGATGAGGATGGCAAGTTCCTCTGGCCAGGATTCAGCGAGAACATGCGTGTGCTCGAATGGATCGTGAAACGCTGCGAAGGTACTGGTCACGCTATCGAAGCCGGCATCGGCTGGATTCCTGAGTACAAGGATATCGATACCGACGGCATGGATGGCTTTAGTGAAGAAGATTTCAAGCGCGTGATGGCGATCAATCCAGAAGAGTGGTTCCAGGAGCTGGTCTCCCAGAGTGAACTCTTCCTCCGCTTACACAATTCCATCCCTAGAGAGCTGGTCTATCAGCGTGAGATGCTGGCCTCCCGCATGGTCTAGGCAAACGATTACCCCAACACAAAGAATCCTCAGGATTCTCGCACCACGATCTACCCCTAACACAAAACCCAAACCCATAGACAAGGCAGGCTTCTTCACGGGAGTCTGCCTTGTCTCTTTCGACAGCTCAGACTTGCCAACCTAACAACGAGACCAGTTCAACCAATCATGCGCGGGCTGACGTGGAAACTCAGACACGCGTCTTTTACTCTTCCACAGGGACCGCTTTCGGTGGGCCACTCTGCTGCCCTTGTTGACCGCCGTTCTGCCCTTGCTGGGCATTAGGATCTTGTAAGGGATCCTGTGGATTCAGCGGCTGCAGTGGCTGACTAGGCACTATCCCGTCTCGACGGGCATTGGGCGGCGTATCAGGCAGGCCTCCAGGTGGAAGCTCTTGCAATGAAGGGACATCGTCTTCCTCGACAGGAACTGCTTTGGGCGGCGGCGGGAGATCGAGATTATCTTCGTCGACAGGGATGGCTTTAGCTGGACCATCCTCAATGATCCCATCACCTTCGACCACTTGGGCCTGAGGGGGAATGATCTCTTCTTCAGTCACCACCATCGCACGGGCGGGTGGATTGATGCGGAAAACAACATCATCTTTGATTGGTTCGAAGAAGGCCTTCACCATCGGTGCAGCCTTGCTACCACCGCTGACTTTCTCACCGGGCATCCCCTCATAAACCATCGCAAAGGCGTACTTCGGTTTCTCAAGCGGAAAAAATCCAGCAAACCAACCAAGCTTCTGCTCCTTGGACTCGGGTCCCCACTGGGCAGTACCCGTCTTACCACAAACTACGGTGTAATCCAGCCACGCTGCCTTACCAGTGCCCTCCGGAGAATTAACCACAGCCATCATTCCCTCCTGCACCAAGCTAACCTTATAGGGCTGTACACCGAGCGGATTACGCTCATGAGGTTTATTGGCGGTTACCACCCTACCCTTCGCATCCTGAATTTGCCTGACCAGCTGAAGCTGAGGTAAGGAAGTTCCGTTTGCGATAGCAGCCATCCCCTGCGCCACCTGTAAAGGCGTAGCCAGAATAGCACCCTGTCCGATAGACATGTTGGCCGTATCACCATCAGTCACACGGCGCTTGTAGTGCTTCAAAGTGTAGTCGTTTGTGAGCAACTGCCCTTTCTCTTCACCTACAAGCGGCAGGCCAGACTTGCTGCCGTAGCCCAAGCGTCTTGCCATACTCGTCAGGTTACCCGGGCGCGTGGCGATACCGATCTGGATGAATAATGGGTTATTGGAGCGCATCATCCCGCGGACGATATTCATCTGCCCCTCAGGCTTCTTCGACCAGTTCCACATCTTGTGCCTACCGAGTTCGATATAGGCAGGACAATTGATCATGGTAGAGCCATCGAGCACATCATGGTGCAGCGCAGCCATAGCCACGATAGGTTTGAATGTGGAAGCCGGTGGATAAGCCGCCTGGAAAGCACGCCCGAAGAGCGGTGCATCAGGGTCTTCCCGCAAAGCATCATACTCCTTTTTAGAAATGAAAGGTACAAAGGTATTGAGATCATAGGATGGCTTGGAAGCCATCGCGACTACTTCACCACTGCGAACATCAAGAATCACCAGAGCCCCCTTGCGCGCGTGCTTATCAAGCACCTCCTCGGCACGCTGCTGCCAAGCCAGATCCAGGGTGGTCACCACCGTATTGCCTTGCTTGGGTGCACGCTTGAGTTCGCGAAGCACTTCCGTACCATTGGAGTCATACTGCAACTGGCGTAATCCAGGAGTACCTGTCAACTGCTCATCGAATAACAGCTCCAGACCAGAACGGCCCTCGGTGTATTCAAAAATAGGGTCACCATAGTTAATCGGCCCCTTCTCAAGCTTTCCCTTGCTTCCCACATAACCGATGATGTGGGCGGCTGTTTCGCCTTGAGGATAGTAGCGCTGGTACAGCGGGTGCAGAATGAGACCATCGATCAGCTTGGGCTCGAACAGTTTTTTCTGCTCGGCAGTCACCACATAAGTATATGGCATCGCCAGCCAGCGGCGATGACGATAGTGCTCCCAAAGCTCATCATCACTGACCTTCCAGTTGATACCAAAGATTTGGTTGGCTTTGTTGATCCGCTCCCTGCCCCATCTGACTACGAATTCACGGTCAGCATTCTCAAACTGCTGGAACTGCAGTGCCGGGTACCAGACGACTTTGTTCTGGGCGAGCGGATTACCATAGCGGTCGACAATCTGGCCTCGCAAAGCCGGAATGGAAAGAGTCATGGTGCGGGCATCCGGACGGGTAAAGACATCCGCCTGATCGGCCGAGCGCTTAGTAGGCGCCGCCACTTCCGGAGCCTTTTCCGCGGGAGCCGTGGAATTACTGGCAGCCACGAGAGCCGTCTGCTGCGCATAGCCAGCCATGCCAACAGCCAATAAAGGACAGGTAAGAACACTCATCCATCTGGATGAGCGCCGACCTTGGAGATATGGCTGCTTCTTTTTCCGCACTACGAGAGAAACTTTAACTAAAAGTTACGCCACGTCCACCACTACTATTTCCAATTAATCCCAGAAATCGCCCAAGATGGAGTGATTTAAGGACTAAAGTGTGATGCCGAGAAGCTCTGGTGTAGCTTCACGTGGACGAGCCGTAAGGATATCCGGACCATCTTTGGTCACGTGCACCGTGTGCTCGAAATGGGCGGAATTCTTTTTATCGCCAGTGATCACGGTCCAGCCGTCGTCGAGAATCTTTACGCGAGGCGTACCTGCATTTATCATCGGCTCCACCGCCAGCACCATACCTTCACGCAAGCGAGGGGTACGGCCCATCGGACGATAGTTCGGCACCTGAGGCTCCTCGTGAAGCTCCTGGCCAACACCATGACCAACGAATTCCTTCACTACACCAAACTTGAACGGACGCACATACTCGGCGACAGCCCCGCAGAGATCAGCCAAGAATACTCCATCCTTGGCGTGCTGAAGAGCTTCGTAGAGTGACTGCTCAGTGACTGCGAGGAGACGCTTGGTCTCTTCGTCCACGTTACCCACAGGAACTGTGGTGGCATTATCTCCGATCCAGCCATTCTTCACGATGCCGACATCAATACTGATGATGTCACCATCCTGGATCACACGATCGTTACCAATGCCGTGAACCACCTCTTCGTTTGGTGAGATACAAATATGTCCGGGAAAACCGCGGTAGCCCAGAAAGGCACTGACAACATCGCGCTCTTTCATCAACTCAGCAGCATAGGCATCCACTTCGCCTGTGGTTTTGCCAGCCTGGATGAACTTTGCCGTCTGCTGCAGGATTTCGCTTGCGAGCTCGCAAGCCACCCTCATCTGCTTGATGTCTGCAGCTGACTTGAGCGGGATCTTATTGCTGTTTTTCTTACGCTTCGCCATGTACTTGCTCCGATACGAGATGTTGTTTGATTTGATCGAACACAGCATCCGGTGATTGGGTGCCGTCGATGCGCACCAAGATACCCTTCTCCTGATAAAAGTCGAACAAAGGCAGCGTCAATTCCTCGTAATTCTGGTAACGCACCTTGAAGCTATCAATCACATCGTCTGAGCGCTTGACGAGATCACCACCGCAATCGGCGCAAATCTCTTTCTGCCCTTCAGTGATAGATACGGTCTTACCACATCCAGAACACTCACGGCGGCCTTCCATACGGCTGATAAGAGCTTCCTTGGGAACTTCCAGACCAAGCACAAGAGTCGGCTTATCCACACCTGGCAGATTCTGTAGAGCTTCTGCCTGAGCCTTGGTACGAGGAAAGCCGTCCAGCAGCCATCCCTCCGGGCGCTCGCTGAGCCAAGCCTGGACCATGCTCAGGATAAGTTCGTCCGGCACGTAGGCTCCCCTGTCCAGATACTTCTGAGCCTCAAGCCCGATAGGGCTGCCATTTTCCACTTCCTTACGCAGGATATTACCTGTGCTGAGGTGCGGAATATTCAGAAGTGAGGAAATGCGGTCGGACTGAGTGCCCTTACCGCTCGCGGGAGGTCCAAGAAGTACGATGCGATGCATAACGGATGTGTGTGATAGAGGTATAATGGGTAAAATGAAATGGCCGCAGGTTTCCTAAAAAACACCGCGGCCAATGAGAGAAGCAGTCAGGTTCCCCTGAAGGGAACAGAATTACCTCACTGTGAGTGCGACGACGCCGAGGATCAACAGGATGGCGATAACCACCATGAGGTAAAGCATAGAGTTGCTACCCTTGCTAGCTGCCACGTTCTGGCGGCGCTCAGTGCGGCCCTTGATCTTGCCCTTACGAAGGAAGCCATCGTAGTTGCGCTGCAAGAGGTGTGTTTCCACCTGACGCATGACGTCAAGGATCACACCAACCATGATCAGAAGGCTGGTTCCACCGAAGAATCCGGTCACCATCTGGTTCAACTCAGGTCCATTGAACAACAAGGGCATCTGAGAAACGATCCATGGAAGGATGAAAATGATGGTCAGGAAGATGGCGCCAGCAAAAGTCAGACGGGTCATCGTGAAGTCCAGGAACTTCGCTGTTGGCTGACCTGGGCGAATACCAGGAATGTAGCCACCGCTGCGCTTGAGGTTCTCCGCGATCTCTGAAGGCTGGAACATGGTTGCCACCCAGAAGTAGGAGAAGAAGAAGATCATGGCACCCGCAATCACATAGTACCATGGGCTGTTCATCGCGAGAACGTTACTCATAGTGGCTGCCCAGCGCTGACCAGAGAAAACCTGGTTAGCAAGCATCACAGGGATACCGAGAATCGCAGTCGCGAAGATGATTGGCATCACGTTTGCGTAGTTGAGCTTGAGTGGCAGGTACTGAGTCTGGCCACCGTATTGCTTACGGCCCACAACACGCTTGGCGTACTGGATGGCGATCCGGCGCTGAGCCTGCGTGATCGCGATAGTAGCGGCTACGATGAAGATAAGGAAAGCGAAGAGGAATACAACGAAGGCGGCACCTGCAGGTCCACCCTTCTCACCTGTGATGAGAGTCTTCCACATCAGGCTGAGTGCAGCTGGAAGTGATGAAATGATGTTTACGGTAATGATCATGGAAGTACCGTTACCGATACCACGGTCAGTCATCTGGTCACCGATCCACATCAGGAACAGAGTACCAGTCACGATGCAAAGCGTGAACATGGCAATGAACATGAAGCCTGCGTTTGGAACGAGCTCCCCATATGCCTCGATCCCGGTAAAGAATGGAAGGGATCCTGGGTTGTTTGAAATCTGGTTTGCTAGGAATGCCCCCTGCACCAAAGCAATGAGAATGGTAATGAAGCGAGTGTACTGGTTGATCTTCTGACGACCACCATCCTCACGGGAGAGCTTGGAAAGCTTAGGCATCACCGCAGTCATGAGCTGCATCAGAATGGATGCAGAAATGTAGGGCATGATGCCCAAGGCAAAGATACCAAGCTGCTGCAAACCACCACCGGAGAAAATTGTAGCCATTGTATCCAGGATACCACCGTCCTGTCCGCCCTTCTCAATGACACCTTCGGTGTAGGCTTCTACAACAGCACCGTCGATACCGGGCAATGTGATGTGTACACCAAGTCGAACGACGACGATCATCACCAGCATGAAGATGATGCGTTCCCTGAGCTCGGTTACCTTCCATGTATTCGCGAATGCGGAAATCATAATTTAATGAAAAAAGTGTGGCAGCTTGTATAAAGAAGTGAGGAAGCGCGCAAGCGCTTCCTCACCAAAATTCAAAAAAGGTGAACTAACACCTCTGTAAGAGAAAGCGTGTTAGGCAATTGCGCCACCAGCTTTCTCGATCTTTTCTTTGGCAGAAGCACTGATTGCATCAACAGAAACGGTGAGTTTCTTGTTGAGCTGGCCGTTACCAAGAACCTTGATCTGGTCAAATTGACCGCGGATGAGGCCCTTTTCGCGAAGGCTTTCTTCGTTCACAGTGTCACCTTCAGCGAAGAATTTCTCGAGGTGAGCTGTGTTTACGATAACCACTTTGTCAGCAAAGCGGATGTTGTTGAAGCCGCGCTTAGGAAGACGACGGTGAAGTGGCATCTGGCCACCTTCGAAACCGACGCGTACGCCGCTACCGGAACGTGCCTTCTGACCTTTGTGACCCTTACCGGAAGTCTTACCAAGGCCTGAGCTTTCACCCTTACCAAGACGCTTGTTACGGTGCTTGGCGCCTGGATTTGGCTTAAGATTGTGAAGATTCATTTTCTAAATATTCTGTTTATGTTCGTAGCCGCCGGGATGAGCCGGCGGCTGATCCAAGTTTACTTAGCCTTTTCCTTGTGCTTACCACGTGCACCAAGAACCTGCTCGCGAGTGCGGAGCTGAGTGAGTGCCTTGATAGTAGCTTTCACTACGTTAGCGTGGTTGTTGGAACCAAGGGACTTACCGAGAACGTCGTGGATACCGACTGCCTCACATACGGCACGCACACCGCCACCAGCGATAACACCGGTACCAGGACATGCTGGCTTGAGAAGCACCTTACCGCCGCCGAATTCAGCGTATGTCTCGTGAGGGATAGTACCGTCAACGAGGGATACACGCTTGAGGCTGCCTTTGGCGTCTTCACTTGCCTTGCGGATACAGTCAGCAACTTCGTTTGCCTTACCGAAACCTACACCAACACGGCCTTCGCCTGTGCCGGATACGAGGAGAGCGGAGAAGGAGAAACGACGTCCACCTTTAACCACCTTGGCGCATCGGTTGATGAATACCACTTTCTCAGTAAGCTCTACACCGTCTTCGGTAGTAGGCTTGGCTGGAGCCTGGCGTTGTGGACGCTCACGGCGACCACCCTTGCCACCACGACCACCGCGGGACTCTCTGGAAGGAGCCTCAGTTTTCGCTGTAGCTTCTGCGTTACCAGCAGGCTTTGCTGCTTCTGTAGCTTCTGCTTTTTCTTTGTTTTCAGACATGGTTTCGAGGATGGTTAGAATTTAAGACCTGCTTCACGTGCTGCGTCTGCAAGAGCCTTGATCTTGCCGTGGAAAAGGTGACCACCGCGGTCGAAGACAACGGCTTCCACATTCTTGTCCTTGGCGCGGCTACCGATGAGTTCACCTACCTTAGCTGCAGTAGCAACGTTGGAAGATGGAGTCTCGATGCTCTTGTCGAGTGAGGATGCAGAACAGATGGTAACACCTGCTACATCGTCAATCAGCTGTGCATAGACGTGTTGGTTGGAATACTTGACCGCGAGGCGTGGACGCTCGGCTGTACCAGCAACTTTCTTGCGGATACGGCTGTGGATACGCTGGCGGACTGATTTACGATTGAGTTTGCTCATTTTCAGAAATTCAGTTGAGGTTAATTAAGGTAGTAACGTTTACTTACCAACGCTCTTACCAGCCTTACGACGAACGTATTCGCCCACATAACGGATACCCTTACCTTTGTATGGCTCCGGCTTGTAGTAGCTGCGAACTTCAGCCGCGAACTGACCTACACCCTGCTTGTCGATACCTTCAACTTTCACCTTGGTATTGTCTGTTACAGTAACAGTGATACCGGATGGAATTGGGTGAAGGATCGGGTGGGATTTACCGAGGCTGAGGTCGAGCTTATCGCCCTTGACCGCTGCACGGAAACCAACACCGATGATTTCAAGTTCCTTGGTGAAGCCTTCGGAAACACCAACAATCATGTTGTTGATGAGACTGCGGCAAGTGCCGTGAAGGGCGCGCATCTGGCGCTGCTCAGAAGCACGGTTAACACTAAGAGAGCTGTCTTCCTGAGAAACGGAAATACCTGCTGGAAGCTGGAATTCAAGCTTACCTTTAGGACCTTCAACGGAAACGGTGCCGTTGCTCTCAGTAACGCTTACCTTATCTGGAAGTGAGATGGATTTAAGACCTACTCGTGACATGGTTTTATCCTCCTGAGTTAAATTACCAAACGAGGGCGAGAACTTCGCCGCCGATGTTTTGCTTCTTGGCTGTTGCACCAGTCATCAAACCTTTGGAGGTAGAGATGATGGAGATACCAAGACCATTGAGTACACGCGGGATCTCACCCGCACCAACATACTGACGAAGACCTGGCTTAGACACTCGCTTGAGGTCTGTGATCACCTTCTCACCAGCGTCGGAGTATTTCACCTTCACTTGGATCTCAGGGAACTTGCCATCTTTTTTGACTTCGTAGTTCCAGATGTAACCCTCGTCAGCGAGGATCTGGGCGATGCTTTCCTTAATCTTAGAGTAAGGAGCGGTAAATGTTTCGTTACCTGCGTTAGAAGCGTTCTTCAAACGGGTAAGGAAATCGGAAATTGGGTCGCTAAGAACTGCCATAATATTATTCCTTCTTTAGTTTCTAGTTATTGGACTAATGCAGTAATTAAGCTGCAGACTCCTCTTTCTTGACTGTCTCACGGAATGGCATGCCAAGTGCACGAAGAAGTGCACGGCCTGCATCATCAGTTTCAGCAGTAGTTACGAAAATGAGGTCGAAACCGATCTGACGCTTGATCTGGTCAAGCTCCACTTCTGGGAAGATGGACTGATCTGGAATACCTACGGCGTAGTTGCCACGACCATCAAAGCTCTTTGGTGAAATACCGCGGAAGTCACGGATGTTTGGAGCTGTGATGTGAATGAAGCGGTCAAGGAATTCCCACATGCGTGCACCACGAAGGGTAACGCGGGCACCCACTGCTTCACCAGCGCGGACCTTGAAGTTAGCTACGGACTTACGCGCGTAGGAAACGCTTGGCTTCTGGCCAGTAATCTTAGCGATTTCCTCGACGGAGTCTTCTACTGCCTGCTTACGATCGGAAGCACCACCACAGTGTGTGGTCACTACGATCTTTTCCAAGCGAGGCACCTGATGAGGATTCACACATCCGAGCTCTTCTTTAAGAGCAGCGAAGACGGTGTCCTCATAATATTTTTGCATTGTTGGTTTCATAATTGCGGGTCAGCTTATAGTTGATAATGCTCAGCTTAAGCGCTACTCTCCAACGTATTTGGGCGTCCCAAACACGAAGGCGGGCGGGGGCTTTAACTCACTTCCCCCTAAACAGCAAGCGGAAAGAGCCCATTTCACCAAAAAATCATCTTTTTGTCAGATTTCACTCCCCCATCTGAACCTGTTCGGCTAACTGAGGCGCAAGCACACTCACACTAGCGCACAAGTGAACAAGTCAAGCATCACAGAAACCTCCGACTCCTGCCCCCTACTCCACCAGCGACTTCAGAGCTACGAAGCCGAGTTTTCACCACTGACAGGCAAACAACCAGGCCCCGATGGAAAATACATGCTGGATGTGGATCTCACCCTCACCGAGAACCACCTCTACCTACTCGAAGACACCCCAATCGGCTTCTGCATCAAAGGAGAAACAGACGGGCACCATGATATCCTGGAGTTCTACATCCAGCCTGAACTGCGCAGTAATGGCCGTGGCGAACAACTCGCCCACGAAATTTTCTCAAGGCACAAGGGTCCATGGCAAGTACGCCAGATAGAAGGAGCCCACAAAGCAAGAAATTTCTGGCGACGCGCCATCCACAACTACACCGGAGGCCTCTACTCAGAGGAACAACTCCACGACCCCTACTGGGGCCCAGTGACCCGCCAGAGATTCACCTCACTTTGAGCCCGACCTTGAAACGAAAAAAGCGGCCTCCATTGGAAGCCGCTCTTGGGAATATCTGATATTCGGATGGGATTAGTCCACCTTCTTAACGTTGGAGATGTGGATTGGACCATCCATCTCAACAATGCCACCCTCTTGGTTCTGTTCAGAACGACGGACAGCTTTTTTGATCTTACGGACACCTTCCACAATAACTTGCTGCTTAGCAACGTTTACGGAAGTAACTGTACCAGTTTTGCCTTTGTGGCCGCCGGAGATCACTTTGACGGTGTCACCCTTTTTAACGTGTGCCATGATATTATCTGCTTTCAGTTTAGGGTTAGAGCACCTCTGGAGCGAGGGAAACGATTTTCATGAACTTCTTATCACGGAGTTCACGAGCAACCGGTCCGAAGATACGAGTGCCTTTAGGGTTATTGTCCTTGTCGATGATGACGATAGCGTTGTTATCGAAACGAAGCACTGAACCATCTTCACGACGGATCGGAGCTGCTGTACGTACAACAACCGCCTTCACAACAGAACCTTTCTTGATGGTTGCAGTCGGGATTGCTTCACGAACGTGAGCAGTGATGATATCACCCACGTTTGCGACCTTGGAACGAGTTCCAAGAACACCGATCATCTTTGCGGTACGAGCACCGGTGTTATCGGCGATCGAAACCTTGGATTCCATTTGAATCATAAAAGTTCTTCTAGTTAGTAGTTTGCAATTCTTAGAAAGATGCGGCACCCGGAAGTGCCGCATAACAAATTAGTGAGAAAGCACCTCTGCGAGAACCCAGCACTTCTTCTTGGAGATTGGCTTGGTCTCAGTGATGCGCACCTTGTCACCTACAGCGGCCTGACCCTCTTCATCGTGAGCGTAGAATTTCTTCGTACGCTTAACGATCTTCTTGAAGCGAGGGTGAGGTACACGGGCTACGTATTCCACCACGATGGTCTTATCCATCTTAGTAGAAACAACAACGCCGACGCGGGACTTACGCAAACCTGGCTTATTAGTAGTTGATTCGCTCATGATTTTCGATTCCTTGTGTTATTATTGTTCGGCCTTGTTACGAAGCTCGGTGAGAACGGTGTTCACACGGGCTACTTCACGACGTACTTCTTTGATACGGGCGGTATTCTCGAGCTGGCCAGTAGCCTGCTGGAGACGGAGATTAAGGCTTTCCTGCTTGAGGTCACGAAGACGGTTGGTCAGTTCCTCAACAGAAAGCTCGCGGATTTCGCTAATTTTAGTTGCCATGGTATTTGGTCAATGTTTCGCGGTTCTAGATGCGAGGATTAGCTGAGCTTGTTACGCTCGATGAAACGAGTGCGGAAGCCGAGCTTGTTTGATGCGAGGCGAAGTGCCTCTTTAGCAGCTGCCTCAGGAACACCAGCAACCTCAAAGATTACTGTACCTGGCTTGATCACTGCTACCCAACGGTCTACAGCGCCCTTACCTTTACCCATACGAGTTTCTGGTGGACGGCTGGTGACTGATCTGTGAGGGAAGATTCGGATCCATACTTTACCCTTACGCTTGAGGTAACGGTTGATGGAAATACGGCATGCTTCAATCTGACGGTTGGACATCCAAGCGCGTCCGAGGGACTGAAGACCATAGTCACCGAAGCTCACGTCAGTACCGCGCTGGGCGTTACCGCCACGGTTACCACGTTGGAACTTACGGAACTTGGTGCGTTTTGGCATTAAAGGCATAGTTTTGTCCTCCTAAATTCTATAGTTAATGTTCTTAGTTTCGGTAAGACTTAGCCTTGGCGACGCTCGCGAGCTGGACGACGTCCGCCACGATTACCGCGACCTTGGCCACCACCGGCGTTTACCTTCTCTTCCTTCTTGTTGATCCATACCTTCACACCGATGATACCATAAACGGTGGAAGCCTCTGCAAAGCCGTAGTCGATAGGTACACGAAGTGTCTGAAGAGGCACTTTACCTTCACGGTACCACTCTGCACGAGCAATGTCAGCACCACCAAGACGTCCTGCACAGCGGATACGGATACCGTCGGCACCGAAGTCCATGGCAGTCTGGATGGAGCGTTTCATCGCACGGCGGAAAGCAATACGGCGCTCGAGCTGAACGGCGATGTTTTCTGCCACGAGCTGAGCGTCGAGCTCAGGCTTGCGGATTTCAATGATGTCGATCTTCACTTGGCAACCACCACAGATCTTGGAGATGTCTGTGGTCATTTTCTCGATCTCAGAACCCTTACGGCCGATAACAAGACCAGGGCGTGAGGTGTGAAGAGTAACACGAACACTGTTCCATGCGCGCTCGATGGTCACGCGGGAGAGTGCTGCGAACTGAAGACGGCCCTTGATGTACTTACGTACCTTGAGGTCTTCATGAAGCTTGTTGGCGTAGTCTGAGCCGGTGGCATACCACTTGGAGCGCCAGTCCTTGCTGACTGCGAGGCGGAATGCGATCGGATTTACTTTCTGTCCCATAATATTGGTTCTTTAAGTAGTTTGTGGTTATGCCTCGGCCTTAGGGGCGAGTGTGATGAAGATATGACTCGTGCGCTTGCGGATAGCACCTGCGGATCCGCGTGCACGTGGCTTGAATCGGCGGAAGGTAGGACCTTCACCGATGACGGCTTCCTTGACGTAGAGGTCGTCTGCATCAAGTTCGAAGTTGTTTTCTGCGTTAGCAATAGCGCTCTTCAGGGTCTTGCCGATAAGGAAAGCAGCTTTCTTCGGAGTGAAGGTAAGTGCGTCAATGGCAGCAGACACAGGAAGACCTTGGATTTCACGAGCCACATCACGTGCCTTCTTGGCAGAGATGCGAGCAAATTTGTATGTTGATTTAACTTCCATCGTTGTAGTTCCGTTGGATGATTTGTTCCTGATTATTTAATCTTGATTGTTGCGATGTCACCGAGGCGAACCGCGTTTTTGGTGTCTTCGACTTTGATTACCAGGGCTCCAGATATATCTGGTCTGACCCCGGCGATCATTGCTTCTGCGATTTGGCTGTTACCGCGCATGATGCGGAATGTCATCCCCATGCGCACTTGCTGCTTTGCCCCCGCGTTCAGCACCAACAGGCCGGATTGACCGTCAATACTAATGACTTTGGCTTCCTGTAAGTTACCTAAGTCTACTTGGGGACGCGGCTTGTGCCCTAAACCGAGCTCGACGTCAAGTCCTCTGATTGCAGATTCGACTTTTAGTCTTGCTTCGGGATCGGCAGCAAAGGCGGTTTTGAGGTACTCCTGCATCGAAGCTTTGAGTTCCAGAGACGCTTTTTCAAGCGACGCTAGTTTGTCCTCGAGCACCTTGCGGTTAGCCACTGCTTGCTTGAGTCGTTCATCGTCAGTCCCTAGCGGGTAGGTTCCGAGCGCCTCAAGTTCCAAGCGGATTTTCTCTAGCTCTCCGTTCGCGTCCTGCGCCTGCTTGTTGGCATTAGCAAGGGCTGCGGAGAGGTTCTGATTCTGTGAACGCAGGCTTCGAACTTCTTGTTCTAGCCTGCGGATGCGGGCATCGCGTTCGTCTGAATCTTGCGCCTGCCCCACCCCGGCTGCCAGGACCAGAAGCCCGAACAGTACCAGAAGTTGTGAAAACAGACGCATGAGACGAGTGAATCTAAGAATTACTTCTTACCGATACCTCCGTGAGCTTTGAAGATACGCGTAGGAGCGAATTCCCCGAGCTTGTGGCCCACCATGTTCTCAGTCACGTAGACAGCGACGAATGTCTTGCCATTGTGAACTGCGAAGTTGTGACCTACGAAGTCAGGCGTGATCATGGAACGGCGGCTCCAGGTTTTGATCGGCTTCTTATTGTTTGCTTCAATAGCAGCATCGATCTTATCCAGAAGTTTTTGGTCCACGAATGGTCCTTTTTTAAGCGATCTAGGCATAGTTCTAAATAGTTATAAGTTCAGTTGATTAGCGGTTCTTGGTCTTGCGACGCTGTACAATGAACTTGTCGCTAGCCTTTTTCTTCTTACGTGTCTTCTGGCCTTTGGTGTGACCCCAAGGTGACTTCAGGTGCTGACGACCACCACCGGACTTGGACTTACCCTCACCACCACCGTTCGGGTGGTCGACTGGGTTCATACACATACCACGGACGGTAGGACGAACACCCTGCCAACGTGTACGACCAGCCTTGCCGGAAACCTCGTTCATGTGATCGCGGTTACCTACCTGGCCGATGGTGCAGAGGCAGTTTTCGTTGAACTTACGGATCTCGCCGGATGGCATCTTCACCAATGCATAACCAGTTTCACGGTTGGAAACGATGGCCTGCTGACCTGCGGAACGTGCTACCTTACCACCTGCACCCGGAACGAGCTCGATGTTGTGGACAGCTGTACCAAGTGGTACGTTCTTCAGTGGTGTAGCATTACCAGGCTTAGGAGCTACTTTCTCACCTGCGACAACAGTGTTGCCAACTGTGAGACCAACAGGAGCAAGGATGTAGCTCTTCTGACCGTCAGCGTACTCGATGAGTGCAATGCGGCATGTACGGTTTGGATCGTACTCGATAGCTACAACTGTTGCTTCTACGTCAAACTTACGACGCTTGAAGTCGATGAGACGGTACTTGCGCTTGTGACCACCACCGATGTGACGGCAAGTGATGCGACCGCGGTTGTTACGTCCACCAGTCTTTTTAAGCGGAGCAGTAAGGGACTTCTCTGGAGTCGACTTAGTGATCTCCTCGAATGTGTTCCAGACCTTGTAGCGGTTGGCTGGAGTTACTGGTTTGAATGTTTTTAAAGGCATTTCGCTATTCCTTTCGAATGTTAGTATTTCGTTTTTGCAGCGGATTGACTCCGTCTAAACCTTAGACGAGGTCGAGAGTCTCACCGTCCTTGAGACGGACGATGGCCTTCTTCCAGTTAGCGGTGCGGCCCGCGTCACTGCGGCGTTGGCGTTTCTTTTTGCCGTTGTAGTTGCATGTGCGTACAGACTCAACCTTCTTGCCGAAGAGCTGTTCTACAGCACGCTTGATTTCGAGCTTGTTTGCCCTAGGTGCCACCTTAAGAACAAACTCGTTGTTCAACTCCTGGAGGAGAGTAGCTTTTTCACTGAGGCGAACGGTGTCGATGACTTGATAAATGTCTTTCATCGTTTTCTATTCGGTTTGGGTTATGCTGTGCGCTTAGCGAGTGTTTCGAGAGCGTCGTTCACGATGACGATAGCGTTAGCGTGGAGGATTTGCTCCACGTTTACTTCTGCTGCAGTCATGAGAAGAACGTTCTGTACGTTACGTCCAGCGAGGTAGGTCTTCTCGTCGAAGCTACCAGCGATGACGAGCACCTTCTTGGCGTCGGTCATACCCTTGATAGCGGAAACGAAAGACTTGGTCTTGCCGTCTGCGATCTCGAAGGAGTCAACAGCGAGTACACGCTCGGAAGCGATGACTTCACCGAGAACCTTACGAAGAGCAAGCTTACGTACGCTCTTGGTGACCTTCTTGTTGTAGCTGCGTGGCTTAGGTCCGAAGACAACGCCACCACCCACGAAGATTGGTGCACCCTTGTCGCCGTGACGTGCGTTACCAGTACCCTTCTGACGGTACATTTTCTTACCAGTGCCACTTACTTCAGAACGAGTCTTGGAGTTAGCGGAACCAGTACGACGGTTTGCGCGGTAGGCAGTAATCAAGTCGTGCACTGCTTGTGCACCCTTGTCGCCTTCAACAACAGTGATGTTGGCTGCCTTGGCGTCGGAGATTGAAAGTAGTTTTCCTGACATTTCAGTGATCCTTTCTTAATTAATATTACTTGTTAGCGCCCTTAACTGCTGGACGAACGACAACGTAACCACCCTTGTGGCCCGGAACGGCACCTGATACGAGGATGACATTGTCTTCAGCGCGGACCTGAACAACTTTGAGATTCTGAACAGTACGACGATACTGGCCGTGACGACCTGGCATCTTCTTGTTCTTCCATACACGACCTGGCCATGTACCGGCACCGATACCACCAGGACGGCGGTGCATCATGTGACCGTGTGAGTCAGGCTGACCGGAGAAGTTGTAACGCTTAACAACACCCTGGAAACCTTTACCCTTGGTTGTACCGATTACGTCAACGGTCTGACCGTCTTCGAAAAGGGTAGCACCTGGGTGTGCTTCCTCAGTGTTAGGAAGATCTGCGTCGCTAGTGAAGCGGAACTCCTTAACAAGCTTCTTGGCGTTTGCGCCGTACTTCTTGAAATGACCTTTGGTTGGAGCGTTGAGGCGGTTTTCCTTTTGCTCGTCGTAACCGATCTGAACTGCGGAGTAACCGTCAGATTCAGTGGTCTTGAGCTGGAGGAATTCGTTACCTGCTACGTCGATCACAGTGACAGGGATCATGATTCCTGCTTCCTGGTCGAAGACGCGAGTCATACCTACTTTTTTACCTAATAGTCCGAGTGACATATCTTATGATTTCTACTTGGTTAGGGCTCAGATACGGATTGCGATGTCTACACCAGCTGGAAGATTAAGCTTCTTGAGCTCATCTACGGTGCGGGCTGTAGGGTCTACGATATCAAGCAAGCGCTTGTGGGTCCGGATCTCGAATTGGTCGGCTGACTTCTTGTTCTGGTTAACAGAACGGTTAACGCTGAATTTTTCAACGCGAGTCGGCAGAGGAATCGGGCCGGCCACCTTAGCACCTGTACGCTTGGCGGTCTCGACGATCTCCTGTGCGGAACGATCGATCGCACGATGATCGTAGGCGCGGAGACGGATTCTAATCTTCTGATTTTCCATAATGAAGATGTATTGTTTTTACCTTGTTATTGTTTGTTGATTACACGCGCTCGCCGAATTTTTCATCGACGATTGCCTGTGGGACTGGTTCAAAACTGGACGGCTCCATAGTAAATGAAGCACGGCCAGAAGAGACTGTTCTGAGCGCGGTCATGTAGCCGAACATCTCGGCAAGTGGCACCTTGGCTTTCAGGGTACACACTGGACCCCTGGTTTCCATACCACCGATGAGCGCGCGACGGCGATTGAGGTCACCCATGATATCCCCCTGATACTCATCAGGAGTGGTCACCTCGACATCCATGACAGGCTCAAGGAGAATAGCACCAGCATTCTCAAAGGCATCTCTCATGGCGAAAATAGCAGCCATATGGAAAGCGTTTTCGTTGGAATCCACATCGTGGGAATCACCGTCGACTACTTCGACGTGTACATCCACGACTGGATAACCAGCAACGCTACCGTTCACCATGGCGTCTTTGATTCCGCCATAGACTGCATTAATAAATTCTTTAGGGATGGCACCGCCAACCACCTTGTTCTCGATGGTAAGACCCTTACCCTGCTCGTTAGGACGAACCTCGAGCTTCACGCGGCCATACTGCCCCTTACCACCAGTCTGCTTCTTGAGAACTCCGTCTCCAGCAGCTGCTTTGGTGATCGTTTCGCGGTAGGCGATCTGTGGTTTACCCACATTGGCCTCCACTTTGAACTCGCGCTTGAGACGATCAATAATCACCTCGAGGTGAAGTTCACCCATACCTGCGATGATCGTCTGGCCGGTGTCCTCATCTGTCTTCACAACGAAAGTTGGGTCCTCCTCCTGGAGTCGACCCAGACCAATGGACATCTTCTCCTGGTCAGCCTTTGTCTTAGGCTCAACAGCCATGGCAATCACTGGCTCAGGGAAAGTCGGCGGCTCGAGCATGATGTCGAACTTCTTGTTACAAAGAGTGTCACCGGTAGTAACATTCTTGATCCCTACAAACGCGGCGATGTCACCAGCATAGCAGGTTTCGATCTCCTCGTGCTTGTCTGCCTGCACCTGAATGATACGGGAAACACGCTCCTGTTTACCTGTACGCGGATTGTAGACTGAATCCCCCTTGGACACGGTACCGGAATACACGCGGAAGAAAACCAGCTTACCAACGTACTTATCCGCCCATAACTTGAATGCCAATGAGCAGAATAGCTTGTTATCGTCTGCCTCGGCAATGACAACAGCCTCTTCATCGTTTGCCTTCTGACCCTTGGCCGGAACCACATCAAGCGGGCTTGGCAGATAGTCGATGACGGCGTCCACCAGGAACTGAACACCTTTGTTTTTGAAAGCGGAACCGCCGGATACCGGTACGAACTTATTCGCAATGGTCACACGACGGATAGCGGACTTGAGATCCCCAGGAGTAATCTCTTCCTCCATGAGATATTTCTCACCGAGTTCGTCGTCCAAATCTGCCACAGTATCAATCAGCTCTTCACGAGCCTCCATGGCAATGAGCTTCTGATCTTCACTAAGCTCTTCAATTGTAAAGGTGGAACCGAACTTGTCATCATCCGAATAGATGACAGCCTGCTGGTTGACCACATCGATCTGACCACGAAGCTGATCTTCGGCTCCGATCGGAATAAGAACAGCTGCAGCCGTAGCATGCAGCTTCTCGCGCACCTCATTAAGGACATTGTTAAAGTCTGCGCCAACACGATCCATCTTATTGACGAATACAATGCGCGGGACATTGTACTTGGTCGCTTGGCGCCAGACAGTTTCTGTCTGTGGCTGGACTCCAGCCACACCACAGAATACCACAATTGTTCCATCGAGAACGCGCAGGGAGCGCTCAACCTCAGCCGTGAAATCCACGTGACCAGGAGTATCAATGATATTCACTCGCTGCTTCTCGCTTTCGAAAAGCTTAAAGATCCCATCATTGGGCTTCTGAACCCACTCACAAGTCACGGCAGCCGAGGTAATGGTAATACCACGTTCGCGCTCTTGCTCCATATGGTCGGTAGTAGTCGCACCATCGTGCACCTCACCGATCCTATGAATCATGCCGGTGTAGAAGAGAATTCGCTCAGTAAGCGTCGTCTTACCCGCATCAATATGAGCCGCGATCCCGATGTTGCGCGTACGCTCCAATGGGCAAGGACGGTTCGGATTGTTTGGGTTCGATGACATTGTCTAAAGCGAGTTAGTAAGTCTCCTACAGCTTGGCGGGGCTGGTGATTACCAGCGGAAGTGAGCAAACGCACGGTTGGCCTGAGCCATCTTGTGCATGTCGTCACGCTTACGGACTGCGGAACCTTGATTGTTCGCTGCGTCCTTGATCTCGTTAGCGAGAGCCTTGTGCATTGGTACACCCTTCTTGTTGCGAGCGAAGGTAACGAGCCAGCGCATAGCGAGGGACTCGGAACGTGCAGGCTCAACCTCAAGAGGCACCTGATAAGTTGCACCACCAACACGGCGAGACTTAACCTCTACGCGTGGCTTGGCGTTTTCGATCGCACGAGTGATGATCTCAAGTGGATCAACAGTGTCGGTACCGCTGTTAGCAGAATCGATGGCATCATAAACGATACGCTCTGCGAGGGAGCGCTTACCATCCTTCATCACCTTGCTGATAAGAGTACCAACAAGCTGGCTGTCGTAACGTGAATCGCGACGATCTTTCTTTGCGTGAATTTTTCTACGGCGTGCCATAATAAAATTTCAGTAAATCTTTAAAAATAAAAAACCTAAGGATCTAATTATGCCTTAGGACGCTTAGCACCGTACTTGGAACGGGCTTGCTTACGGTTGCTGACTCCGAGTGTATCGAGAGCACCACGAACGATGTGGTAACGAACACCTGGCAAATCCTTCACTCGGCCACCACGGACCAGAACGATGGAGTGCTCCTGAAGGTTGTGACCTTCACCACCAATGTAAGCCATGACTTCACGGCCATTGGTAAGACGAACCTTGGCTACTTTACGAAGAGCGGAGTTTGGCTTCTTCGGCGTACGGGTCATGACCTGAAGGCAGACACCGCGGCGCTGTGGACAGTTTTGGAGAGCCCTGGACTTGGACTTCTCTTTGATTACTTTACGCCCTTTGCGAACGAGTTGGTTAATTGTCGGCATGGATTTCCTGCTTTTTAGTTTAGTTACAGGGCGCGACGGAAGGGCGACGAGATTCTCTCGTAGAGCCATTTTTCCGGTGCTGCACCCGATAATTCTTAGTTTTTCTCGATTGAGTGCATATCTGATTTCATTCAGACACGCGTTGTGGGGCGGCGAATCTACCCACAAAAAGTCATCTGGCAAGCCCTATTTTGAGATAATTCCGATTTCAGCCAAGCACCCCGCCAAGAACACAAACCCCTCTCCTATAACCAGTTTCAATCTAAATAAAAAAACACCAGCGGATTAGGCTGGTGTAGTTATTCACATTTTTTAACCAATAAAGGTAAAATATGGAGAAATTGGTAGCACGAGCGGGATTTGAACCCGCGACCAAGGGCTTATGAGTCCCCTACTCTACCACTGAGCTATCGTGCCACAATTTCCACTGCCTCAGCTTGCGCTGCGGCGCGGGCGATTTAACGCAGACCCCATGAACTGTCTACAAAAAATTAACCTAAAATGCGATTTTTTCCTTCTCCATGGCTGCATCGAGCCAAACCAAAAGCTTCTTCCTGTACTCCTCCTGATTGATAATCAAGGTGGAAGTATGCCCTGCCCCCTCTACTTTGAAGAGAGTCTTGGGCTGATGAGCAGATTGAAAAAGTTTCTCCGCCTGACTCAGAGGGATCGTCCGATCGAGGGTACCGTGCACCACCAGAAGCGGTACTTTAGGTAATTTAGCGATTAGTTTTCCAGGCTCGTAACTACCGGAAACAATATTTTTTCCCGTATCTCCGGCGATGATCTCCGCCATCTCAACGTAGGAGTTAAAAGTAGAATCCACGATCACAGCCCTGAGCCCCTCTGGAGCATTTGCCGCCAAGGCCGCTATCGACTTCGCCCCACCGAGACTGTGCCCGAAGGAAACCAGCTTGTCCTGATCAATATCGACCCTCGTCACAATATACCTGAATGCCGCCTGCGCATCTTCCACCAAACCTTTGCGAGATACCTTACCACCAGAACTCCCATAGCCTCGGTAATCGTACATAAATACATTATACCCCTCCCGCACCATCCAGTAAGTGAAGTAGAAGTGATGCCCTAGGGCTCCAGCATTCCCGTGAGAGAAGACAATCGTGCCTTTTGCTTTTTGTGCCCCATACTTACTAGGCAGGAACCAGCCATGAAGCTTCGTGCCATCCTCACTCTTGAAATACACATCCTCATACTTGTATCCATATTTCCCTGGGGTATGGGGCTGCTTTTTGGTGGGATAATAAAAAAGTCGATCACCTCCGGATTCTCCCATGAGCAATCTCGCCACCTTGGCCTTGAAACTAGGACCCTCCTCCGCATAGCCCACGGAAAAGAAGACAAATGTAGCGAGAATAACATGGGCTAGTAATTTCATAGACACCTTCATCATAGCCACTTTTTCCCATTCTGCACCTCAAAATCTCTCCCAGCCTAACTCCCTTATCGTTGCAAGGCTGCTGTTCTATGCCTAACATAGCAAACATGCAGATCAAACCAGTCACCTTTGCTTTCCTGCTAACCATGGGCATCGCCTCACCGCTTATTGCGCAGGACACTGCCAGCTCAGAGAAAGCCAGCACCGAACACATAAACGAGACAGAGAAACCTGTAGTCCGCCACAACTCCGTGACCATCGACGGTAAAAGTATCGACTACACGGTCACCACTTCAGAACTCAAACTCACAGATGATGAAGGCAAGAGCGAAGCAAGCATCTTTCACGTTTCCTACATCAAAAAAGGAGAAAACGATCCCTCCAAACGCCCCGTCGTCTTCGCCTTCAATGGCGGCCCGGGCTCGTCCGCCGTTTGGCTCCACCTGGGCGCCCTCGGTCCCCGCATCGTTCCTACTTCCCCTGATGGCACGACCCCACTCGACCCACCAATCACCGTTCAGGAAAACCCCTACTCCATCCTCAATGTAGCAGATCTGGTATTTATCGACCCCGTTTCCACAGGACTGTCCAGACCTGAAGACCCAGACAAGGCTGGAAAATTCCATGGTGTGAAGGGAGACCTCGATTCCGTCGGCGAGTTTATCCGCAGATGGGTAACCGACAACCAACGCTGGTCCTCCCCAAAATACCTGATCGGAGAAAGTTACGGCGCCCTGCGCGCCGCAGGACTCTCAGGACACCTTCAAAACCGCTACGGCATGCACCTGAATGGCGTGGTACTCCTGTCCGGGCTGATTGACTTCCGCACCCTATCTCCATCCACAGGAAACGACCTCTCCTACATCGTCTATCTACCCACCCTGACAGCCACAGCCCACTACCATGGCGTCATCAAAGGAGACAGAGACAAACTCATGCAAGAAGCGAAGACCTTCGCAGACACCACCTACCTGTCCGCACTCCACAAGGGCTCCAAGATCACCTCTCAGGAGAAAGAAGAAGTCGCCAGCACACTCTCCAAGCTCACAGGAATGGATAAAGAGTGGATCCTGAGAAACGACCTGCGCATCCACCCCTCCAAATTCCGCAAGGAACTCCTAGCCGAACAAGGTAAAGTGGTCGGCCGCTTTGATTCCCGAGTCGCCTGGGACGCCATGAACCCCGGGTCCGACCACCCATCCTACGACCCCTCCTTCAGCGTTGCAAAAGGCCCATTCTCTACCGCCATGCTTGATTACCTGACCAGGGAGCTCGGATGGGAGGACAAGCGCACCTATGAAATCCTCACCGGCAAAGTCCACCCTTGGAAATGGGGCGCCACTAACAGCTACGTCAACCTCTCCGACTCTATCGAAGGAGCCTTGAGCGACAACCCGAAGGCACGATTCCTGATCCTTTGCGGAAAAACCGACCTAGCCACCCCTCCCGGCGGCATCCTTCATTCAGTCGACCACCTCAAGCTGCCAGACCAACTCCGGAAAAACATCAGCGTAGAGTGGTACGAGGCAGGTCACATGTTTTACCTCAACCAGCCAGACCTGGAGAAGCTCCACAAGGATCTGAGCAAGTTCATCCAGTGAGCCCCAGCTCCACGTCCGAACTTTAAACACAAAAAAACGGGCCACTTGCAGTTACGCGAGTGGCCCGTTTTGATTTGCAGAGTATCTCAGAGGTTACGCTGGCGCGCCAACCACATCTCCAGCGAGCGGGTCATCATCCTCTTTATCATCACTGGCAGACTTCACCTTGTCTCCACTCTCTACGGTCGGAGAATTTGGAGTTGCCGGCGGAGTCGGAGCTGAAGGCGGGTTCTTCAACTCACCATACTTCAAGATCTCTTCAGCCTGCTTACCATCAAGCGTCTCATACTCAAGCAAGGCCTTAGCCACTTGATCCAACGCCTCACGGTGCTCAGTCAACATGGACTCAGCGCGCTTGTAGGCATCATCGATCAACCCCTTGATCTCAAAGTCGATCTTACGCGCAGTCTCTTCGGAGTAGTTCTTCACCTTACCCATATCACGAGCCAGGAACACCTCACCACTCTCATCACCGCCGTACTCAACCATGCCGAGTTCTTCGCTCATCCCCCATTCACACACCATCTTGCGTGCGATATTGGTAGCCTGACGAATATCTCCCATAGCTCCAATGGTAGGATTCCCAAAGACGAGTTCTTCTGCCACACGGCCGCCCATGGCGACACAAAGCTGATCAATAAGTTCGGCCCTGCGGAAACTGATCTTGTCTTCCTCAGGAAGGAACATCGCCATCCCCAATGCCGGACCACGCGGAATGATGGTCACCTTGTGCAGAGGATCAGTATGCTCACAGAGGATATTCAGGATAGCATGACCTGCTTCATGGTAGGCTGTATTTTCCTTCTCCTTGTCGGAGAGAGCCAGTGAACGACGCTCACGCCCCCAACGAACCTTGTCACGTGCCTCTTCAAGCTCAGGAAGCTTGACTTCCTTCTTCCCTTGGCGGGCAGCAAGGAGTGCAGCTTCATTAATCAGGTTGGCAAGCTCAGCACCAGAGAAGCCTGGAGTACCTCGGGCCACAACACCAAGATCTACACCCTCAGCGAGTTTAATCTTCTTGGAGTGCACTCGGAGAATTTGCTCACGCCCCTTCACATCCGGAAGAGCGACTGTAACCTGACGGTCGAAACGACCTGGACGCAGCAAGGCAGGATCCAAAACGTCTGGACGGTTGGTTGCAGCGATAATGATCACACCGGAGCGGGCGTCGAAACCATCCATCTCCACAAGAAGGGCATTCAGGGTCTGCTCACGCTCATCGTGACCACCACCCATGCCGTGACCGCGGTGACGACCTACAGCATCAATCTCATCGATGAAGACAATACATGGGGAGTTCTTCTTACCCTGCTCGAACATGTCACGAACACGGCTGGCACCCACACCAACAAACATCTCAACGAAGTCTGAACCACTGATAGAGAAGAATGGCACGTCAGCCTCACCAGCAATCGCACGGGCGAGAAGTGTCTTACCTGTACCTGGAGGGCCTACCATGAGGACACCTTTAGGAATGTTACCACCCAGCTTTTCAAATTTCTTTGGATCCTTGAGGAAGTCCACAATCTCAAAAAGCTCTTCCTTGGCCTCTTGAATACCAGCAACATCCTTGAAGGTAACGCGGTGCTTATCCTGGGAAAGCAGGCGCGCCTTGCTCTTGCCAAAGTTCATGGCCCCCTTGCCCGCATTCTTCATCTGATGACGGAAAAGGAAGAAAAGAACCAAGACGATCAGGATGATCGGCAGGAAGTTGAGCAACACCATGCGCATGGTATTGGACTCCGGCTTGAGAAATGCAGCTGAGTTGATGAGATTCTTATCTCTGTCACTCAACTGGAAAGTATTTACGCTCACAGAGAAGGCTTGCCAGACAGGCTCTGCAGCTTCGCCACCCTTCATAGGGTACTCGCGGCGCGTACCTTCGAGCACAGCATCACTGGTGCCAGCCTTCTTGTAGATCTTGAGCACATTTTCACCGTCGAGAACCACCTCATCTTTGGCCAGCCACTCTCGGAGCTGCTTGATAGAGTAATTCTTGGAGTCGTTATGTGAGGACAATTCAGCCACGTTCACAAGAGGCACATCGCGGGAGCTAAGCATTTGATCCAGCTCTGCTGAGTGCAGACTGGTATCAATAGCCACACGGAATGGCACCAGCTTAGGCTCCTTCTCCAAATCCCTTGGATCAACAATATTTCGCTTACCTACTAGGCGACCACTAGGAGCCCCCTCTTGGGTCACGAAAGTGAGCCGATCTGTTTCCTTTAAGCCAAGCTCTCCCAGCTTCTTGATCTTTTCTTCGCGACTGGACAACTCCTGCACCTCCGGCAGAGCCATTGGTTCTAACACCTGCCCCCGCTCATAACTCTTACGAAACTCTGCGAAATCCAGCTGGGCAGTATTGGCGTTGGTAGAGGTGTACCAGGCAATCATAAGAATCGCCAATGCACAGCCAAAGAGAATGAGAACTCGCCAGTTGGTGCCTCCGCTCCCTGGCGGCTGCTCTCCGGGAGCCCCCTTGGGCCCCATCGGTGGTTTCGGTGGTTTCGATTCGGACATAGAATTAAATTCGATCAGATATATAAAATAGCAACAAAACTCAGGTTTCTGAACCTTGGTGCGCAACACGCTAAACGCGGATTCGAAAAAATAAATCCTTTTTTATGGTGGCTTGCGTTCCAGCCCCGGCGCGTGCAGCATCATGGAAGTGAAATCACCCACCGATGCATCCCAGCGACCCGCGAAGAATAAATTGCGCAATGGCGGCTCTATGTTCAGCCGCTGGTTCGCCAAAGCACCTGAGCAATCTTCTCACGCCAGCACCTTGGTGGATGTATTCGCGTCCTTCATCTCCATTGATAGAAGTGTAGACACCTCAGAGGCAGACATCGCTCTTGATTTGCTGCGGAATGCTTTTCCAGAGGCTGATCACGCCTGGCTGGCTCGCAGGCTCCAGCGAGCGCTCAAGTCCCCGGCCTCCCCCAAATCACTCGCTCTCTATATTTCAGACAAGCTGGACAATGAGGGCATTGTCTCTCTGGGCCTTCAGCTCCTTCTCCTGGTGGAAGCCTCTGACCGCCGCACACGCAGTCGCAGCATTTTTGTCGATTTCATGGATCGCCTCAGCGACCAATCGATCGGAAATCTGATTCTCCAGGAAATGACCGAAGGCTACGAGGGGCAGAAAGAACTCCCCTTCACTCGCCTGATTTTCTCCGCAGAACCGGATGCCGATGTCATCCTGCCTCCTGAATCCGCCGCCTACGCCTACCGCGTCTATCAAGCGGGTCAAGTCGTTCTGATCCGCAACACGGGCATCCGCACCCTCTGGCTAAGTGGAACAGCCCTTCTCCCTGGCAACATTACGAGACTTCGCTCACACCAGCGCATCACCCTGCCGCAGTGGGCACTCTCTAATTCAGACTTGGCGTTCTTTCTCAATAGCAAACGCCATAACGAAAAGCGCTCCATCTTCGTACACCAGACAGACAACGGCCTCATTGCAGAGCGAAGCCGCACGCGCTCCTCCACCATTCGGATCGATTTCAGCACCAAGGTAGAGCTTCAGCTCCTGCGTCCATCGGATATCACTATCGAAGGCCAGACTCTCATGGAGGACACCCCCATCGTCCTCAGTCTACACGACCACTTAACACTCTCTAACGGCTCAAAGGTTTCCCTGGAGAACATCCGGCACCAGGCCATGGAAGCAGGTGGACGCTTCCGCCTGTCTAACGAGCAGCAAAGCTGTCTGGTCTCCAATGAACCATCAATCGTTGGAAAAGGAGACCTCTTGCTCTCACCCGGTCTCGCAGGAAAGGTAGTCCTCAAGATCACCTTTGATCCGGCAACCTCAAACGGATTCTTGGAGATCATCCAGTCGGAACGTGAAATTTTGATCAATGGTCAAATCGTTCGCGGCCAAACCCAGCTAACAGACGGCACCTTGATCCGCCTCAGTGCCAGCCAGGCTGTCCGCTGCCGGTTCAGCGAAGGCCTCATTGATGAAGAACGTACCGTCATCCGCGAACTCCACGTAGACGCGCTCACCCACCGCTTCAACAAGAGCACCACGGCTCTCGACAACATCGACTTCACTGTCAAACGAGGTGAGATGCTGTGCATCATGGGTCCCAGCGGCAGCGGTAAATCCACGCTCCTGGAAACACTGGCCGGCCACCTGAAGCCCACCCGCGGACACGTCCGACTCAACGGCATCTCGCTCTACACTCATCGTAGTCGTCTGGCTCCTTTTGTCACCCACATGCCACAGGAGGAAGCTCTTAACCCCCAACTTACTATCCGCGAACACCTGGTGCATGCATGCTCCATCAGGCGCCCCCATCTCAGCTCTAGCGAGCACTCACGCAGGGTCGATAGCATTCTTTCCGAGCTAGCACTCCAGCCTCTGGCGAACCGACGCGTGGGCACCCGGGGAGATAAAACTATCTCCGGCGGTGAACGCGGCCGCCTCAACCTCGGCTTGGACCTCGGGTCCGCTGCCGAAATCTTCCTGTTTGACGAACCTATTTCCGGACTCTCATCAAAAGACTCCGAACACGTGGCAGAGACTCTGCGAGGCCTGGCCAGAGACAAGATCGTTATCGCTTCGCTACACCGCCCGGGCTCAAGCGTATTGAGCCTGTTCGATAAGGTGCTCCTGCTAGACAAGGAAGGCAAAGTCGCTTTCTACGGAGCTCCGGATGAAATGTTCGCCTATTTCACGGATGCGTGTAACGAGCTACGCATCCCTAGCCGGGTGAAACAAGGTTCCCCTGAAAAGTCAGGCGCTGATTTTGTTTTCGACGTTTTAGAAACCCCGCTCCATGGCATGCTCGCCACCAACGAGTCCTCATCCTTCGCCCGCCGGTTCCCCCCCTCATTCTGGCAGGAAAGACTGGAGAGCCACCGGCTTCTTGAGAGTGTTGCCCGTGGCGACATGCCCGCTCAGACCCAACTGGGTGACATGCCAAGGGCAGATGACAACATGCCCATCCCGGTCTCACGCGCACGCAGAGCCAAGGACCATATGCGCTTGTTCTTCACCCACTTCAAGCGCTCCTTCTACTCCAAGTTTAGAAACCGGGGCACCTTCTATTGTACGATCCTCGAGGCCCCATTACTGGCGTTTCTGATCTCACTCACCCTACGGGCATCCGCTGATGGCTCCTATGAGTTCTCAACTGGCCTGCACATCGTCACCTATCTGTTCCTGACCGTCACGGTGGGCATGTTCCTAGGGCTCACTAACAGTGCCACGGAAATCCTACGTGACCTGCCTGTACTTCGGCGTGAGAGAAACTACCGCTTTGGCACTGGCCTCTATGTAGCCGCCAAGTTTTCCACCCTCACAATCCTCGCTCTCTTGCAATGCTGCATCTATGTGGGGATCGGCCACTTCATGCTAGAGATCAAAGGCATGTTTGTCATTCACTGGTTATGGATGAGCTCTGCCGCTTTGTGCGGGACCGCCATGGCCATGCTGGTATCTACCATCGTCAAAAGCGAGCGTGCAGCCCTCTCCTCAGTACCTCTGCTGCTGGTCCCCCAGCTCCTTCTTGCTGGCGCCTTGGTTCCCTTTGATGAAATGAACCGTGGTCTCTTTGTTGGCGGTGATAAGGCTCGAAACAAAGGAGCCGAACCCGTCCCGGCCCGCTTCATGCCGCTACGATATGCCTTCGAGGGCGTGGTGGTATCACAAGCTACGGAAAACCCTTACGAGCGAGAGCGGCGCCGCATCCAGCATCGCATCGACGAGCTCAAAGAGAAAACCATCCCGGCTGACCCGAGTAAGGAGGAAAACTTCCTTACCGATGAAGAGGCTGAGCGCTTGGACATTCTCAAGCAGGGCCTGACTTACATCGCCGGCTCCGAAGCGAAGAATGCGGATGAGGCTGCTGAGCGCTCCAGAGAAATTGCCAGCACCGCCCTCTACGGCACTTGGGAAGAGTTTCATAAGCTCGAGGTACGACCTTACCCTCCGATTATGAGCGTTCCATCCAGTTCATCCTTCTTCCAGAACAGCCGCAATGAACTTCTCGTGCGCCGGGCTGAGATCCAGCGTTCATCCATTGACAACCAGGTTGATCCGGATGTCATCGGCGGAATTCCCAAGCAATCGATTTTCTATGATGAATACAAGTTCTGGTTCGGCAAGAAGCTAAGCACCCTAGTCTGGTGCAAGGGGATCCTCTTCACGATCACCTTCTTCTGTCTCGTCGCCTCCACGGCCATCGTTACGCGCTGGAACCGGAAAGTCACTTAGGGCAACCGCAACCAGCCCGCTGGCCCCTGCTCGCCACCCACCCGGATGCCTTTCCCATGCCGCGTCATGGACAGTATCTCATACGGCTTTCCTTTGATGTTCTGCTGGGCTACCTCGACGGAATCACCATTCACCTTGCTCACCACAGCGACATGACCATAAGGTCCTTCGTTCCATACCAGCAGATCTCCCGGACTAGGCACAACATCGCCGCCATTATGATACTGTAGCATCCCTCTCCCCTCATTGAGCGCCCCGTGATCCAGCCCCTCTTGGAAATATGATTTCGCGTGGCCCCACACATTGGGCATCCGGTGTCGCTTGGCCTCGTAGTAGTATCGTTTCACAAACTCTACACATTGCCACTGATGTCCGTAATAATATCCGTCTTCTGAGTAATACTTGCCGTGGCTTTTATAGACTTCCGGACCATTGGAATAAATGACAACTCCCTCAAATTCGCCCACTTGCACTCCTGTATCCGGCCACTCATCAGACTCCTTCTTGACCACCTCGCCCTTACCCGCATCCCACAATCGATACCCAACAAAGACAGCACACAGCGCTAGAGCTGAGACACTTACAAGAGATACTATTCCTTTCCTCATTCGTTTTCCAAGTACGTGACCTAACCTCTCATCCTATCAGCTTGCTGGAAAGCCACATTTCCATGGATTCATCAGACTTTCATAATTCTTACGCATCTGCACAAGTTTGCATGACAGCATCAATTAAAGCCGGTATTGACGTCTCTTACTCGCACCCCATAATCGCTCCGCCCCAGTCTCTCTGACTGGGTAAATTCTAATCCTAGAAACAAAATTTTACACACTATGGCTACCTACGCTATCAACGGTTTCGGACGCATCGGACGTAACGTTCTGCGCGCGCTCATCGAAAAAGGCGAACTCGAAAAAGTCGTTGCTATCAACGACCTTACAGACAACCACACTCTTGCTCACCTTCTGAAGTACGACTCTTCTCAGGGTAAGCTTGACGCTGAAGTTTCCTACGATGACGAAAACCTCATCGTAAACGGCCACAAGATCAAAGCGACTGCTGAGCGTGACCCTGAGCAACTTCCATGGAAAGAGCTCGGCGTAGACGTAGTTCTCGAGTCCACAGGTTTCTTCGCTTCCCAGGAGGGTGGCCAGAAGCACCTCAACGCTGGCGCCAAGAAGGTCCTCATCTCCGCTCCTGCGAAGAACCCAGACCTCACCATGTGCATCGGCATCAACGACGGTGACTACGACGCTTCCAAGCACCACATCGTATCCAACGCTTCCTGCACCACGAACTGCCTGGCTCCACTTGTAAAAGTTCTCAACGACAAGTTCGGCGTAGTACGTGGCATCATGGCGACTATCCACTCTTACACCAACGACCAGCGCATCCTTGACCTTCCACACAGCGACCTTCGTCGTTCCCGCGCTGCCGCTCTTAACATCATCCCTACTTCCACAGGTGCTGCCAAGGCCATCGGTGAAGTCATCCCAGAGATGAAGGGCAAGCTCAACGGTAACTCCTACCGCGTACCTACTCCTACCGGTTCCATCACAGACTTCGTTGCTGAACTGAAGTCCGAAGTGACTGTTGAGGAAGTAAACGCCGCATTCAAGGAAGCTGCTGAAGGCCCAATGAAAGGTGTGCTCGAGTACACAGAAGAGCCGATCGTTCTTCAGGACATCGTTTCCAACCCACACTCCTCCATCTTCGACGCTGGCTGCACCTACGCCATCGAAGGCAACATGATCAAGGTTGCTTCTTGGTACGACAACGAGTGGGGTTACTCCAACCGTGCAGCTGAAGGTCTCGCCATGCTTGGCGCTTCCCTCTAATGCTCAGGTTCTCGTGAACTAACATTTTCAACGGGGGATTGCCACATCAGGCTCTCCCCCGTTTTGCTTCCCCTACCGCTTTTCCATCCAAACCAATCCTAATAAAGCAATGAAACTGCAACTGTCCGACCTCGACGTCCAAGGCAAGGAAGTCCTCATGCGAGTCGACTTCAACGTCCCGCTCAACGACGAACTTAAGATCACTGACGAGACCCGTATCCAAGGTGCACTCCCAACTATCAAGCACCTCATCGAAAAAGGCGCCAAGCTCGTACTCTGCTCCCACCTCGGCCGCCCCAAGGGCGAGCCTCAGGAGAAGTACTCCCTGCGCCCTGTCGCCTTCCGTCTTTCTGAACTTCTCGGCACCCCAGTCGCTTTCGCAGACGACACTATCGGTGAACACGCCCAGACCCTCCGTGCATCTCTGGAGGCAGGCCACATCGTCGTGCTTGAAAACACACGCTTCGACAACCGCGAAACCGACAACGACCCAGAATTCGCCAAGGCTCTCGCCGGTAATGCTGAGATTTTTGTGAACGATGCCTTTGGTACCGCTCACCGCGCCCACGCCTCTACAGAAGGTGTCACTCACTATGTTTCCCAGTCCGCCATGGGCTTCCTGATCGAGAAGGAACTGGAATTCCTCCAGGGTAAACTGGAGAATCCAGAGAAGCCATTCGTCGCCATTATGGGAGGCGCCAAGGTTTCCGACAAGATCCAGGTCATCAAGGCTATGATGGGCAAGGCAGACACCTTCATCATCGGTGGCGCCATGGCTTACACCTTCCGTAAGGCTCAGGGCTACAAGATCGGCAAATCTCTCGTAGAAAACGACTACCTCGACCTCGCCAACGAGATCCTCGCTGAAGCTGAGGCCAAAGGTATCAAGTTCCACCTTCCTGCTGACACCCGCATCACCCAGGAGTTCAGCCCTACCGCTGAGACCAAGGTAACCGCTCCATACTCTGACGGCGGCGAAATCCCAGACGACTGGGAAGGTATCGACATCGGTGACCAAGCCATCACAGACTTCGCTGAAGTGGTTGCTGGCGCCAAGACCATCCTCTGGAACGGCCCGATGGGCGTGTTCGAAATGGACAACTTTGCCGCAGGCACCAAGGCCCTCACTGAGGCGGTAGCCAAGTCTCCTGCCCTCTCCATCGTGGGTGGCGGTGACTCCGTGACAGCCGTGAACAAGTTCGGCAACCCTGCTGACTTCGACTTCATTTCCACTGGTGGTGGTGCTTCCCTTGAGCTTCTCGAAGGCAAGACCCTCCCAGGTGTAGCAGCCCTCACCGACAAGTAATCTAAAATCATAGTCGGCTCCCCAGAGCCGCACCCATTCCTATTCACGTTTAACCAATAACCATTAACGAAAAGTGAGTTCACGAACTTTAATTATCGCAGCAAACTGGAAGATGAACAAAGGCCCACAGGAAACTTCTGATTTCCTCAACGCCTTTATCCCGAAGCTCGACGGCTTCACTGGTAGCGCAGACATCGTCATCGCGCCTCCATTCATCTCCATTCCTACCGCAGTAGGTACACTTGGCGGCCACTCCAGCGTCGCAGTCTCTGCCCAGAATGTATCTGACAAGGACAACGGCGCTTTCACTGGCGAAGTTTCCACAGACATGCTCAAGGAACTTCACGTCGAGTACGTGATCCTCGGTCACTCCGAGCGCCGCTCCATCTACGATGAGACTGACGCCATCATCAACGCCAAGGTCAAGAAGACCATCGCAGCTGGCCTCAAGCCGATCTTCTGTATCGGTGAAACTCTCGAAGAGCGCGAAGGCGGCAAGCTTGAGTCCGTCCTCCGCACCCAGATCACAGAGGGTCTCAAGGACGTTTCCGACGCAGACCTCGCTAATGTTGTAATCGCCTACGAGCCAGTATGGGCAATCGGTACAGGTGTAACAGCCACTGCTGAGCAGGCTCAGGACACTCACAAGTTCGTTCGCTCCGTCATCGCGGACCTCTACAATACCACTGCTGCTGAAGCGATCCGCATCCAGTACGGTGGATCCGTAAAGCCTGCGAACGCTGCAGAGCTTCTCGGCCAGCCAGACATCGACGGCGCACTCGTCGGCGGTGCGGCCCTCGATCCTGATTCATTCTTCGGAATCCTGGAGAACTCCGCACAGTAGGCACTCTCGGTCACATCACCGGATTTACCAGCCCCACCCTGAAATCAGGGTGGGGCTTTTTCGTGTACTACCCTGATTGTAAGCAGATGAACAATCGTTTCATGAAAATGAATTCATCTAGCACCACCTCTGCCTGACATCCATTCTCACAAACGACTGTTTACCTTGATAAACACAAGGATTCCAATCCTCACACTCCTGCTTGAAAGACTCTCTAAAATCTCAATTTGGAGACGACCATGAAGTCATCTTCACAAAATCGAACCCAAAAACGACAACTCACTTAAGATAAGTAGATTATTTATCCAAAAATATTTCATACGACTTCGAGAGGACAAATCCATTGCGGGACAATAAAACCACCCACATCTCTATCATTTTTAGCTAGTTACATGAATTTATTCTCATTGACTTGTCATGAAGAGGACGTACTTAGCATTACATTCCATTCATAAAACCACACACATTCCTGACAGAATGAAAATCAAACCAACACACGTCACACTGCTACTAGCTGGCTCACTTTCAGTCAGCCTCTTCACACTCCACTCTCAGATTGAGAGTCAGGATGCAGCAAGCAAGGATTCCAAGGACACCAAAGCTTCCAAAGTTTCCGATTCAGCAAGCGCATCCTTTCAATCTCCTGAAGCCAGAAAGGCTAAGGCCAAAGAAGCACTCCTGTCCCGTCTTGGGCAGCAGGCCACCAAAGACCCTTTGAACGTAGGCAATACACTTGAGCGTATCGACTCGGCTCCTATCCTAGCCCTTAGAAGCCTCCCGAAGGCTGCCAAAGCTGAATTCAAACTCGGCGACCTGGATGTCAAAGGTTCGGTCATGCTAAATACGCCGGAAGATGAACACGGCAACTGGCTCTTCATTGTCAGCCTGGACGATATGGACGGCGCAACTCTCAAACTCTGGAATGACGAGCGCTATGGCATGGGCGGCTCCATCGCCAACCCACAAGGTTCAGTCGCCTACCAGATCCAAGGCACCCACGACAGCCTTGAATATGAAGTTAAAAACGTCGCCATTACCGATCTCATCTGCGGCACGGCTCCAGAAATCGGCCTTCCCGGTACTCATGCGGTTCCTGCAGCCGAAGAAGACACCTCAGCGCCAGCAGCTCCCGATGCCGAGCCTACAAATAGCTCCACCCTCTCACTTCAGAGTCTTCCTGGCAGCCAGCACACTCTCTATCTCGATTTCGACGGTGAAGTGGTAAACGCCGCCTGGTGGAACAACGGCAACACAATCAATGCTTCTGCTTCACGCTTCAACAACGACCACGACATCCAGCAGATCTGGAAAACCGTCAAGGAGGACTACCTCCCCTTCAATATCAACGTGACGACTGACCGCTCCGTCTACGATGCCACATCTAGCTCAAACCGCATGATGGTCGTCTTCACGGACACCTACCAGTGGTACAAGAGCGTGGCCGGCGTTGCCTATCGTAATTCATTCGGTTCTTCTTACGCCAAGGTTTGCTGGGTATTCACCCATTCTGGGGATCCCCTCCACCGCGCAAACACTGCCAGCCATGAGTCTGGTCACACCATGGGCCTCCAGCATGACGGCTCCTCATCCACCTCTTACTACACAGGTCACGCAGGCACTACTGCCGAGACATCATGGCGCCCGATCATGGGTACACAGACTCGCGCCATGGTGACTTGGGATAATGGTTCCTATGCCAATGCCAACAACACTGAAGACGACCTTGCCAAGATTGCTTCCGTAGTAGGCCTTCGCCCAAACAATGCCTCGAGCATCGCGGCCCTGACTGTCGACTCAGACATGAACATCGCTACCGAAGGTTCCATTCTCATGGGCAGCAACAACCGACCGGAAACTTCTGACATCTACTCTTTCTCTTGTGGTGCCGGCACTGTGAACATCAATCTGCACAACTACCCACTGGGTACAGAGCCATCCAACAACAAGTTCCGTTCAGACCTTGACCTCAAACTCGAGGTACTTGACTCCAGCGGCAACGTTGTCCTCAGTGACATGGGCGTTGACAAGCGTGACGCTTCCGTGTCCGGCCAGCTCGCCGAGGGTAGCTACAAGCTCCGCGTTACCACGACCGAAGTGTCTGGCTCACTGGGCTACCCGACTTATGGTCAGATGGGCGAATACTCCATCACTGGTAATCTTCCAACCGAGCCATTCACCCTCTCTCCGATGCAACTGGCGAATGAAGTTTCCTTCGAGGGAAGCGCTACTTCACAGAACATCACTCTCACTCACAAGGATTCATCCAACATGGCTGTCAATGTGACCAGCTCTGCTGCATGGGTCAGTGCGACACCTGACAGCTTCACCAGCACCTCCGGCTCTACTACCAACATCACCGTGAACTACGATGCTGCCGGACTCTCCGTCGGCACACACAATGCCACCCTGACGGTAACCGTCGGCTCCAATGCCCCCGTCAGCATCCCTGTCAGCTTCGAGGTCACTCCTCTCGGCAACTACGACGGCATCCTCATCTCCGGAGGCAAGGCGACTACCGCTGACGTCTATCCATCCAGCTTTGACATGCCAGCGGCCACCGGTGCTATCAAGAGCGTCAGCGTACTCTTGGACGGTGTCAGCCACACCAACCCGAAGGACCTTCAGGTTCTCCTCGTATCTCCATCCGGCAAGAAAGTCATGCTTCTGGACGGAAACGGCGGCAGCACTGCGATCAGTAACGCAAAAATGACTTTCAACGCCCAAGGACAAACACTACCAGGCACCCTCAGCAATGGCACCTATCTGCCATCGGGCCCAGACGGAGGCACTACCAACCTGCCTTCCCCTGCACCAGCTGGTACTTACTCTGGAGACATCACCAGCTTCAATGGCGATTCCCCATCAGGTAACTGGCAGCTCTATGTCAACGACATCGCAGCCAAGAATGGAGGATCTATCGATGGCTGGGCCATCACGGTCGAGACCGAGTACGAAACACTCATCGCCACCAGCTACACCCAGATCGATGGCTCTACCAGCTCCATCTCGTTCAGATCTACACCAGGACTGAGCTACACCATCGAGTCCAGCCTCGACATGAGCAACTGGAACTCTGAGACCCAGCTCACTGCCACAAAGAATCAAACCACCGTTACGGTGAGCACCTCGGAATCAACACGCCGTTTCTTCCGAGTGCGTGAAAACTCGTAGCACCCCCATGCTAGCGACAGGCCCTTAGCGTCTGTAGCAGGACGACGGCCCCGGCACCCGATGAATGGAATCTTAGGGTGCCGGGGTTATTTTTTGCCCGAGTAGAAACTCAAAAAAATAGCATCCCATCGTGAAACCTGTTACATTGTAATCCCTTAGAATAGATTAGACCCCCTAATAACCCCAACATCTGATTACTATGTCAACGATCGTAAAATATGGCATGATCGAATTCAAAATGGAGGCAGACTCCGTTGGCTATGCCTTCAACTGCCCCTTGTGCCACCAAATGTTCTTCTGCAGCGGAGGACTTGACCACGCCAAAGTCACGGCTCGAGAGCACCTTCAGCAATTCCACCGCGTCACGCCCATCCCAGCGGAAACAGTCACGGAATTGGATGACGATACGCCCAAGGTGGCTATTCAACACGCCCCCCAGGCTTAAGCTTCTAAAACAGCTCTGTTTGGATCAAGTCACCGTCCAAGGCCACTCCAGGCTTAGACTCTGTCCCGAACTCAAGCCACTCGGTCGGAGCATCTTGCTGGGCACAGAGCACCTTTACGTGGTCCAGCCCGCCATGGTCCAACAAGCCTTGCACCGTTTTCGTCGCAAGATCAGGGCAATTACAGTCACCACTCAGATGACCGAGAACAACCCCTTGTAAAAGACCGCAGCCAACATCAGCGAGTAACTCGCCAGCCTGGGTGTTGGACAGGTGACCATGCCTTGAAGCGATGCGCTGTTTCGTCGACCATGGGCGCTTGGTATCAGCCTCCAGCATGTCCTCGTCGTAGTTGGACTCCACAAAAATGGCATGAGATCCTTTCAAATGTGATCGCATCGCTTGCGTGATATAACCGACGTCAGTCACCAACCCAAAGCGGGTCCCCCCTTGCTCAACGACAAATCCCACAGGCTCCGCGGCATCATGCGGAATAGGGAATGGATGCACATGGAGACCGCCCAGTTGAAAGCCCTGCCCCGTCTGGAACACCTTCCATTCGATGTCACTTTTTAAATTCCACTCCAATGCCTCCTTAGTCATGGCATTGGCAAACAAGGGAATACGGCGTTTACGCAGAAAAACGTCCACCCCTCTGGCATGGTCACTATGCTCATGAGTCAGCACTAGACCTGTGAGACTGTCTGGATCCACCCCCAGCATTTCGAGCCGCAGAACGATCTGCTTGGCACTTAATCCTGCATCAATCAGAATTCTGGTATTTCCAGACTCCAGGATTGTTGCATTTCCGCCGCTTCCGCTTCCCAGTACTGCCATCCGCATTCTCACGCGCCCCATCCTAGGGAATCAGTCCCACTGCTCAAGCCTGTTTAGAAAAGAACATAGAGACCCTGATTTTCCGCACTTTTGCCTTTCGTCTGCCCGTGAAATCACTACACCTTCTAGTCATGAACACGATGAAAATTCTCATTGGAGCTACCTTCGCTCTCTTGCTTGCTGGTCTCATTACCTCCTACCAGACCATGAAAAATAATGAGAAGTCTGATCCCCGCGCCGCGGAGATCGAGAAACTCGAAAAGCGCTTAGCTGAACTCGAAGCCGCTAAAAACTCCAACGCGCCACTGGGCAGCAACAACTTTTCTAACAACCAGTACGGATCTGGCGGCTTCCAACCACAAGCCGTGCCTAACCCACTGGAGCAACAAGCTGCCACCCAAGCAGCCCAGCTTCAAATCGAAAAGCTCAAGCAGGAGATTGCCGAACTGAAGAACGACAACGAAGACAGTGTGAAGAAAGCTGACCTTGCCGAACGTGAAGCTCAGGCCCTACTTGAGAATGAAATGGACCGACGCCAGCCCGAAATGGCCCGAGCAAACCGCATCAAGCAAGCATTGCTCATGGCTCGTGTCGAGAAGTGGTATGAGGAAGAAAAGCTCGTAACCATCCTCATCGAAAGACCTGAGGACGTACAGTCAGGCCTCATTCTGGCAATCCGTAGAAACTCTGGAATTATCGGCCGTCTGCAAGTCGGCACCGTTGAGAATAACAAAGCCGTGGCTGACCCAATCCCTGGAAGTTTCCTAGGAGGTGTAGACATCCGCGAAGGCGACGAACTCATTGTTCCTCCCGCCTACTAACTGACCAATGACCGCACGAAATTCATTCAGTCTCATCGTTCTATTTGGCCTCGTATCGTGCGGTCACATACATACCAAGAGTGTCACTTACTCCAATCAATCCCCCGCTCAGGTCAATCAGGCCATCGTAAGTACGGAGCTGCAACCACAGGGTGGAAAGCCCGGTCTCTCTGTATCCGCCATGGTCTACATGGCTGGTTCCGCCCAACTTGAGGGCCCCTTTAAATGGCGTATCATGGCAACAGGCAAGGACGGCCTGCATGAGTCCATGACTCTGCACAGGGTGAGTATTCGCACCACCAAGTCCCAGCGTAAAGATGTCTACCCCAGCAGCCAGCTTCCAGATGACATCCCTTTTGTCACCTACGAGAAAACACCAGGAGTCAGCTATGCTGTCTGCCAATTTCCCGGCCTACTAGAGATTAATCCTGCTGAAGATGGCACCAGCCACATGAGCGTGGATCTCACTATCCGTAGTAAGGCCAAGGCTATACGAAAAACGGTGCACTTCACCCTGGTCAGATCCGATGAAAAGGAGACGAAATTTCTTTTCCTCCCATCGGAAATCGCTCAATCATTCGGGCCGAAAGATCCACGCCAATGGAAGTGGACCACCTCACCGCTCTAACTTTTGTGAACATGGACAAGCTAACTATCTCCCAACTCAAACAGGAAGCCTCTGAAACCCCACGCACTGCCTCCATCGACGTCCAAGTTCAAAAGACTGTCGTAAAAACCACCAAGTCAGGCAAACCCTACCTAGAGTTCACACTCGCGGATGCAACCGATCAATTTACACTCAAAATCTGGGAGAACCTACCCCAGTTTCGCAGTGCCCAAGAACTGCCTGAGAATGCCTTTCTTCGACTCTCCGGGGACTGGACGCAGAATCAATATGGTATTGATGGTGTTCGCTGGGATTTGCGCCCCATGAACCAGAGCGAGATCGATAGCTTTCTCTCAGGAGATCCTGAAACCCGCTTCACGCAGGATTCGGACTGGAAGGAGATCCTTCGCCTCACCAAGTCCATTTCAGACCCACGTCTTCGCACCCTATGCCAGCGCTTCATTGAGCGCCATGGCGAACAGTTCCGCCGTACTGCGGCTGCCAGGAAGAACCATCACGCGCGCCGTGGCGGACTGGTGGAACATGTGGCTCAGATGATGCGCTGTGCCTGCGCGATCACGTCTGTCTATTCCTCACTGAATAGAGACTTGCTTGTCGCCGGCATACTCTTTCATGACTGCGGTAAACTCTGGGAGAACACCTACCCCGAAACAGGCTTTACCCAGCCCTATGACATGGAGGGCGAAATGCTCGGCCACATTCCACTGGGTATCAATCTAGCAGCTCAGCTCTGGAGTGAAATGATGGAGGACGACAAGGCCAAAGATTGGGACAATCTCTACCCTCTCTCAGATGAAGTACGCATTCACTTGCTACACCTGATTGCCAGCCACCATGGGACCTATGAATTTGGCTCCCCCGCATTGCCACGTACCCCTGAGGCTATCGCCCTACACCACATAGACAACCTCGACGCCAAGTACGAGATGTTCAAACAGGCCTATGCCGTCGCTCCAGAAATTGCGCCTGGCATCCATGAGAAACAATTCCCATTGCCAGCCAACCTCGTGGCACCTCTGGCCCATTTCCCACGCACCCATACCTTAGCGGAAGGGAACAGTGAGCCCGTAGTAGAAGAGACAAAACCAGAGCAAGAAGGCATTCTTCCCCCCAAAAAAGACGAGCCAGTAGCCGTGAGTGAGGAATCTGATGCATCAGAGGATGAAGAGGACGATGAAGAAATCCCTCGCGCCCCCTTCAACGGCGAGCTGCTATTTTAAGCGCTGGAGGCTAACAGAATAGGTTCGTCCGCGTCTGGTCTTGAACGTGACCTTGGTTCCTTTGCTGTCAGGGAGAAGCTCCACCTTGATATCACTGGTATTCTCGGCTTGGTAGCTACCCGCCAGCATGAGGGTCTGCTCCATCACCTCTGGACCATTGCCAGCTGGCACCCACATCTCACCATCAATGCTTCCACCTGAGTTACCCGGCAGGCGTAAATCCGGATCACAGAAACTCAATTCAATGCCGCCTTCTCCCCTCTCAACCATCAAAATGGAAGGGCAGCTGACCCCTTTAAGCAAATCATCCTCTACAGGACCTGACTTGAACAAGGCATAGGACTTCAGGTTTCCTTTTTCAACGATATGCGCCAACTCGTCCTGCTGTTGAAGCTTATAAGGCTGCTCATTTTTGTTAGAATAGAACTTCGCTGATTTTTTCTCATCAGGCTGCACCAGGATAGCATAGTGGTAGCTTCCCTTTTTCGGCATGACTCCGTGATCAATCCATGCCACAGCATAGTCTCCTTCAGTCGGTGGGTTCTGGTCATCCGTCAAATCAAAGCCAGAACCTTTACCCCTCGTTCCGTAGTGATAACGAGACTTCTGATGCTGCTTCCTCATTTTGAGAGCTGCACCCTCTGGAAGCCAATAGACATTACCGAGCAAGTCTCTAACTACACCTCCTGATGTCACCTCTTTCTGCCATGGAAAATCACTGAATGCTTCGGTATTCAGTTCAACCGGTTTGGATACATCCTCCAAAGATTGCTGGAACAGCACTGTCTCTACAGGATATTTCTCACTGGCTCCTTGGATATCGCTACCTACTGCCACGATGAGGTCGTCAAAGAAGTGGTAGCTCTTCTTCGCTTTAAGTCCGGTGTAGTCCTTCTCCTTCTTCTCACTAAGCTGTGCGGCAAAGACTCCGTTCCGGTTACGATGATTAACACCACCAACAAAAGTTTCATTCGAACTAGGCATCACGATCGTCTTTTCAAAAGGCAATGCATCCACCGGCACATGGGTGACCGTGGCACCGGGAGGTCGCGCCCAGTCCCAGCCATCCTCGCTTACACCTGAAGCCGTCAATCCACCAGGAGGCAAGATTTCTAACACACCATGACTCTGATAACGCGCATATCGGTTCACCTTGCCATAGGTTTCCCCTGACCAGACATAGCGGCTAAAGCAACGAGCAACCGCCAGCCAGTCACCTCTGCGGTGAGCACTCAAGCCTGCATAGGGCTGAACCAAATGCCCTTCAGGATCTCCTTCAGGCTGGACCTCTGGATAATCTTTACGCGCAGCCTCGTTGAGCCTCAAAGCCACACTGGCAAATTGCTTATCCAGTGACTCGCTTCCATCGGGTGTACCTGACTTGGCAAAAGTAAGGTAAGCACCTTTAAGCCCACTGATTCCACCTTGCGAGAATGGGTGACGCCCACTCAGCGTTCTTGGCCAACTATATCGATTACTCGTGAACCTGAGTGCGAGTAGAGCTTTCCCAAAATGCTTGTATGCCTCCTCACTCAAGCGGAATGGTGTATCAGCAAAGAACTCAAAAAGCGTTGCTGCACTGGCGACTGCCCCCGTCTCATATGCTGGATAATGACCCCAGTGGTGAAATGCCGTACCATCCTCTTTGAATCCGTCATGTGTAGTGTGCTCGTCATGAGTAATCGCTTGACTCAAGGTCTTTGTCCACTGCTCTAACACCCTATAGGTTTCACCTGGATTTTCAGTCATGAGAATCGCAATCAGCTGGGAGCGGGCCATCGTATTGATGTAATCCATGTCCGAATAACGATGAGGCGCACGAGGATCGAAACAGAAATGAGCAAAGTTAAGCCACTGCAAATTCTTCGCCACGGCATCACGCAAGCCATGCTCTTCCAGCATCCCTCTAACAAGGTAGCTCGCCAAGTAATACTCTCTGGAGGCATAGCCAAAATGGTGCAGTGTCCCATGGGAGTGACCACAGCGGAAGCCAGACTTGAGCATCAACCTAGTGAGGTTCACGTACATGCTCTCTATCTCTTCTTTATCTTTTCCCTTTGCCGCATGCCAGGCCCGCGCTAGTCGAAGCAAGAACTTACCCGTCTTGCCGATGCTCAGATGCCCCTTAGTCATCTCCTCGGACAACTTGGTATACTTGTAAACATCATGCCCAATCCCCACCGCCACATGGCGCCCCTTCACATCACTATCGACTACCTTGATTTGATATGCCTGATATTCCTTCCTCAAATTTTCCAGATTGTAGCCACCCCCACCGACTCCACTCTTCTCCATGCGCATCTCCAGCTTCTCGATCAATGCTTCCTGTTGCTTTGTAAGAACCATTGGTTCCACCTCCTTGATCCCCTGAAGATAAAACGACTTGTGTCCATCATTACCGAAGCGGGAATGTTCATCCTCTCTGGTAAAACGATAAGCAGCGTCTGAATATGCAAAGCGGCGATCGAAATAAGTCCATGGAAGTAGATTATCTATCAGCACCTCTCCCGCTTCGCCAGAAATAGGGGCTGTAAGCTGCATCCAATCCATCTCTGCAGACTCTTTGCCGGACATACGATTGTAAGGCATCATCACGATTTGCCAGCCTGTGAAGTTCAGTTTTACATCAAACCAACAGTCCGCTTCTTGATCTCCATTGCGCCCGAAACTAAAACGCAGCTTCTCATCACTTGCCTCACCTGGGTGGTACAGCCAGGTATTAAACACACTGGTTTGCATGAATCCTTTATCCCTACGATTCCCCGTCTGGATCTTCTCAGGCCAAATAGCACTGCCACCTTGTTGCCCCCAGCTGAACTTCAAGCTTTGCTTGCCATGCACTGCTTCATCAGCAACAACCTCCGTCTTTATCCCAGCCAGTGATTCAAATTTATTATCTCCCCCATGCTCAAAGGAATACACGGCATTGCTCTGAGCTACAGCTGGAACAACTGTAATACACATTGAAATGAGTAAGAAAAAACGCATGGGTATAGAACTCGCCCATGCGCTGGATCTTTTCAATCTTTAATCCCGCATTCTGTCATACAGGATGGAGTACTTACTCCTCACTTGCTGGTTCTTCCTGCCACTGGACATCCTTGCCGTCGCCCCAAAGCTCCTCGAGTCCGTAAAGAGTACGCATGTCTTCATGCATCACATGCACCATGACATCCACGTAGTCTAGGACCACCCACTTAGTTTCGGCACGCCCTTCGGTCTTGTAGGGTTTCACCCCGTGGCGCTCAATTACGAGCCCTTCGGTGTCACGCAGGACAGCCTTGAGGTGCGGCATGGAATTACCGGAGCAAATCACCATGAAATCAGTCAACGTAGACAGGCCACGCACATCAATGATCTTGATGTCCTCAGCTTTGTTTTCGTCAGCGGCCAGTGCACATGCCTTGGCCAGTTCGATACCTTCTACCTTTGTCATTCTATCGCTTGGTTTGGGGTAAAAAAAAAGACCCGCTCGGGTCTCCTATCTACCTGATCTGGAACTCAGATTCCAGCTTCATTTCTGTATCTCGCCATCCTCCTCAAGAAAGAGGGAGGATGGTGGAGCATAGCGGAATCGAACCGCTGACCTTCTGCATGCCATGCAGACGCTCTACCAATTGAGCTAATGCCCCGTTAATCCTTCGAGTGCGCGCGGGATTTACCCAGCTCCGCCCCTTTTTGCAAGATCTTTTTACGAAAAATCACTCAGTAGGGACCACGAACTCTTCCATCACATCCAGACTGTCCACATACATAGCCAGATAGGGAAGATCCTCTTTGTTCTTCCAGAAAAAGACATAGAACGGGCGGTCACAGATGAATTTACGTGGCTCGATGACTTTTGGCTTAATCGGGCCGCCAAATGGAGCATCACTTCCTGCGTACTTAACACGTACTGCTCCTCCTTTTTCATGGAGACTCATCTCTAGGCTCTGGTAAGCAGCCGTCATAACCCTTGGGACTCCCGATCCTTGGTAATAAATCTGCCCCTCCAAGGCTGAGGTAAAATCACGGTCGGCATTCACATTTAAGTAGGGAATCTTGATGGAATCTTTCTTGTGAATGTATCCATCATTCAATTTCCCAGGTTCTCCATTCATGGGAGGTAATTTCTGGTATGAATCTATAGCCTGCTGGATACTTGAGACATCACCTTTAGGAAGATAGATTACCACACTTTCGTTCTGCTTACCTTGAACTGAAAGAGCAAATGATTTACCTCCATCCTCGTAGGCCACCACTCTCACGCAATTATTAAAATCCTCACTCGCATTTCCTGCTGTACCGAAAAAGCTGACTACTTTCTCCTCGCCACTACTCGTCTTAAATTTCAGACCATGCGCCTTGGAACGATAAAAGTGCTTAAAATACTCAACATCTCTCTTGAGCACACCCATCACGGCTACTCCCGCAGGATTCTGCACCACTTTCTCTATAGGCAGATCCACGCCAAATGTCTGCCTCGCATCTTCCGCAGACTTTTTAAGGAAGGCTTCGTCAGCTGGCCCCACATAGGTCTTGTACCCATTCTCCGGCATCACAGACTCTCGCTTCCATTTAAACGACGACAGCTGCTTGATGATATCATTTTCAGGTTCTACCTTCACGATCAAGCCACCATTTTGCTTCACCATCTCTTCCCAGCACGCCTGGAACAAAGGTGACCACACAGCCGACTCACCGGGCCTGATTTCCTCACCCGGCACTATGAGCACTTTCGGTGCTGCTGATAGAGGGCCGGATACAAGCAACATCCCTACAGCAACCAGAGAATTAATCCAACGCATAAGCTGCAGTCTAAGACGTCAGATAAGCTGCGGCAACGACAAAAGAGATAACCTTGTTAGATAGCTGCGATCATTTCCAGACTTTTAGGCCCGGGCAAAACGGCCAACTCCATCTGGTTCATGATATAAGCAAAGGACACACCGCTTTCTGGGTCTCCCAAAGCATGGCTGCCACCCGCTCCAGGGTGCCCGAAAGCCTCCAGGGCAGCTCCATAGTTATGCCTCAGCTTGGATCCATGATCATCCAGCGGGTCCATCTGGAATCCACAGGTAAAACGCGTCGGTGTGCGGAGGATCCTGTCTTCACCCTGGATCACTGGAGTCTTGATCCACTCCAGCACATCATGGCTGAAACACTCGATGCGTCCAATCGCCGCCTGGTAGAATTTAGCCAAAGCCCTGGCTGTTCCCACACCACCCATGGCTGGGAGTGCGGCCTGCCAGGCTTCCTGCTTGTTCATCTCCTGTACGGCGTGCAGTCCGCGGGGAGAACCGAAGGCCTTACGGACCAACGTCCCTTCTTGGTTGAACTCCTTGTAAAAACCACTCTCCAGATCACTCTTGTCCATCTTACCTGGATAGAGAGTGGCCACGCGACCAAACTCACTCTCAGGAAGACCGATCCAGAAATCCAGTCCCAGAGGCTCAGCCACTCTCTCGCGCCACACCTCCCCCAGAGTCTTCCCACTGAGTTCCCTGACCGGCTTTTCCAGCAGGAACCCGTAGGTGCGTGGATGATAGCCATGGCCATCGCCTAGCGGCCAGTTTGGCGCTTGTTGCTCCACAGCTTCAATCACCGCACCGTAGTCAAATACACTAGCCTTCTTGTCTAAAGCTGCGAAACCACTTTGATGGCTCATCAGCTCGGCAAAAGTCGCATTCTTATTTGGAAACTCGTCCCACACCCTCACCACCAAGTCCTGCGGAGTCAGACCATTTTCCTCCAGAAGCATCAGTAGGATGGCACTCGCTGGCCCTTTAGTTGCTGAGTACACGGGCACCATCGTGTCTGCCGTCCATTCTCTCTGCTTAGTACGATCACACCAGCCCTGTGCGAGATTCAAGATTTCCTCGCCATCCCTCCACACGGAAACAGAAGCCCCCAACTCACCTCTCTCGGCAAAGTTACGCTCGAAAACCTCCTTGATCTTATCGACTTGTGGTGTACTCACGGTCATGCCCTATACACGGCTCCAGACAGCTTGCAAGTCCTCTACAGCACCAGGCCGACAAGATCTTTGTCCGTTTGAGCAAGCTGACGCAGACTTTCATCCAGCTCAAAGGCCCTGTCCAGATAGCTTTTCGCAACATTGGGGTCCCCCAGCACAGCCGAGTAACAGCCCATATTGTAGTGAAACAAGGCATCTTTGATCAGGCTTTTGGGTCCTTTGAGGAGCACCTCTCTGGCAGCCGTTGTATCACCTATCTCATGGAGACAATACGCTGCATGGATAAAGTAAGCTTTCTTACGTGGATGATGCTTACAGAGCCTCTGAGCGGTCACTACGGCGGCATTCCACTGCTTGTCCATCATCTGGGCTGCTAATACCAGCTCCTGCACACGAGAACTGTACAATTCCTCCTCGGCAAGCCCTGTGAGCTCGCCCAGCGCATCCTGTGGCATTTCCAGCTGGAGAAAGCCTACCACCGAATTCAAACGCGTTTCTAAATCCATGCGAGGCGAATTTGCACATGGAAAAGCAGAAAAGCAAATCCTGAGCATACGAAAAAGCCACAACTTAAGCCTACGAAGTCTTGCACTTCCCCCCCAGTCTTCGCAGACTTCCCGCCCTATGACGTCAGCCACCAAGCAACGCCAACCTGAGATCTGCGAGTTCATGCCCGCAGACTACTTTGCACGTCTGGATACAAAGGACATCTTTGCAGACGGCAAACCGCTCGAAGTCGATCTCGGCACCGGCGATGGCACTTTCCTCATCAAAATGGCCCAACACTATACCGATCACAATTTTCTCGGTGTAGAGCGCCTGCTTGGCCGCGTAAAGAAAGTCTGCCGTAAGGCGAGGAACAACGAACTGACCAACTGCAAAGTCCTGCGTCTGGAGTCCAAGTACGTGGTCGAATGGCTGCTGCCTGAGGAATCCGTGGACCGCATGCACTTACTGTGCCCAGATCCCTGGCCTAAGGAGCGCCATCACAAGCGCCGTCTCGTCCAGCAGGAGTTCCTTGAGGCCGTATTCAGAGCACTCAAACCAGGCGGCGAGTTCTGCTTCAAGACGGACCACCCGGAATACTTCGATTGGGTGGTTGACGAAATCAATACCTTTGGAAAGTTCCAGCAGTTGGACTGGCCTGAGGACGCCTTCTACTACCCGAAAACCGACTTCCAGGTGCAATGGGAAGCTGAAGGCAAGACCCTGCAACGCATCCGCGTGCAGAAACCGTAGCGTTTCCCAATACCCCGCCTCACATTTTCTCAGACAGAGTTTTTCTCCCATTTCATTATGAAAACAGAAGCCATAACCAAGTACCGTCCATTTCCTAGAGTGGACTTACCAGACCGTACCTGGCCAGACCAGGAAATCACCACAGCTCCAATCTGGTGCTCCGTGGACCTACGCGATGGTAACCAAGCACTACCGCAGCCGATGTCGATCGAAGAGAAACTAGAGTTCTTCGATCTCCTCTGCCGCATTGGCTTCAAGCAAATCGAAATCGGCTTCCCATCCGCAGCCGACACGGAGTTCAATTTCTGCCGCCGCCTGATTGAGGAAAACCGCATCCCGGAGGATGTGACCATCCAGATTTTGGTGCAGACACGTGAGCACCTCATCCGCCGTTCCTTTGAGGCGATCAAAGGAGCCAAGCGTGCCATCGTGCACATCTACAACTCCACCTCTCCACTGCAGCGCCGTATCACGTTCTCGGATGCGTCCCGTGAAGCGATTCGTGATATTGCCATCGCAGGTGCAGAACTCGTGAAGAGCCTGGTGCCTACGATTCCTGAAACAGAGGTCGTCCTACAATATTCTCCGGAGTCCTTCTCCGATACCGAGCTGGATTTCTCCCTTGAGTGCTGCAATGCCGTCATCGACATATGGCAACCAACGGCGGAGAAGCGTATGATCATCAACCTGCCGGACACGGTCCAGTGGACTACCCCAAACGTCCACGCAGACCAAATCGAGTGGATGTGCCGTCATCTGCATAAGCGTGATTTCATCGACGTATCACTGCATACCCACAATGACCGAGGCACAGGCACCGCAGCCACTGAGCTTGGCCTTATGGCTGGTGCTGACCGTGTAGAGGGTACTCTTTTCGGAAATGGCGAACGCACCGGCAACCTGGATATTGCCAATGTGGCTCTCAACATGAATGCGCATGGCATCGCCACTGGCCTGGACTTCACAGACCTTCCGTCTATCCGTGCCGTCTATGAGCGCATTACCCGCATGACCGTGGCCGAGCGTCACCCTTATGCAGGTGAACTCGTCTTCACCGCATTCTCCGGATCGCACCAGGACGCCATCAAGAAAGGCATGGACCGCCGCAGCCGTGAGATTATGGAAGACCCGAATCTCGCTTGGGGCGTACCGTATCTCACCATCGATCCTCAAGACGTTGGCCGCTCCTACGAAGCGATCATCCGCATCAACTCTCAGTCGGGCAAAGGCGGCATCGCCTACATCCTAGACAGGGAGCATGGCTTCGATCTTCCTAAGACCATGCATCCACAGGTCGGCAAACGTATCTACGATCTAGCGGATGAGATGGGTCAAGAACTCAGCCCGGACGAAATCCGCGAGGCATTCTTCCGCTTCTTCGTGAACCTGGAAAGCCCGCTGCAGCTGGTCGACTATGAGCTAGATCACCATGCAGGAACCAAAGGTGAAGTCGCTTGTACCGCCACTGTCATCATCAACGGTGAGGAGAAAGAAATCAGAGGTATCGGTAACGGTCCGATCAACTCCTTCGTACACGCACTGGATGAAGCTGGCTTGAAGCAATTCAATCTCGTCGACTATCGCTCACACGCCGTGCGCGGCGGTTCGGATTCGGATTCTGCGGCCTATATCCAACTGCAAGGCAAAGACGGTAACATCGTCTGGGGCTGCGGCGTGGATCCGTCCATCGAGATGGCCGGCCTCAAAGCTTTGGTCAGTGCATGGAACCTGCTGGAAAAATAGAAAATCTAGCGTAGATAGTCTCATCGAGTCCCTGATCACATGGTAGAATTTAAATTATTAGGAATCCCTGTTAGAGTAGAAGCCATCTTTTGGATCACGCTTGGCCTGCTGGGCTTTATCGGCATAGGCATCGAAGGCAATGGCCTACTACTCATTGCCCTCTTCGTTCTCGCAGGATTCATCTCCATTTTAATCCATGAAATGGGGCATGCCCTGATGATCAGGAAATACGGGCTACCTACGCAGGTCGTCTTGGCGGCTTTCGGAGGCTACGCGCAGTATCCAGCCGGCTACTTGACCAGGAAACAGGATTTCCTGGTCACTCTAGCTGGCCCGGCATCCCAGCTATTATGCGGACTTGGTGTATTCTTTGCACTACCCTACCTCCAACTACCAAACAACCTGGTGAATGAGTTTCTGTGGTTCTTCCTATTCGTCAGTATCTTTTGGTCCGTACTCAACTGCTTGCCAGTTCTACCACTTGATGGTGGACGCATGCTGGCAGCGATCATGGGGCCGCGTAGATTGAGACAAGTCCTCATGGTCAGCATCGTCACGGCTGTCGCAGTCGCCCTATTCGCGGTCTTCATGCAGGCTATGTTTGGCGCCATTTTAATGGGCATGTTCGCCTACCAGAACATTCAGGACCTCAAGAGAGTGCCTTAATTATCATCTCTAAAATAGAAAAGCCCGGCTACCACTGAGTAGCCGGGCTTTTTTTATGGAGAATTACAAGGCTGATTAAGAAACCTTCTCGTTGTAGATGTGGAGGTCACGCTGCGGGAATGGAATGGAGATGCCGGCCTCATCGAGAGCTTTCTTCACTCGCTCATTCATCGCAAAGTGGACATCCCAATAGTCTGCACTCTTACACCAGACGCGAGTCGTCAGATTGACAGAACTATCAGCCAACTGACCTACCTTGATCAAGGACTCTGGTGTATCGTAGATCTGTTCAATACCACTGATCACACTGAGAATGACTTCACGGGCTTTATCGATGTTATCGTTATAGCCAATGCCGAAACTGAAATCGACACGGCGATCCGGCATGGTGGAATAGTTGATCATCGAGTCGGTTTGCAGCTTCCCATTAGGAATATAGATCATCTTATTATCCCCTGTAAGCATGATCGTTTGGAAAATCTGGATCTCATGCACCTTTCCGACAAAGCCTTGGGCCTCGATCACATCGCCAATTTTAAACGGGCGGGTGCTTAGAAGAATCACACCACTTGCGAAGTTCTGTAAGTTACCGCTCAATGCCATACCAATAGCTAATCCCATCGCCGCGAAAATAGCCGCAAACGGTGTCGTTTGAATCCCTGCGGTAGAAATTGCGCAGAGTACAACACCCACTTTTAGCAAAGCCGTTGTGAGAGAAACCAAGAAAGGTTTCAGGGTAGAATCAATACCTTTCTTATCCAGTGCCTTGCCCAGTATTCTACCGACTACACCTGAAAGTTTCCATCCAATGGCAAAGGTAATCACTGCCAAAATTACCTTCGGCGTCCATTCCACGGCTTCGTTCCAGATCACATCGATCCATTGCTGTGTATTTATATCTGATAGAAGAGTATTCATCGCCCAAGTGGTACTACGGCTAAGTACCAATGTCACAAGATTTTTTGCCTAACAGCTTAACAAATATGACATCACCACGAAAAAGGCCTTTCTCGATGAGAAAGGCCTAAATACAAAGCTGTCAGAATAATTACTTCAAGAGCTCCTTGGCTGATTCAGGAACGGAACCTTTGCCCTTCTCACGAATCGTATCTTTCCAAAGCTCAGTCGTCTTCATTTCAGTCTCACCGCCGGTAGCTAGGAAGAAACCATCCTCAACTTTACCAGCATCAATATTCTTTGACGGTGTGGGATCAGCGGTAAATTTGAACTTCAGTAACGGAGACCACTTACCTTCAGCATCCATCCACCATCCGTTCTTATAATCCGCAACACGCGCAACTTTCGCGGAATGGTAGTTACGTCGGAAATCTTCCACAAAAGAATAGAGACCTCTACCTAGTCTACCACCTTTGGTCAGGGTTTGGAACTCAGTCATCAGCTGCCAAGTCTTACGATTGTTGTCATAAAACCAACCTTTGTACTTCGTCATCTTATCACCGACGGGCTCAGCTCTGACGAAGAACTTGATATTCTCACCTATCTTCCAGTCATAGTCATAAAAGCTCTGGCCACCCGTACCTTCACCTCCAAATCGCCCGGTGCGCACACCCTCACCTTTTTCAATAAGCTTAGCCCTGTTTTCATCAGGTACTTTACGAGGGTCCTGGCCATGATCCGGTTCCCACACTGAGAAGATCATCACTTTCTTCCCGTTCGCCAACTCTTGCATACCGAAGTAGCCCTTGTTGAAGCCCAGAGCACAGAAGTAGGTACCCGGGGAAGATTTCTTCACCTCCACCTCCATGTAAGCTGCAGCTGCATCGTGCTGGATATCTTTATAACTCAAATGTACGGAGCGGCACTGTCTCTTGGCCAGCTCCGCTGGTTCGATCGCATGAGTTGTAGCGCTGAAGCCCAGAGCCAAGGTAGTGAGAGCAAAGATTGTTCTAATCATAATCACTAAACTTAACGTCACCGAGTGAACTTTCAACTCATCAAATTTAATGACTTATTGATTTATTTGCGCCCACTCCGACAGCCTCTGAACTCTCAAAATTATTAACTGCGGACACAAAAAAGCCCGCACTCAGCTTTCACTAAGTGCGGGCATATAACCTGGCGACGACCTACTCTCACAGGACCTATCGTCCAACTACCATCGGCGCTAAAGCGTTTCACTTCCGGGTTCGGAACGGGACCGGGTGGTTCCACTCTGCTATGGTCACCAGAAGCCGGGACTGATGTTTCCATTCAGTTGCGGCTTCCATTGGCCAGAGCTGGCTCGTCTGGTTAGTCTTCGGTTATTTCTATTAGATCTTTGGATCTTCAACATGTCGTCTGCACGTTGACAGCTGCACAGAGCCTATCTTCAAATTTTTTCCTTTCTGCAAGT
>NZ_FQYR01000009.1:0-811 GCF_900141815.1 Rubritalea squalenifaciens DSM 18772
CAACGGGGTTCTGGATTTTAGGCCGGGGTTGTGACCCGTAGGGGCGCTACCCCGGTATAGGTGGCCCACCACCTATACGACCCCAACGGGGTCGCGTAATAATCTGGCAAGACATTATGATCTAGTTTAGCTAGGATCATGGCCCATACGTTTTGCCACTGCTGTGTACATATAATATTTTCCACAAAAGAACGTTATCCCTTTTTTGCGGATTACGCTTTAAGGTCTGAGCTGCATCGCTATTTGGGCGGTGTCCTAAAAAGTTTAGGCTGTAAGCCTGTACAGATTGGTGGGGTAGAGGATCACGTGCATGTTCTGTGTATTCTCGGAAAGCAAGTTACGGTTGCTGATCTGGTAAAGGAACTGAAGCGTGTATCAAGCAAATGGCTTGGTGAGGGCTCAGGAAGCATGATGAAGAAGTTCTCATGGCAGTCAGGTTATGGTGCATTTTCTGTTTCCTCATCAGCTATCGGTGAGGTGATCAGTTACATTGCCAATCAAGAGGAGCACCATGCAAGGATGAGCTTTCAAAATGAATATCGCAGTTTGCTCAATAAGCATGGACTTGACTATGATGAGAAGTACTTGTGGGACTAACAGATTTCCGCGACCCCGTTGGGGTCGTTTTAAAATATGAAAGCATCCCCGGGGTAGCGTCCCTTCGGGCCACAACCCCGGGCTAGATGACGAAACCCCGTTGGGGTTTTGCCCAGAGTAGCAAGTGTGTGAGCTGGTAGCATACGCAGGGTGGGTTGTGCCTGATGGGATACGTCGGGTGTGATGCGTTGGGTGTGATGCGTTGGGTGTGATG
>NZ_FQYR01000009.1:881-92595 GCF_900141815.1 Rubritalea squalenifaciens DSM 18772
GGGTGTGATGCGTTGGGTGTGATGCGTTGGGTGTGATGTGTTGGGTGTGATGCGTCGGGTGTGATGCGTTGCATCATGGGAACCCCAACGGGGTTCTGGATTTTAGGCCGGGGTTGTGACCCGCAGGGGCGCTACCCCGGTATAGGTGACCCACCGCCTATACGACCCCAACGGGGTCGCGTAATAAGCGGTCAGGTAGAGCTCGTCATAATACATCGTAGGCATGCCGCTGGGTGAACTGCCTGAATAAAAAAAAGCCACAGGCGGCTGGCCTGTGGCTGGTAAAGAGTTTGTTAGGCTGGCGTCTTAGTAGCCTTCGTATTCATCCATCCTGGAGTCAAGTTTTTGGTCGGCCTCGTAGTCACAGAATTTCTTGATCCGTGAGGAATCCAGCTCGATAGCTTTCTCGATCTTGGAGTAGTTGGTCTTGGTGAGGATGACGCTGCTTTCCTTGTCCATGACCACGAGCAGGTAGCCTACGTACTTGTAGCCGCCGATGTTTCCGGTGCCTTTGTTGTCACTATCGTACTTGGTGAACACGGGCTTGGCTTCAAACTCCGCCCCTTTATGGTTAGGGGTGAGTTCAAATTTCTGGTTAGAGAGGACGCTGAAGAGGTCTTCCTCTCTCTGGTCTTGGCCTACCAGGATAATGTGGCAGTCACAGGGTGGGCATCCACGGTTGAGGTCCGTGTTCTTGATGGTAGTCTTACTCGTGATGTCCATCTTCTTCATGTAGTAGGACCCATTTGAGTAGTTGCGGCGCTTGCCGATCACGATGTCTGCCTCAAGCTTAGGGTAGCTGTTAGCCAGTCTTTCCAGCTCTTTGAGCACCTTCTTTTTGGAGTCAGCATTCAGGCTGCTGAGCGGGATGGTGAATGACCTTCCGTCCTTGTTTCGCTTGATGGTGACCTTGTCACCGTCTCGGCTGACTACTTCGGCCTGGATGGACTTTCCGCTGGTGTTCTGGATGAGGATTTCTTCCGCAGAGAGCAGGGAACTGGCAAGGAGAGCAAACGGAGCTACAACCTTGAACAGGTTTCGGGTAAGTATAAGCATAGTTCTTCTAGTGGGGTAAACGGATAAACGACAGGGAATTGATAGGGATATCACGGGCTGCGATCAAGGACTAACCCTTAAAAAATACTTTCCTGTGTCATGAGCTAATCTTAAAGGGGCGCCGAGTGCTCCTGGAACTGGGCAGAAATAAAGCCTCTCTGCGGACAGAGAGGCTTTGTATTCGGGGGTGTCTGCAACCGGTGGTATTTGAGGGTGGCGGCAAGGGGTTTGGGGTGCCGCTCAGTGCACTGGGAGGCACTGTGGCCACCGGAGGTAGAGTTTAGAGAGTAGAGTCTGAGCTGATTTTTTGAGTAGATTGGTCTTGTTTATCCAGCAGGGGGCGCCAGAGGGGTTAGAAGCGCGTTGTGCGGCCCCCGTGTGCGCAGCGGCTGAGGGTCTAGATGGTGACACACATCTTCTGTTGCTTGAATTCCCTTGGTTATACAGCAAGCTGAGTAGTGAACTAAGGAAAAAATAGGTACATCGAACTTATGGATCGATAGATCTGAGGTCGCATGGACTTGTGTTTCTGCGCAAAGAGTTAAGCTTTTAGAAAATTTGTTGTTCGTAAGTGTCTCATCCTCTATGAGATGGGGTGCTAGATTTCACTCTTCTGGCAACTTATACACAAGAACTATGAATAAACCTCTATTACCTCTACTCATGTTCGGGTTGAGCGCTTGCCCCACTCTGGCAGCGATCAGCTGGACCGGCGGTGGCGATGCCACGAACTTCTACGACGATGCGAACTGGGACTTTACCGGCGGCGCGATCGGCTCCATGCCCACTCAGCCGGGGACAGATCCCATCCTGGATGATATGAATATCACCAGCACGACCATCAATGAAGGCAGCGCTGGCTTCTCCAATATCGAGATCGGCAATGGCTTCTCGCTCAATCTGGATGCCGTCAGCTTCACCTTCACCCAGAGCAATGGATTCGTGGGCGTGGACGATGATACCGGGACTCCCAGCTCATCCGGCGTGACCACTTATGTGAATCTAACCAATGGCTCCTTGCTCAGCTGCCAGTTCATTTCTCTGGGGCTTACCGTGAATGTGGATTCCTCCAGCGAACTTTACATCCGTGGCGGCGGTGATGGCCTGAATTCCCAGTCGGAGCTCTCCGTGGTGAATCTGGCCATTGGCGCTAAGTTTACCCTGCCGACTCTCGCAGAGTTCACCGAGCAGGCGGATACCCAGGGCGGCGCGATTTATGTCAATGGTCAGCAGGTCACTGCTGGCAACCTGAATGACCTGCTTAGCTTTGTGGATAACGGCGGCTCAGTCACGGCTACTGCAATTCCCGAGCCCAGCTCCACCGCCTTGTTAGGCCTTGCCGGTCTCGGGCTGGTGCTGCGACGCAGGAGGTGATCTGAATCTCCCCAAGCATTTTGTTCCACTCTACTCACTATGCCAGCCGCTCACCGCAGAGTGGCTGGCATTTTTTTATTTCCGCTCCGTGCTCTCAAACAGGCAGCAGAAGACCATGCCCATGGCCGAGAAAACCTATAAGGTCATCCGAGGCATCCGTGCGCTCGGGATGATCCATCATCCATCCGCTACGCATTTCCAGCGGCTGATTGTGGAGCGCACACACCGTCTCTCGCACAGGCTCCAGCGTGACACAGCTGGCATGCAGAAGAACGGCGAGAGCGAGGAGGAGTTTGGTGATGGTGGGCATGGGGTGCTAGAATGAGACTTCAGTTTCTCCCTGTGGAGTGAATTTGCGGATGACCTGAATGGGGCCTTGGATCTTTCCATTGAATTCATCGAGTTGCTCGGCAGGAATCCAGTACTCGCTGTGCTCTCTTCCACCCACGACTTCTACGGGGAATTGGGAAAGGTAGTCTGAGCAGACTTCGAAGCGGGTGACGTAGCCGACGCTGCCGTTAGTTTCATCCTTGGTATTCCAGTCGCGGGCGATCTGGACGGCGTAGTCTTCGTTGGTGACCGGATAGAAGATTGGCTGTTCTGGCAAGCGCGGTGGCCAGGCTGTGAAGCCGTTGTCTATGAGGAGATCGAGCTCCTTCTGGCCGACGGGTCTGTAGAGGGTGGTCGTTTGCATGATCTATTTAAAAGCATGGATGGTACCCAAGGTGGAGAATTTTTTCCTGAATGTAACGATCTCTGAGGAGAGACAGCATCGCAGAGAACCCCAAAGGGGTTCCGGATATTAGGCCGGGGTTGCGCAGCTACCCCGGTATAGTTACCCCCACAGTGACGACCCCAACGGGGTCGCGTAATAAACTGGCAGGATGGCGCTCGATAGTTTAGCAAGGCATATGCCCAATCCGTTTTGTCAGCGCAAGAGTCACGCGGTGTTCTCAGCGAGGAACTTTGTGAGGGTCCTGCTCGCCGTGACTCTGCTGGCCCAAGTAGCACGTGGGAAGGAATATGTGATACTTACGGTCTTCAAGGGAGATTATGATGGTCCCTGCCGGATACTGTTAAGGATAGGCGGGGAGCCTATCACTTATGATTTTGGAGGTTTTAGATCTACCGTTTTTCTTCCTTGGGAGGAAGATCAGAAGATTCGTTTGGAGATCGATAGGATGAACCAAGCTTATCCCGTCACAGGTCTGGATTTTGCGGTCAAATGGTATTCCCTGTCTGATCCGGTGGAGCCGGATGATCTAACTGTATTTTGGGGGCGAGTTAAAGATACCAAGACGCTTTGGGAGGAGAAGGGGATTAAAGTACCTGCGGGGGCAGTGATAGAGCGCACAGTAAAACTGAATCTAGATCATCACGAGGAGAATGCGCTGAGTGGTATGCAGGAGTTGACCAAAGAAGATGTCGAGGGGGTAAAGGAAGCTTATCTTAGCTATGTCAGGGCACTTGGAGAGAGTAGTCTGGATAAATATAAAAAGCACTTTGTGAACCCGGATGACATCGAAATGGATGAGCTGGATGCGGCATACAAGTTTCCAAAGGGTAAAGTCATTAACTTTGCTGGTAAACGTGAGGTGGATGTTGTACTGGGCAAAAAAGTAGCTCTGGTGAGGCTGAAGGAACAGCAGCTTGATGGTGAAGATGCGTTGGTATGGGATGTGGTGAAAATCCGCGGTGATGAAATAAGAGACGGCGATGGATATTATCGCTTCTCCAGAAGGCAAGACGGCAAGTGGGTCGTGTGGTATGGGGCTTGGGAGCCACATGTTCTGAAGGAGGTTGCCACCAAGGAGTCGGTGACAGGAGTACGGCCTCAGATTATCAGTAAGGTGTTAGGTCAAATCGGGCAGCTGAAGCAGGGCGATGGATGGGATGATTTCTGTAAGGCCGCTGGCTTGGATCGTAAGGATCTGGAAGTGGTCAAAGGCGTGGGCGCGCATGGGGTGGATACCTTTCTCTATCGCTTTGTTGAGCACGATGGCTGGCTGCTCCAGGTGCTCTACAAGACTCCTAAGGAGGGGCAGAAAGACGAGCTGTTACGCATCGGTGTCATCAAGAGTGATGTGGATCAGGCTAGGAAAGCGTGGCCGAACCTGAAACTTTCCATTTACCCCTACTACCAGAATGGCAAGGTCGTGAAGGAAGAGCAGAACTAAACGATGTCTAGAGAATCATTCGAACAGCGCCTGCCGTACAATGCTCGGGGAAAGTACTACGTGTGCGAGGATTGCCTGGACTGTGACCTTTGCCGGGAGACGGCCCCGACCATTTTTGGGAGGCAGGACGATGAGGGGGCAAGCTTCGTGAAGAAACAGCCGGAGACGGAGGAGGAATTGAGTCTTGTTAGGGAATCACTTGAGGGCTGTCCCTGTGAAGCGATCCATGATGACGGTGATGTCTTTGATTGGTCGCTACCACCTGCGACCAAGCGCCCTGCCTGGAGAGTCGGCTTGGCGGAAAAGCCTGCCTGCAAGCACTGCCAGCCGCGCCCCTGGTGGAAGTTCTGGGGCTGAGTTAGCGCTCTAGCGTGATGTGGAAGTCCTCGTCACTGAGGGTGCCGCAGCAGCCAAAGACCATCTCTGTCTCGCTCAGCTGGATCGGGTAGCCGATGTCTTTGAGCCCGTTCTCCTCGCTGTAGGGGTAGGGGAAGACGATGCTGCCGGCTTCTTCGGGTAAGAGGCTGAAGGCGTAGTCTGCTTCATTTTGATCGTGGTAGATCACGCGCCCGCGGGAGTGCTGCTCGCGGCCATCGTGGCTGCGGATGTGGAGGCTGAATTTTTCACCTATCAGAGTGAGCTTCCAGGAATCATCGTGCAGTACATCCGAGCCCAGCGCGTGGCTGCGGCCTGCGTAGATGCGGCCCGGGTGCTTGGGCTTGGGGAAGGTTTGTTCAAAGACCCGGTCGTCCTCACTCTCGATGCCGTCGCGACCTAGGCAGTGGATGACCACCCGGGGAGGATCCTCATCGGGGAAGGCGGTGTATTGGTACGGGTTTCTCCAGGGGTCAGTGGGGACTTCCTTCAGCATGGAAAACCACGGGCGGTTCTTGGGCAGCTCTGCGGGGCGCTCTACCAGCGCTTGGAGTCCTTGCTCCGTCGTCGGAATCTCGCCAGTAAGTTGCTGATAATACATGATTCCCGCAAAGCTGGCTAGAGCGTGCTCGTTTGGGTAATCATGAGGTCCCGTAGGTTCACTGCAGCCAACCAGTAACAGCAAGGGCGGCAGCGGGAGCAGGTAGAGCAGGGTGAAGAAGCGACGGTACATGGGCGGAAGTGTAGTGGTGGTGAGGCAGGGCGTCGAGCTGCAAATCGCTCACCGCATGGTGAAGCTGAGTCCACAATGTGCTGGCATTGTGGCGCCAGTCGGGGCATGTCTGCTAGACATGGGGATAAAGGAATTTTTTGCAAATCCATGGGTGAAGCTGCTGCTGGATGTGCTGACAGTCGTGCTGGTGATGGCGCTTATCGCAGGAGCCTATGTGCTGGGTACTATCCATGCCGATGAAAAGTGGAGGAAGTTTGGCCAAGAGTACCTGCAGCTGTCCGAGGATCTCAGTATGAAGCAGGAAATCACCGAGGAGAACATGCGTGGCTATCCCTATCCCGTAGCCGCTTTTGAGAAGGAGGCCATCTATGTCTACGTGGGCGCTACACGAAAACCCTTCCCCATCGTCACAGACCGGAAGGTGAAGAAGAAATGAGTGGGCGGGGGTGTCGCGACTGTGTTAGCCCTGTGCTGATGAAAACGATTTGGATGCTGTGGATGAGCGTGCTGATGCTGGGTGTAGCTACAGCCGGAGAGCTGCCGGAGGTGTACAAGCCTTTTGAAAAAATACTGGGTACTTGGCAGGGAGAGAGTGTAAGCGAGGTAACTCTGGACGGAGAGAAGCAGGAAAATACGAAGATCTTGTGCCGTGAATCGTATCGCTACGACGAGAAATTGGGGGTGATTGTGGGGGAACAGGAGGGTATTTCGGAGTTGAATGGGGAGAAGCAGATTTCGTTGTTTCGCTTTGTAGTAGCTTGGGATGAGAAAGATCAGGTTTTTAGAGGCATGATGTGGCTGTCGGAGAAGGTGGCTTCTCATTATGAAATCAAGTTTAAGGAGGGAGTGCTCCTTTCTAAGGGTGTTAGTGGAAAAGAGGGGGATGAAGTGCATGTATCGACTGTTCTGGAAGCTGACGAAGTGCTTCGATCGAAAGGTATGCTCAAATTTCCTGCAGAGAAGGTTGAGGTGAAGTGGGTTTCTACACTTAAAAAGGTGAAGCCCTAGGGCCTTTTCAAGGAATTGAGCGTCAGTTCGTGATGCGTTGACAGATAGCGGTGGCCGGGGCTGTAATAGGGAGATCATGAAATGGATGCTCTCCCGAATCGTTCTCCTCGCGTCTGCTGGATGCGGGATGGTCTTGGCTGTTCCTGCGCTGGATCAGCAGAAGGTAGATCCCGTGTTGGTGGAGACGAAGGATCTGGCGGGCAAAGTCCATGCTGGCGAGACGGTGGCCTTTCCTGAGGGGAGTTTGCTCTATCTCCAGCATGCGCCGGGTGAGCGGCTGTATCTGAGTGTGGATGAATCTTTTGATAGCGGGCTGGATGCCAAAGTGATGCCGCTGCGTGAGGGTACGCCGGTCCAGGCAGCGCAGATGAATGGCAGCAAGAGCTTTGCTAGCCTGGGTGGATGGGGTGAGAAGTCCGAGGTGCGCTGGCACGTCTACCTGCCGCAGGCCGGCAAGGCCACGGTGAAGCTGGAATGCGCTGTAGCCGCACAGGACGAGCTGCCCAGCATGAAGCTCACTCTGGGATCCAAGACCTATGAACTCACTACTGACGGCAATGGCACGGAGGTGGCCTTCACGGGGCCGGGTCTACATCAGCTCACACTAACAGCAGCTAGCTTGCCCGAGGGTACGCAGTTCAAGGCGATGGTGCTGGAGGGTGAGGCGCTCAAGGGAGCTGCGGTGGCGCGGGCACGCTGGCGCCCCGGAGCGGCTCATGGTCGCTTCCAGCTGCCGGATGAAAATGATTTCCAGCCAGAGATCTGGGTGGTGGAGCAGGAAGGGATGGCATCTACCGAGAGCTGCTACGCGCCTATCACCACACCCTTCGGCTACTTTGGTTCTAGCAGGACGCCGCAGGGCCACGCACGCGGCATGAATTTTTCTCTCTGGTCCTTCGGCCGCGGCCAGCAGGAACCGGAGCTGAAAACGCTTTCTCATCTGCTGGCGATCGGCAGTGCGAAGGGGAAATTCAGCGGCTTCTCCCACGAGGGCACCGGGGTCAAGGTGCGCGGCTGGGATCCCTTTGAAGGCAGTACTTCACGCGTGCAGCGCTATGCCGTGCGCAAGCAGGATGCCGGCGAGTACTGGATCTGGAGCGGGTATTTCTGGGATTTTGACCAGCAGGGCTGGCATCTCTTTGGCAAGGCCAAGCAGTGGAAGGGCCGCAAGAAGGGCGAGGGCTTCGGCGTGGGCACCTTCGTGGAAGTGCCAGGCCCGCCACACAGGCAGCGCAGTGGCGATGTGAAGCGCGAGTGCCGCTACCGTGCCTGGGCGATCGATTCTAACAATAAAGTGCTCGCAGCCACGCATCTCGCCGGGGAAAAGGGACCGGCGAACCGCTGGCGCTACACCACGCAGGAGGGGCAAGTGGCCCTGGGCATGGGTGGTGTGCTGCATTACCCGGCTTTTGCCGCCGTGCAGATCCGCCCGCAGGAGAAGCTTCCCGCCTTCCTGCAGGAGAAGCATCTGGGCGAGCTGCGCCAGCAGCCATGCTCTGTATCGCTGGCTGGCAAGGCAGATCAGGGAGAAGTGACTTTCAAGCTCCAGGGGACGGGTGATGCCGTGCTCACCCTCTACTACGGAGAGCAGGATGCCCTGAGCTTCGCCGAGCGCTGGAAGCACAGCAGCCGCCATGAGGTGAAGCTGGATGGAGCCAGCGAACTCAAGCTCCCCCTACCAGCAGGTGCCAAGTTCTACCGAGCCTTGTTAGAGGCACCCGAAGGCAAAGCCTGGATGGAGGAGAGTGGTCAGCAGGAGTGATTTTTTTCTGAACCACGGAATACACGGAAGTAACGGAAGGTGTCTTGATTACTTGGTGGTCTAACGCGCGATGCGGCGAATGAGGGCATCGATCAGGAGGAAATTGATATAGACTGATGCCAGATAGATCAGGTAATGCCAGCTATCAATATAGCCAAACACGAAGCTGAGGAATCCAGACGGGAAACAGAGTAAGGTCTGTACGAGCACCCAATAACTGGGGCTCATGAAGCCTTTTTTGAGGATGCCACAGAGCATCAAGATCTCGATGATCGTGTAGGTCACCATCAGGACTTTCGTGAGGCGATGCTGTGGAGTCAGCTTTTGAAGCGTAGTGGGCATGTCTAGTTCATCGCTAGAAGTCGGTTGACAATGACTTTGTCTTTCCGGATCAGAGCGTATCCGAGTCTTCCCATCCCTTTGTTCCAGAGTCCATTGTCGTAATAGATGATCTTGTCTCCCTCCTCATAAGCTTCGATGATGCTTTTGAGAAGTTTCTCACTGGGTACAGCTGCTCGTGTGATTCCCTCTTTTTCTAACTTTGTGGCCTCTTGCTGCTCTTTGGCAATGTGCTTGATCAATTGTTCTTTGGTGAATTCCTGCTTTTTCCAACGAATTGGGTAGGGGGGAGAACTGTCTGATGGAGTAGCACTGACAGTTGAAAACAGGCAGATGAAGAGGATGAGGTGTTTGGCAAGTTTCATGGCTTGCTAGGCTTCGACGTGCAGTGTTGGATCTTGGCTGGTCAGTGCTTGCTTCAGGTCACGCTTTGCTTGGATGAATCTGGCTATGGCGCGGCAGAGAAAGGCGACGAAGGGGCTGAAGAGGATGGCGAACATGGGGTTTGTGTCGCCACTGTAGGCAAATTCGGCGGTGATGCCTTTGTCGCCCGGGAAGTCTGCGGGATCGAATGTCCACTGGGAGATACGTGTTCCCCAGTTCATGGTGGCGTAGGTGGCCAATAGACAGACAGTGAAGTAAGCTGGCCAACTGAGGGCGCGGAGATGTAGGCCTGTCTCTGGTGATTGTCTGACCTGCCAGCGCAGTGCGAGGCTGGTGCAAAGCGTGAAGAGTACGATAAAGGGGATGAAATGGAGCACCGGGCCGAGTGATTTGGGATCAGGGAGCAGACCGGCTTGATACATGATAGAGAGGAGCAGTGCGGCCAGGATCGTAAAAGCTCCTGCGAGCAGGAGGACGAGTTTTTTGCCGCTGTGGGATTTCATAACGGCGACTGTAGAGGAGATTTGCGGCTAGGTGAAGCCGTAGTGTGTGCTTGTTTTGTGGCGATGGCACGGTATAGCATGAGGGGATGAAATGTTTGCTGGTGTTATTGTTGTTCTCCACGGCTTTGTTAGGGCAGGAGGATTACCGGGAGATCGAGGTGCCTACCTTGATGAAGCAGCTGGGACTGAAGACGGAGGGCCTGAGTTTCCGGGATGATGCCACGGATGAGATCACGCTGATCACGCGCGGTGACAAACTAGTAGGTTACTATCGTCTGGAGACATCCTGGCAGCCGCAGAAGATGAAGGTACCTGAGGGGGTGACGAAGATCCTGTATGGGCTGGGCAAGGGGAAGGCGAATATGGTCATCGTGACGGAGGCGGATGAGTTGGCCATTTGGCTGGCGGCCTATCAGAACCATACAGAGCAGATGAAGGCCTCTCATGCCTTTGTCCCCACGAGCCCGGATGCAGGATTTCCGCTCAAGCGTCAGGAGATCGCGGTGGATGAATCCGAAGCCTACGAAATGAGTTTGTACTTTTACCGGGGAGAGGAGGAGGTGCTGGCCATGAAGGCGGGGCTGGAGATGTATGAGGAAATGGGGGCCAACCTGCGCAATCCGGTGCTCTATGCGCTGCTGAATGATCAGATGCCGAGACCAGAGATCGCTCCCGTACCTCAAAACGAGTTCAAGAAGCCTGATGAATACAATGGCATGCCCTTCGAGGATAACGAGGGCCGGATCAAGGAATGGTTCAAAGGCTGGGTGCAGACCTTTAATGAGGATGATCCCAAGAAGATGATGGCCTTCTACGATGACGGCGAGGACTCCGCGAATCTGGACATGCTGGTCTCCGTAGGGCGCTGGCATCATGGCCGCGAGGAGGCGCGCAAGGCCTATGAGGGAGACGCGGAGGTGCTGGACTACTACGACTCTCAGGCCGTGGACCTGAAGGTGCGCTATCTCGGCGGGAACTACGCACTCGTGTCCTTCCAGCACCACTTCAAGTATAAGGTGAAGGAGGACGGTAGGAAATTTCAGGTGAAGATCCGCACCACCATGACCCTCAAGTGGCTGAACGGAAACTGGAAGATCGTCCAGGAGCATTCCTCCCCCATGGAGAACGTGCCTTACGTGGTGGAGATTGAGTAGTCCCGCATTGAGCTGATTGACCCATCAGTTGATTTTCTGTTAGGTACAGATTTTCTAAATATCTGCATACCGGAAAATAGGCATGCGCTGTGGGTTGATGGATAGCGTGGAAGCTTTTATTGGTGGGGTGTGATCGTGATTTAAGCTGTTGGTGGCGAGTTGGATAGAATCGCTTGATTGTCTGATTTACTGGATTTTTTTCAGGATGAAAGGTAAGCTGCGGGTTATGGTGAGAATGTGTCATCTCGCTGTGTGTTCGTTTTCCCTAGGCTTGCTCACGCTGGTGCCGGTGGGGAACGTGTGCGCACAGGATAAGGCAGTCGTTGTGGCCGAGCCGTCGCGGCCATCGTGGATGGACGACTGGAATGAAATCGCCCCGGTGCTCAATGCGGAGCTGGTGAATGCGGACCTCACTACCGAGGACCTGACCAAGACGCAGACGGATACCTTCCGGGCCAAATGGCTGGTGGATCAGTCGCGGGGAGTCTATTACTCGAACACCCTCTCCGTGAAGGTGGATCCACAGGGCCGGCTGGACGTGAAGTACTCCATCCTCTGGGAAGGTCGCCCCACCAACCTGACTTACTTCGTAAAGAAGGTCGGCGGCCGCTACCAGGTCGTCGAGCGCAAGGTCACTGTCCTCATCAGGCGCTACAAGCAGCGCTAGTAGTCTTCTGGAAGATATACTTGCTGCTGCGCCAGAAGAGCAAGGGGCTCTCCACGGTGAGCAGCTGCCAGCCTTCCTGGGCTTTGCGCGTGAGCGCGCGCGAAAGGATTTCGTTTGCTTGCTTGGGAGAGTAGATCCCATACGAGCTCTTTCCTTCCTCCAGCGAGATTTGTTCGCAGAAAAGCTGACTGTGGCTGAGGACGATGACTTCGGTAGATGGATTCATGCAGGCTTGGTCTGGTTGCGGCGTTTGACTTTGCTGAGGAAGCTTTTCAGGGAAAGACTGTTGGTGATGAGGGTTAATAGGAAGATAGCAGGATAGGCCAGTGGGTGATGCCCGCTTTCTTCCTGTAGTGCGCTGGCGAGTGTGGGATCCGGATAAAGCAGGATACTGCCGGTGATGGCACTCACGACCAGAAGTAGCATGCCAAACCTCGGGAATAAACAGGTAATGTAGGCCACAGGCAGGGCCAGCAGGAAGCCACAGAGCGCGGCATCAAGCAATGACGGAAATTTGTCGGCTATTTCAGCGAGGATGAGCATAGCTATTCTATTTCTCAGGGAGGTGGTCTTTGATGTTCACCGCTTGCTCGCTGTTGCGGGTGATGAAGAGGAGGGAGTCTAACAAAGTATGATCGGCTCTGTCTGCACGCATGACGAGAACCTTTCTCTCCACTGAGAAAGTGGCGGTTTCGTTTTCCCCGTTAGGCCACGGAGAGCCGTCATCCAGATGGACGGGTTTGCCGTCGGCGTAGAGCCCTATTCGGTTGAGTTCCTGCTCTGTCATGAGGTGGCTTCTGGTGATAGATCCATCAGCATACTCGTCATGACTTGGTAGTGTATCAGTGATGATGTAGACCCCGTTCTCATACCTGATGTGGAGTTGTAGACCTGTTCTCAGAAATTCTAGATAAGCTACGAATGGGAGTTTCAGCGGTTGATTGAGGGTGACCGACCTGGAAAGCGTGGACTCGTTCTGAATATCGATGCGAAGCTTTCCGCGGTAGTGTTTGTTCGCAAGTGTCTGACGGAGGAGGTCTGCCAGAATGACGCGCAGCTCAGTGTCTTTGTAGTCGCAGGTGACGATGAGACCTTCATCTTTGTTGGCTGTTTGTGTGGCTTCCTCTCTGGCTGTTGAGTCATCGCGGCTACAGCTGCTGACAGCTAGAGCTATCAAGGTGAGTGCGCAAAACAGGGAACGGTACAGCATAGGAAGATAAAGCTAAGGGACAGCCATGCCTGATGTACAGGGGGAAGTGACGTGATTGCTTAAGGAAGCCTAAAAGTTAGGATTGGCAGGAGAAGGCTTAACTTGTACATTCTTTTGCATATGGTTCAGCGGGCAACATCGGATGACGCGGCGTACATGGTGCTATTTGCACTGGTTTCGCTTTTGTTGTCGTTTTTCATCCTCGGGGTGAAGGTGTATAGTCACGTGCCCTTCAATGACATGTGGTGCAAGCTGATCTGCCTGACGGTGGTGGTAGGCTTCCCGCTCTACGCCTTCCTGCGCATTTCCAAAGCAGTTGGCGTGCTCGCGATCCTGATGATGCCTTTCGTCCAGCTGGCGCTGATGCCTGTGATCTGCTAGAGGGGCGGCTTGTTAGTATCTACCACAGAATACACGGAAGTGACGGAAGGCTGACTTGATGGAGCGCTGGCATGGAGTCTGTCTGAGTCAATACGGTTATCGCCAGCAGTTGACGTAGGTGCTTGCGTGTTTGCCGTTGTGATAGCTCACGCTGTAGTGAGAGTGGTTCATGTAGAGATGATAGTGCCCGGCAGAGATGTAGCGGTAGTTGACTGCCCATTGGGTGTGCTCGTCTTTATTTCTGACAAGGGTATCTATGGTTTTGTCAGCTTTGCAGAGCTGATCCATGTCTTTTGGGAAGTCTCCGTGTTTTTTGTAGAAGTTGTCTGCGGCTTTTTCGTATGGGGCCACGCGCTGGGAGGCGTAGAGGCGGGCGGCCGATTTAGGGAGGAAGGGGCAGCAGCTGGAGAAGGAGAGGGGGGTGAGGACTACGAGCAGGTGTTTCATGGCGGAGGAGTGTAGAGTGAAATGCTCCTCTCATCAAGTACGCTGCAGCAAGTCTTCCGCGCTCTGGAGGTTATGCGTGGCTCCGGGAGTGGGGCGTGCTCGCGATCCTGATGATGCTTTTCGTCCAGCTGGCGCTGATGCCAGTGATCTGCTAGAGGGGCGGATTGTTAGTATCTACCACAGAATACACGGAAGTGACGGAAGGCTGCTTCACGCAGCTAAACGTTTGTGTCAGTCCTTAAGGGTGACGGCAGTGCCGGAGGCGCAGATCATCAGCATGCCTTGGTTGATGCTTTCGTAATCGATATCGATGCCCACGACGGCATCCGCGCCCATGGCCTTGGCTTCCTCCAGCATTTCCTGGATGGCGATCTCGCGGCCATTTTTCAGGCTGTTCTCGTAAGCGCCAGCACGGCCACCCACGATATTGCGGACACTGGCGGCGAAGTCGCGCACGATGTTCGCCCCCATGATGGCTTCCCCGAAGACCACGCCCTTGGTTTCGGAGATTTCCTTGCCGGGAATCTGCGGTGTGGTGGAACAGGGCATGGAGTAGCCTGACTCCTGAGAGCCGGGGAGATTGCCTAGGCGGTCGGCTTTACAGCACCAGCAGGCAGGATGGATATCGTCATTCAGTACTTCGCAGTGTTTACAGGTCCAGCTCATAGGGGGGAGTTTGATTTCCACCGAGGCTAGGGAGTCGTCCGTGAGCTGGCTAGGAAAAAGCTAGGCAGTGATCATGAAGCTTGATCGGGCTGGCGACGAAACTAGGATGCTAGGCATGGGACTGGATGGAGTAGAGCTCATCATGGCCGTCGAAGAGGAGTTTGGTGTCTCCCTAGATGATGCCGAAGTAGCCAGTTTGCGCACGCCAAGAGACCTGACCGCGGTCGTCTGGAAAAAGCTGGAGGCTTGCCATGACAGAGAGGGTGAATGGACGCAGGAGCGTGTCCGTCAGGTGATAAGGCAGATCATCCGCGAGCAGCTCGGGGTGAAAGACTTTTCCGATGATGCGGAGTTTGTAAGGGACTTAGGAGTGGACTAGTCTGTGGAAGCTCGCTGCAGAAACTCTTCGGCTCTCTTGGCTGACTCACGGATCTCCTCATTCGGGTCGTTGAGGAGTTTTTCTAACAATGCTGGTGCGTGCTCACGGTGCAAATTCATGATGCCGCTGAGGCAGGCGATGCGGGTAAGGTGAAAGAGGCGTTGGTCTAGGGCTCCTTTGGTGAGGTAGTCCTGTGTATTCGGATTGGAAAGATTGGAAAGGATGTCTCCGGATTTCCATGAAATCTCTCCACCGCCAGTATGCAAGAGCCAGTCGCCAAGGCGGTGGACAAGAGTATCTTCTGCTGGATAAGCCTCCTCGCGTTCGTCGAGCAGCATCACGAGAGCGTAGAGATAATCCGCCAGCCATGGTGCTTTTTCCAGCTTTGCCGTGGAGACTTTATCAATCAAGGGTTGGATGAAGGCCGGGTCTTCAGTCTCTTCAATGAGGGAGGCAAAGCGGTTGGTGTTCTCAATGCTCTCAGGCTGGGCAATGATCTCCATAAGCTTCTCGCAAATCGTCTGGTCGATCAGTTCAGGGTTTTCAGAGAGCATGGCCAATGCTGCGTTGCGGGTGTCGAGGGAGTCGAGTTTGGCGAGGAGTTCTGTGTTCAAATTCACTGAGTTGTCTGTTTACTGCGGATTTCCATCTGGCGGCGGTTGAAGTGACGGATGCCCAGAGGCAGGAAGATGGCGTAGGGGGTCCATGCGAGAGGGCCGTAGTTGCCGGGGAGGGTGAAGAGCAGGGTCAGGAAAATGCTGATGCCCAGCCAGAAGTTAAGGGTGGCTTTGATCATGAAGCGTCGCTCCACCGCACTCTGGGTATTGCGGATACTGAAGTAGCTGCCAGCAATGCCGCCGAGCAGGCCGATGCCGCTGCCTATGATAGCGCCGAGTGTTCCTGAATCCATGGTAAGGGGTGTTAGCTAGATGAGGTGAAGTGTAGCAGATGGAGGGATCTTGTCTGCACAGAAAAGGAGAATCACTTGGCCAACTCCTTCTTGAGTCTATTGATGCGTTCAAGGATGAGGGCTTCCATGTGCGAGGCTGATTCCATGTGACCCAGAAAAAGGGTGACGCGGCAGGCGTGATGCGGTATGAATCTGAGTTGAACTTCTGTGTGCGCTCGTGATGATCAATACTTTAATGCAACTCCCCAGAACCAAGCTCTCCTATGAGGAGGGCATGTTAGTGAAGCGTGGTGAGGGTGATGGTGTGGTGGCTACCTTTCCTCTGAAAGAGATTACCCGGATCGAGGTGGAGGTGCGGCGTGAGTACGCTACGCCGATCGTGCTGATGGCGGGGATGCTGGGGCTGGCCTGGGTGAGCCTGAGATTCATCCCGAATGAAGGCTGGTCCTGGGCGGCTTGCATCGTCTGTGTGGTCTTCGCGATGATGTGCCTGTTAGGCGTGGAGACGCGGCACATTACCCTGCACACGGACAATGGCGTGGTGAGCTACCTGATCAATGACGACTACGGCGAGGCCGAGGGATTCATTGTTTCCCTGCGGACGGCGGTGTGTGCGAGCCGTGGACTTTGAGCGCATTTGGATGTATCTTTCCTGTAGTAAGGATGACCCCGGAATGAAGCGCGTCTTGACCTTCACATTCATGTTTATGCTGAGCCTGCTCTTGATGGCGGGTGTGTGGGGCTATTGTGTGAATGGGGTGGTCTATCATTGTACGGACGGATTATGGCTGGATTTCTTTTCCCCCGGGCAGTGGGTGCATGAGCCTGTGGAGCGGGTGATCGCGGTGGATCGCGCCGCCGGCATGGGGGAGGCAGACAGCATGCTCTATGGCTGGTCGGTAGGCCGCCTTTGGTTGCTCTGGGGAGGCATGGTGGCGATGTGTCTCTCGCTCAGCGGGATTGTGACTTGTTGCCGGGATCTCTAGCGCCTATGCATCTCGGGAAATGACGATGAAGAAGCAAGTGTGCAGCCAATGCGGTGGTGAGGAATGGATCAAGAAACTCCGTGTGGTGGACCGTGGCGAGGACAATGCCCGCTATGACCTGGCGCTGGAAATGGAGATGAATCCGCAGGCCATCCTTTTCAAGGAGCGCGTTAATGCCCCGCTACACGCCGATGTCTGCGCGGGCTGCGGTCTGGTGCTCTTCCAGGTGTCCCCGGTCTCCCTGCAGATGCTGAAGGCTGGCAAGCAGCTGACCGAAGAGCGCGAGAGCGCGGATGCGAAAAGCGGAGATTTCCGCAATCACCCACGTTATCAAGAATTTCTCGCCGAAGATGCCGCCTACAAGTTCATGGAAGGCAGCGAGGTGATGCTCGCCTTCGCCCAGTGGCTGGCACGCAAGGAGAGATAAGAGGAGTAGCGGTAAGCTTCTTGATGGATTCCTTGGGAGATGAACTCGATTCTTTGTCTAACAGTTTTGATTTTCTGTTGGCTTGTTACGCAAAGTGTATTGACGCAAATGGTAGCTATGTTTTGAGGGGGCAATGGGCGTAGCTGGTTGTTACTACTCGAGATTGGGGTAGATTAACGGAAGTTCCAGATATGTCATTGAAGATTACAAGCGCGGTTCTGATTGCAGTGCTCATCACTCCGCTGAGTTTGAGCGCTGGCAATGGTGAGCAGCTCTACAAGATGAACTGTGCCGCCTGCCATCAGGTGGAGAACCGCCAGCAGCCAGTGGTGGGGCCTAGTCTGGTGGAGGTGAACCATCTCTACGCCAAGAAGCCTAAGAAGTACCTGGAATGGTGTAAGGAACCCGGCAAGAAGCGCAAGGATGCCATCCAGATGCCCTCCATGGCGCATATCCCGGATGAGGATCTGCTGGACATTCTGGAATACATCAAGACCGCGACCAAGGGCAAGAAGTTCAAGCCGGAGAAGGGCGTGAAGCCGGACCCATACAAGCTGACAGGAGAGGCGGCCAAGAAGCCACGCATGCAGCGGATTTTTATGAAGGACACCAGCCCGGCCTCCATTGCGGTGACGATAGACGGGCAGCAGTCGCTCTGCTGGGACACGGTGAGTTGCCGCATGCGCTACGCCTGGAGCGGTGGCTTTATCGATGGCTATGCCTACTGGAAGGGCAATGGCAATGACCTGGCGACACCAGTCGGGGAGATTTACTACCGGGCGCCTGGGGAGCTTCGTGCTGGTTTGGTGATTGCAGGAACTGAGACGGCCCCGAAATACCAAGGCTATTCTGTAGCCGGTGGCTTGCCGACCTTTCTCTATCAGCTCGGCCCAGCCAAAGTGAAGGAAACTATTCTCAGCAAGGACGGCAAGCTGGCGATCCGCATCCAGGTGGAGGGAAGCTCTGCAGAAGTGCGCTATCCGCTGGGTGATCTGGCCAAGACGGATGTCACCCACAGCGCAGGCAAGCTAGATAAAGGTATGCTGGTGCTCACCGCCAGCGAAGCCAAGGATTTCACCCTCACATTCAACGCGAAGTAAGCATGAAGAAGACACACAAATTACTCGGGATGGCGAGTTTGGTACTCGCGGCTCAGTTGTCAGCAGCGGAATGGAAAGATCTCTGCACGCTGGAGAAGATCAAGTTACCCAAGGGACTGGACCCTCAGATCGGAGCGATCGGGCGCCTGCCCAGTGGGGGCATCATTGCCGCCTTCCACCGTGGTGAGGTTATGAAGCTGGTGGATGGCAAGTGGACTCTCTGGGCCTCAGGCCTGCAGGAGCCACTGGGGATGCACGTGGTGGACGAGCATACCATCGTGGTGGTGCAGCGTGCTGAGCTGACCAAGATTTCTGATAGTGACCAGGACGGCACGGCGGATTCCTATCTGGCCCTGACGACCGACTGGGGCATGAGTGGGAACTATCATGAGTTCGCTTTTGGAGCAGCCTTCGGTCCAGACGGTCACTACTACGTGTCACTCGGTACAGCCTCCCACAATGGCGGGATCAGGCCGGAGATCCGCGGTGAGTGGAATGATGCCGGTGGCATCACCGTGGAGAAGGCTCAGCCTAGCTGGCAGAGTGTGAAGCGCCACCAGCTGCCGCGCATGTATGCACGCGTGCCCTACCGCGGATGGGTGATCAAGGTGAACCCGGAGACGGGCAAGGTGACTCCCATCGCCAGTGGACTGCGTACCCCGCACGGCGTGCACGTGACTCCCAAGGGTGATCTTTACGTCAATGACAACCAGGGCGACTGGCTAGGCAGCAGCAAGCTTTACAAGATCGAAGCGGGCAAGTTCTACGGTCACCCGGATAGTCTGATCTGGACCAAGGGCTGGGACCGTGGGGTGCCCGCAGATCTGCCTCCTTCCGAGCTGGATAAGCTGCGTGAGAAGTGCGTGAGCTTTCTTCCTCAAGGGGAGCTGGCCAATTCACCGACTCAGATTCTCACACTTCCGGAGGGGCAATTCGGTCCCTACGGCGGCAGCTTGATCATGGGAGACATGAACCAAGACCAACTCGTGCGCTACCTGCCGGATGTGGTCAATGGCCAGCAGCAGGGGGCGGTGATGAAATTTCTCGCGCATCCTCAGCTAGGCAGAGGCAATGCCAAGATGGCTCTTTCTAACAAAAACGAACTAGTGATCGGGAAAACGCATCTCTCCTGGGCAGGGGCCGAGGGGATCACGCGCCTGAAGTATCTCGATAAGCCACACCTCACCATCACTGGCATAGAAATGACCAAGGAGGGCTTCCGTATTTCCCTGAATGGAGATGTCAGTGCGGAAGGAGTCAAGGTCTCTGGGAATTACTACGGCCTGCACTACCACAAGCAGTACGGCTCTCCAAAGGTCGACCCTCAGCCTATCAAGGCCAGCAAGATCCGCTGCGAGGGCAATGTGATCGAGCTGGTGCTGGAGCGGAAGCTCGTGACTGGAAAGATCTATGACATCAGCCTGCAGGGTGTCACCTCCTCCAAGCTGGGGGGGCTGGTAGAGGGCCGCATCTTCTATACGGCGCATGAAGTGCCTGCAAAGTAGCCAGTCTATCAGAAAAGAAAAACCCACTTCCTTGCGGAAGTGGGCCACAATACACGACAATGAATATTGTCTATTCACATAAAAAGAGAACTACCTATCGGCGGCGGCGTAGGATGAATCCCAGGCCTGCGAGACCGATAAGTGCTGTGCTGGATGGCTCGGGTACTGCGGTGACTTCGATGTCAGTCAGTGCCCAGCCGCCCTGGGTGGCGAGTCCGTCTGAAGTGTCAGTTGCCAAGGTCAGGGTGTCGCCAGCATTCAGGATGAGGCTGTCGTAGCCATCGAGACCGAAGCGAACGGTGTTGGTGAAGTTGTTTGCACCCGGGCTTTGGATGTTGAAGGTGCCAGTCCCTGATTCGTAACCCCACTCAGAAACGGTGGTGCCAGTCTGGCTGGTGAAGGTGCCACCAGTCGCATCGTAGTTCAGGCCAGTGAAGGAACTGGCAGACAAGACGGCGATTTCCGTGCCTGTGTTCGTACTAATCAAGTTGTTGAAATTGATCAGATCGATCCGGACGGTGGTGTCGAAGCTCAGGGTCAGATACTGTGTGGTGCCGATACGTCCTGCCTGGTTGTCGTTACCGTTGGTTTCATCGGTGCTGGTGTTGAAGACACCCACGCCGTTGAAGTCAAAGCGGCGAAGCTGGAGTCCATCCGCGTCCGCATTGGAGTCGAAGCCTTGCAGGGTAGCGGTAATCCCATCGACGGACTGAGTCACCATGGCGGTTTGTGTATCAGAGGAGCCGGAGGCTGTGGTGGTTGCCGGGCTACCAGCGCCGAGGCCGGCCCAGCCGCCGCTCACGAAAGTGGCTGCCGTGGCTGGTAGTGCCACAGCCATACCGAGTGAGGTAAGGAGGAGTGTTTTTTTCATGTTTACGTTTGTTTGTGCTTAGTTCAGTTAGGGGGCGCGAAATGCGTGAGTACTGCGCCTTAGTGAGTAAGCATATTTTTGAGGCTCCTAGCGGACAAGTTACGAAAATTGTTTCAGGGTGGGCTGAAAATAGGGTCAGATGGAGGTGAATGAGTGCTGGCCAAGACCTGCCCGACCCGCCTAGTCTACGAGGATGATGAAAAAGCTGATCTGTCTTGCGCTGCTGGCGATAGCCCCCTGGGGAATGGGGGAGGAAGAGGTGGAGCTTAAGATGGTGGACTCTGATGGCATGGAGTATTCGGGGGAGGATATGGATCCTAACGTGCTAAGGGCGACCGATTCCTACTTCTCTGAGATGAGGGCAGTGAAAGCGAACTATCGCAAGCGCTTTGCCGAAGTGCTCCGCATGGCAGAAAAGGTGGAGGTCTTCCTGGTGGATTTTGACGGAAGCGTGCCTCTTGACAAGTTGGCCGATGATCGTTTTGGAGAAGTCGTGGACCAAGAGTATCATTTGGGGAAGGTCAGCGACTATGTGGAGCTGTATTCGCGAGAGGGCTATTACACGAAAATTCTGAAACGAACCGAATTAGAAGAGAATGACCGGAAGAAGCTACTCATGGTTCTGGGCGAAGGGATGTCGAAGGTAGAGCTGTCAGTGGGGCCGATGTGCCATTTTCCGATTCACGGCATTCGGGTGCACCGTCAGGGCAAGGTGATCTATGAGACCACCTTCTGCTGGCAGTGCAGCAACTACGGCTTCTACTACCCTATTCGTGACTCCGCCTGGCTAGGAACCACCGAGGACATGGAAGCGCTTTTCAAAAAGCTCATGCCCATCCCTCAAAGCGAAATCGACCGCTTTGAAAAGAAGTATCCAAGTGAGAAGAAATGATGAGATCTACCTTACTCTAAGTAATAGCCGGCCTCGCCCGTTACTTCCTTATGGGAGTGAAGTTGAAGAAAGGTCTGCTGAAGCGATGTCTGTTAGGCTTGCTGGTCGTTTACCTGGGCTGGTGTCTGATGCCGGTCAGTGATGCGGTGAGGGTGGAGGACCAGGCTGGGCTCTCTGAGGTGCAGAAGAGGGAGCTGGTGAAGTGTGCGCGGGAGCTGGATGCCTTTGATGCTAGTATGAAGTGGAAGCTCTGGCGGGAATCATTCTTCACTCCATGGAGAAAGGGTTGTTTTGTAATATTTGTCAGGGGGACGCCAGAGCAGGTGACTGCCGATGCAGGTTTCTACGGTGGTCCGCTCTACGCAGGCGGGATTTCCTTCACGGCAAGGTGGGTGGATGGAAAATGGATAGCGCGGCGTGAAAATGCCATGTGGATCAGTTAAAGAATAAAATAATGTCCCCGTGGCGCAAATCCTGCTAGGTGTGCGTGCATGAAAGTTCTATTCAATGTGTTGGTGTTGTTAGTGGTGGTTTCACTTGGCGCGCATGCGGGTGAGGTTCTGGATAAGGCCAAGGCGGCATATCAGCAGGCGGAGAAGCAGCACACGACCGTTTACCTAGGCCTGAAAAAGTCACTGAAGGACTGGCAGTTCAAGATGCTGCAGACTGAGCAACGTGAGTGGATTGAGTATCGCGATCACAATGTGAGTCTTCCGGAGGGTGCCAGCGAAGAAGAGAGCCTGGACTATTATCAGGGAATGACAGCCATGGTGGAGACTCGGATCAAGGTCCTGAACGAATGGAAGAAGGATCGCTACACAAAGCAGGATGAGCCCTGGACAGGCTATTACACCAATAATGCTGGAGCGGATTTGAAGATCGTGGAAAAAGGTGGGAAGGTGAAATTTCTCCTGACCTCATTCGGTTATGCAGGCAATGATCACGATGAGATCTCTGGGGAGTTTCAGGTCAACGGGCGCATGGCACGCTACTCGCTGAATGACAATGGTGATCTGCTCTGGATCAATCTGGACCGCCTTTCAGATCCCATGGGGCGTATCACCTTGGTTGTAGAGGGTTTCCTGGGACGGGTTAGTTTTGATGGAGTCTATAGCCGCACCGGCTCCCTGAGTAGCGATGACCTCAAGGCGGTTGAGGCCGGTACGGGCGTGATTCCAGACGAAGAATAAGTCCGTTAGTCTAGGAGGCTGTTTCAGCCTCTGCTTTGTTGGGGGCGGAGCTGTGCGGGATACCACGAGCTACACGGACGGGAGCGGGCTGGGCCAGTAGCTCGAAAATGCCGCGGTAGGTGAAGATGATGGCGAGCCAGCTCAGTACCGTGAAGGTGCTGACCAGGGTGAGGATGGTGGTTGCTTTTCCTCTAGGGTCGGTGATGAGGTCACCTGCCTGCATGGTGGGGATAATACATTCTGCTAGAAGCATCGGTATGACGTGCAGCAGGATGCAGAGGCCAAAGCACATGCGGGTGACCACAAAGTTTCCCGTGCGGACCAAATGAGGGCGACGGTAGCCGATGAAGATGAGAGAGCCTAGACCGAGAGTAAGCAGAATGACATACAGTGTGTTCATGGCCGTGGTTCTAACACGGCTGCCAATCGGGCTGCGATGGTAATGTGCGCCAATTTTTATAAGCTAAAGCGGCGCGTATGATCTACTCCGCCGGCGCTGTGCTACGACTGTTAATGAGAGAGATGATGTCTAGCAGGGTGTCACACCTTCTTCTGTCTTCGTAAGAAATGGGGAAGTCATAGTCGATGGATAAATCATCGAGCAAGTTGGCTATTTCACCAGGGCTGACACGAATGTCTGAGCTGAGTGATTGTCCAAGCTGAGCAGGAGCGATATCATACTTTGCCTGAGCCTCCTGGGTGACGATCTGAAAGACTTCTTTCTCAGTATAGTGCTGTTGGGGTGGTGCACTTTCTCTATTGCGGATAGCAATGAGCAGAGCAATAGTAGATGAAAGAAGCGCTCCGAAAACGCCAGAGAAACATGAGGTAATAAGGATGAGTGCACCAAGGAGTATCCGAATAATCTTGATGAGAACCTGCGATATGGACTGTCTAGAGGAGGTGACTGTTGTTTGCTGCTGGTCCATGGTGCTTACTCGGGAAGCTTCTTACCAGTCCAGGGGCAGTATTTCCAGCTGATGTGTGCATCTTTTCCGTTAGGGCACTTGCGGGGGATGTAGAGGGAATTGAGAGGCATGTCTATCTTGTCCTTGATGATGGCCTTGTCCTTGCGCTTGGCGACCTGGAAATGGATGCTGCCTTTCTGATAGGGGTCGATGATCTTCTTGTCATCGCCATCGGTGTTTTTGAGGACAAAGAAATGCATGCTGGACCCCATGTTGCCCATCATCTGGGCGAGCATGGGCTTGAAAATATTGAGCAGCACATTCAGCTCAGGGGAGATGTTTTGCTCCTGAAAGATCTCGGTGGCGGGACCTTTCTCCGGCTGGTAGGTGATCTTGAGGTTCTTGTTCACCTCCTCACGGGAGTAGAACTTCATGGTGCCCAGGGTGGTGAAGTCCCCCTGCACGATGGCCACGAGGCTGTAGTCCTCCAGCGTCTCCAGGAATTCCTTTTTCTCGAGATCGGTGAGAGTGTTGTCCTGGGAGATGGTGGACTGCCAGAACTCGAAGGGCATCCACCAGATGAAGAGCATGTGGTCCTCGCCCACGTTCTGGCCGTAGACCTGGGTCTCGGTGGTCAGGCTGTCAGTGTTCACCTTGGCGATTTCCATACGCTCGACAGCCTGGCAAAGCGGCGCGCCGATCAAGGTGAGGAGTAGGGGGAGTAGCGATGTTTTCATCTGAAATGCTGGTTAGAATGCAAAAGAGACATCTACCATACTACTACGATGAGGGGTGGAGTAAAGCTCTGAGTGTCAGTGCCTAGGTTCTCCAGTTGGTTAGGGGGGCGGGCTGGCCCAAGGCCAGAGTGGGCTATTGCGCCGCACTTTTCTCCTCTTGCACGGCGCTGAAGGAATCGCGTATCAGGTCGAAGCCGGGGGAAACCCTTTCCCAGGAAGAGTCCGTGGTCTGGAAGTAGACGAGCAGGGTGTCTCCTCCGGCGGTCTTGCATCCGTAGTGGACGGTGAAGTTGAGCTTCAGCCCGTCGCTGTCCAGGGTGTATTTCTCTTCGGCCCAGGAGTAGCCGTGGGCGTCGTCCATGGGGGTGAGGGTGGACTTGGCCACAGTCACCTTGTCGCCTAGGTCGTCCCCGGTGTTTTGCCGCAGTACGTTGGCGAGATCCATGCAGGAGAATTCCTCGTCCTTGATCACGCGGACACTCACGGTGGTCATCAGGCCTGATTCTAACTGGACGATGTGTTCCTCGCCGTCATCTTCATCTGAAGTGATTTTCCAGTCTCCAGGGTACTGGAAGGTGAAGTTGCTGGAGTGGTAGCTCTTCGGGGAGCTGAGATCAGGTTTGCCTGAGTTGCAGGAGCAGAACAGGAGGATCGGGAGTAGAAGGGCAAAACGAACAAGTTGCATGATTGCGGCATTGTGTTGTGCAACTCCTTCGGGGTCAATCTTTGCTTTTCTGGAGCGCCATTGAACAAAGAAGGGGGCTGCCTGTCTGTAGCTAGTGATGAGAGTGATGTGCGTGCTGCTGATGAGTGTCTTGCTAGCAGGGGCGGATGGCTTTGTGCTGAAAGTTAGTCCTGGCAGCTATTCCCGGGAGGAGGGGCTGCTGCTGCGTGCGGATACAGAACAGGGATCGAAGTATCTGCGGGCAAGTGCGTCCAGCTATGTGCGGCGGGAGAATCCCGAAGTGATCCAGAAAATCATGAAGCAGCTGCGCGAGATTGGCCTAACAGACGAGGATGCCAAGCTGATGGACCGGCTCTCCCAGTCGATAGGACCGGTGCAGTACGAGCTGAGCTATCAGGTGAAGGGAAAGGAGAAAGTCTACCGATTCGAGAAGCGCATGGGCGAGGATGGCTACATGGAATATTTCAGGAAGGCTTCCCAGATTGGCGGTCCCTACTATGGGGTTGACGAGCAAAAGGTCCGGCTCATGGTGGAGAAGCTCAGGAAGGTGAATGAATGGTTAGATCCCTTGGTGCGGGGGAGATGAGGGGAGGATAGTTGATGACAAGCGGTCACCTTTCGGTTAATCACCTTGGTGGTTCAGCAGATTCGTGCTGTGCCGTGTGTAAATGTAAGCGAATTCATGATGAAAAAAATAATGATCTCCATGTTGTCCCTTGCCCTGATGGGTGGCGTAGTCTGTGCTAAAGGTGATGAAGTGAAAAAGCTGGCAGCCATCGAAAAGACGGCCAAGCACCCCAAGGGCGTGAATCTGAAACTGATGTCCGAAGATGCGGACTACGGCTACTCTGATAAAAAGCCCATCCGTGTGGGGAGCAAGGAGGAGTTTGGCGGGCCACAGGCAGAACGGGAATATTTTGCCACTCTACTGGATGCCGCAGGCAAGCCGGTTAAAGTACAGAGGCTCTTCAGTGGTGGGAATGATCCTGAGGGTCATGTCTTGGATTGCTATGAGGTAGAGACCTCTACTGGTGACAAAGTAAGGCTCTGGATCAGCATGTACCATCCCAAGAATAAGCCTGAGAAACAGCCGGCTCCCGTGGGCTTCTACAAGAAGAGGGGCTAGACTGTGCTGTGTTTAAGCGAAGTTCCCGTGGCTGCGCTGGGAGTTTTTCTAACATGGTTCGCAGCACTTAGTTTCTTTTCCAGACGGAGAGGGTCTCGCCCTTCTGGCTGTAAAGGGTGAGCGTGTCCTGGCTGATGGTGTAGAGCAGCGTTTGTTTATTGTCTGCTTCATCCGTGATCGTGATGGAGCGGTTGCCGTCCACATTCCCCAGCGTATAGGTCTGGAGAGAAATGTCTCCGGGGCTGCCGTCGGCCTCGCGGGCCAGGATGGTGATGTCGCCATTGCCGAATTCGTAGCTGAAGACGGATTCTGCCTGTTTGCCGGTAGGGTGCCATTCGCCTTTCAGGGAGCTGACGCTCTTGGCAGGCTTCTTGGAAGTGGCGGGTGTGGCGGCGGTCTCCTTAGGCGTGGCAGTGGTATCGCCGGAGTCTAGCTGCTCTGCGGGGCTTTCAGTCTGGGCAGGTTCCTGAGATGGGCTCTCCGGAGTGCTGGCCGTGCTTGTCTTGTTGTCACAGGCGCAGAGGAGAAGGGCGATCGTAAAGGAGGCGAGTACAGTTGGTTTCATGAAGTCAGGTAGGATTTTGGGTTCTTTTGGGGAGTACTCGGGAGCCATCCTTAGCAGCAGGCGTTATTCAGGGCAATACTGCGTTGATTGGTCCTGCATAAAACAGCCGCTGAATGAGCTGAGGATGGCGGCTAAGGTTTTGTCAGCGCAAAAAGTCAATAAGAGTGCTTTTGGTGAACTAGAGTGGAGGTGATGTGGAAAAAACGCAGGATATTGTGTGTAATCTAGATAAGGTTTTTAAGTAGACCGAAATATCGGTGGATTTTGTCGCGATATGGAAAAAGGAAGGTCGCATTATTACATGGAAAAACTTGTGCACTATGGCATTAATAATCGCGGTAGAGGGAAGCGCATATGTTTATGCATGAGTAGCTTCCATCTACTAGTGAGTAGTGAGTGTTTCGGTTGTGTTTGGCCGGAACATTCATGTGAGTGTAACAAACACATTAGAGTGGAGTTCCCCACCTTAGAGTGATCTATGGTGGGGAATTTTCTTTTGCGGGGGAGAGCTGAGGTCCCGCATATAAGGGGGTGAAGATTATTCCAGCCCTAGTTCACTGCGGTGCTTCCTGATACTGGGGGCTAGTGTGAGGCTGCCACACTCCACGCAGTAGAGAGCTTTGGCATTGCGACTGGGAGTCATGAAGGTCATCCATCGTCTTTTGCTGGAGCGGATTTGCAGTTCAGAGCTTCCGAGCCCGAAGAAGAGGGCGTTAATCAAGCCTCGGTTGAGGGCGGCCTCAGTCTCGACAAGTAGGCTCTGGCAGATGCTGCAGTAGTGGGAGTCAGTGTTCATCTTCCGAGCAGTTTATGACCAAGAAGGCTAATGAGGCGGACGGTGACGTAGCAGACGGTGATGAGGATGGCGATGCGGAGGTAGATACGGTGGTCATTCCACGTGTAGTCTTCTCTGCTGATGAGGATACCCAGGGTGCATGCCATAGCGAGGCCGAGGTCTGATAGACGCTGTCTGTTGGTGGTTGAGAGGGACATGGGATAGTTTATGGTTTACCTTTTTCTTTGAGTACGACGAGTTTGGGGCGGAAGTGAAGCTCTTGTGTAGCGATGGGGCTAATACCTAATTGGGTAAATGCTTCGGTAGGGTAGCCAGCAGTCTCAATGGTTTCATAAACATAGAATCGGTAGATGTCCCCATGTTTGGGTGTCCTGTTGTCAGGAAGTTGAGGCATGTACATGTAACGTTTCTTGGAAAGGGCTTTACCCCCAACTGTAAGAATTTGAATGCCGAGCCGGCCTTAATCGGCTTTACCTCCCGTGAAACTCATATCTGTAACTTTGCATACGATGAGTTGGATGGTATGGAGTGGAGTGCCGAGAATGCCCGTAATACTGTTTGGGTCTAGAGTCTCGCTGGTGAGGGTTTTGTCGTCGACGATTAGCTTGTTAGTCTTTGTGGAGGGGGGTACCACTTTGGCTTGTTCACTCTGACTTGGAGTAATCGATTCTTCAGCGTGTGAGATAGAGTAAAGTAGGCTGATGGCAAGGATGAGAGTTTTCATGGTAGTCAACGAATAGAGGAAATCTAGATGGGAACACTGTAGCAGGATAGATTGCACACAGACAGAGGACTATTGATTCAGATGGCTGCTCTCTAGCAGTGAACGACGCATGCCCAGTTTAAAGCAAGCTTGGGCGGGAGTGTAAAGCGGGAATGGGAGAGGTTGTTCTGATAGATTATTTCTCAGAGGCGGGCGGCGTAGGGCTTCATTCTCTGGTTTCAAAGAGTGACGATATGGAGAGCTGTCGCTTTTTCTCTAAACTGGTCTGAGGTGTTCATGATGAATTTATTCCTGGGTTTATTGTGACAAAAATTACACGAAATAAATGTCATCTATTCTTTGACAAGTCACGGTGTCAGGTCGATAGGTCCCTTGGATACGATGAAGGAGGTGTGCGTAAGAAATAAGCACACGATCTCATCCATGAAACACGCATTGAAACCAGAATATTTAAAGCTATGAAACACACTCAACTCAGAAAGCACATCATCCGTTTGTCGCAGTTAGCGAACACGGATACCCCGATGATTAGCGCATTTTTTAATCTAAAGGGGGAACGGACCAAAGCCATGAACGACTTCGACTTGTGGCTTAAGGCGAGCAGCCAAAAACTGGAAGGAGAGCAGGCGGATCAGCTAGCGCAGGCTGGAGAGAGCGTACTCAGATTCCTCCGTGCTGCGGAGGGGGCCAGTGCGTCTTGTCACGTCAGGCTGGGCGATCATCCTTTTGAATCCTTCCAGGCCTATCACGCGGAGATGGAGACGAGCTACCATGTAGAGTCGTATCCAGTGATTTATCCCTTGGTGGAGCTGAAAGATAAGTTCAAGCGCTTCGTTCTCGTCACGACGACACTCGATAAGGCTAGTATCATTGAGATTAGTCTGGGTTCCGCATCTGTACAAGCTATCGCTGAGCGTGAGGATCCGCCGCGCAAGTACGGCAAGGAGTGGACTCGAGAGCACTACCGTAGTGGGCTGCACGAGCGCCGCAAGATCTTCATCAAGGAGAAGGTGGAAGTGCTCAAGCAGATCTGCCATCAGCGCAGTCACGATGCCATCATCTTGGCGGGCGAGCCGCGTATCGTGAACCGTTTGAAAGAGGCTCTTCCGAAGCACCTGCAGAAGCTGGTGGTGGATGAGATAAAGACCGGAATCAGCGATGCTCGTTATCGCATTGTTCTCAGCCAGGCGGTGCAGTCCTACTTGAAAGCTGAGCACGAGGAGTCACTGACTTCTGTGAGCGAGCTTTACCACCTTCATAACACTTCAGGTCTGGCCGCTGTGGGAGTGACTCAGATCTATGAAGCGCTTCAAGAAGGGCGTGCAGAGAAGCTCATTGTTGCCTCAGAGCTTCCGAGTAAGATCCGGGAGTTGCTGGTTAAGCAGGCCATACAGCAGGATCTACTGATAGAGACCGTAACAGGCTCGTCTATTCTAGACGATATTGGTGGAGCGGGTGCGATCTTGCGCTACAAGAAAACGCCGGAAATGATCAACCATTACGCAGCCTAACAGGAAAATGCTTTTTGTTTCAGTCTCCATCCTTTCCGTCTTTTTTCACCGGGACAAATCCAAGCCCGGAGAAGTCAATGACATGAAGGTACCGCAGGTCTCTTCCCCATGTCATGTCAAGGTGAGAAAGAAATGATGTAGTGCGGATTAACCATGATAGCAGGGGAGTTCTGGCTAGGAGCCAGGACTCCTCTTTTTTGAGAACTGCATAGGGCTGATAATAGAAAGGGAGACCAGCACAGGCTGATCTCCCTTCTATGATTTGCTTCAGAGAAACTTGTATTTAGATCTTCACCCAGCCGCCGCAGAGGTCAGCGGCGTAGAGGTGTAGCCAATGGTTTTCCACCAGTTCCTTGGCGGAAGGCTGGGCGGCGAGTGCCAAGCGGACCTTGTCCACCGGGGCATCTACGAAGACTTTCAGGGTCAGTGGCTCGTGAACCCAGTTGGTTCCGTCGTGGATGGACTGGAGCGGGAGGCCGCTTCTGAGGTCTCCGCCATTGCCGAGTTGGACGCCGTGGGTGCCGTTGATGTTGTGCAGTACTTTGTTCCCGCTGCCGAAGATGGCGTGGTTGGCGGTGGAGGCGTAGTACTGCAGGTTGATCCAGGAGCCTACGACCATAGGGCCGGCCAGGATGGCTTGCAGGACTTCTCCTTTCGGGTCTCTGTTAGACTCGTAGTGGTGGAGGAAGGCGCGGCCTTCGAGATCGTGGTCTTTGGTGGTGTCACGGTGGGCGATGATGAAGGCGGCGTTGCCTGTCAGTCCCCATTCCGGACGCACCTGGGACCAGTCGCAGCTGCGCTCGCTGATTTCCTTGCAGACCTTTTGTTCGTTTTGCTGGCTGATGCCGAGCTTGGGTGCACGGGCTAGCTGGGCAGTGTGGCAAGCGCTTGCCAGCGTTTGCTTCAGTTGCTCGTAGTCTCCGCGATGGCTGCTAGGGATCAGTTCAGGGTCGAAGAGGGTGATGGTGTCTGTGGTGGTGTCGTGACGTCCGGCCACGAAGAAGGTGTCCTTTGGCAGGGCCATGCCTTCTGCGGCGAGTGCGGCGTGGACCTCCGGCTGGTTCATGATCTGGGCAGCGAGTCTGGCGTTGAAGTCACCGGAGTGGCCGCCACAGGCACCGCACTGAAGTCCGGAATCATAGGGATTGTTCTTGGTGCTGGCACCGTGACCACAGAGTACGACGAGGCGTCCTGCGCGCTGGTGGAGGTTGAGCGCGCGTACCAAGCCTTTGGCGAGTGCCGGCTGTTCATCCTTGGGGATGCCGCAGGAGTCGTGGTCGAGGTCGGCTCTCGGTACCAGCTGCTTCTCCTGCTTCTGACCTTTGCGCAGAAAGCTGTCGCGGACGAGTGGCCAGGTATAGTTGAGGCCATTGGCTTCCACGAAGCTGAAGCTGGAGACGGCGGAGTCTTTGAAGGACTTGAAGATGGCGCTGAGTGAGCGGCGATTGTGTACCTTGGCGAGTGTCTCGGGCACGTCTCTCTCAGGCGCCTCGCTGACTTCGTATGGTGGTTTCAGGATGACCGGGCAGTGAGGCACACCGTGTGCGGCACCGAAGGCTCTCTTGGCGATAGGCATGCCGAAGAATCCAGCGTAGCCCATGGTCTCGATACTTGGGTCCTGCTGCTCAATGGAGCGTCTCATCGGCTCCGAGCGGACGTCGATACAGAAGACAAGCTGGGAGCTCGGTCTGTCTCCCGGTACTCGCTGGATGCCGCTGGTGGAGACGAGGTTACTGAGCAGAGTCTGGGCGTGTGCATGCTCCAGGGCTTCTTGCCAGATCCTGTGGAGCAGCAGTCTGCGGTCTGCCTGGGCATCACGCACGAGCACCTGCTTGCGCCAGTAGGCTCTCAGGCTCGGAGCATCGTACTGCTTCAGCAGAGCTACATCGTAAGCCAAGCGGATGGCGAGCAGGGAGACGGCGCCCTCCTGGCTGATGCCTTCGCGCTTTCTGTATTCGAGGCAGGATGCCCAGCCGCCGATGCTGAGAAGCTCACGGTGGAACCAGTCCTCGGCACCTTCTACCTTGGTATCGGCCATTTCACCGAGCATGGAGATGGCTGCCAGGGGCTCGTTAGGGAGTTCCTGGACAAACTTGCGGAATTTCCTAAGCCCGGCGATTTCCGGGTTGCGGTCGATGCTGGCAGCTTCGTGCCAGGCGCTGAAGAGGTCCTGGCCTTTCCAGGGCTGGGTCCAGATCGCTTGTCCTTCATCGAGGTAGGCGCCCATCCAGCGGGAGATTTCCTCGATGATGGCCGCGGCCCAGCGGGTCTGGTGCAGGCGGTCGATGGTATCTGCGAAGGTGCCGATGTGCGGGCAGGAAGTTTCGCTAGAGTGAAGCCAGGCTTTGAGTTCGGAGATGGTAGGGAGCTCCTCCTCTTCTTCCAGGAAGAGCTGGCCAGTCTTTTCCAGGGAGATCATGGCCTGCTTCAGGTCGTGGTCGCTGATCTGGTTCTGGCTGTACTTGTCCTGGTAGAATGAGCGCTCGATGAGCATGCCGCCGGGGACGGCCTTGGCCATTCTCGCAGCCACTTCAGCGAAGCTCTCGCTGGTCATGTTCAGGAAGGGATTGACGGCGACGAAATGCTTGAGTGGCCAGAGAGGTGGAATGCGCTTGGCGGCGGTAGTGGCGGCATCTGCCCACTTGGTGGTGGTCTGGGTCTGAGGCTTACTCTGGGGGATGGTTTCTTGTGCGTTCATGGCTGGAAAATGGTTTGGGTTAAAAGGGGTTTAGTTCGATGAGGCGTTGGTTCTCGGGCGGCTGATCGGGCGGGCCAGGCGGGCAAACAGCGTGCCTAGGTAGAACCCGTTAGAGGCGTGGATATAGAGACGCTTGAGTCCGGTGGACTGGGTGCCGGATTGTAGCTGGGTCTGGATGAGCAGGATGCCGAAGAGGAGGACCGGGATGAGCAGCAGTAGAGTCCATTCCACGATGCCCTGAGGGGCTCCGATGGCTGGGTAGATCTCGTCGTAGAGTGTGTGGACTCCCTGGTGAAGCAGATAGACCATGAGGGCTACCAGCATGCTCAGGCCTATGCCCCAGATCCTGGCGTGCTTCGCGAGTGGTGCGGTCCAGGCGCTGGTCATCAGCTGGGCGAGTCCCAGCCAGAGGATGGAGAAGAGAATGTACTGGCTCGCGCTGACTGCGGTGAATCCATAGTCGGCTAAGATCAGGGCTGCGACCACGAGGGCGGAGCAGGCGAGAGCCACCAGCCAGGTAGTCTTGGCCGGGGTGGCGTGCTTGATCTTGCGCTTTCTGGCACGCTCGACCACACCTCCGGTGGAGAGGAAGGAGTGCGCCTTGTAGAGTGAGTGGGCTACCAGGTGCAGCGTGGCCAGGCCGAAGGCTCCGAGTCCGCACTGCAGAATCAGGAAGCCCATCTGGGCGATGGTGGACCAGGCGAGTGAGCGCTTGATGCTCGGCTGGGTGACCATGACCAGTGAGCCGATGACTGCCGTGAGGCCGCCAACCAGGGCCATGCTATTCATGGCGATGTCTGAGCTGACGATCAGCGGGCTGAGCCTGAGCACGAGGAAGGCCCCGGCATTGATCACTCCGGCATGCATGAGAGCGGAGACCGGTGTGGGGGATTCCATGGTTTCCGGCAGCCAGCTGTGGAAGGGGAGCTGAGCGGACTTCATCAGACCACCGAGGACCAGCAGGATAGGTGTCCAGGTGCTGACTGGTGTGCTGTCCTGTAGATCGATCAGGGTGAGAATATCCCAGGTGCCGTATTGCTGCCACAGGGTGATCAGGGCTCCGACTAGGCAGAGGTCGCCCATGCGGCTGATGAAGAATTTCTTACGTGCCGCCAGCTGGGCCCCTTCTTGATCCGGGTAGAAGGTAAGCAGGCGGTGCAGGGAGAAGCTGGTGGCGGCCCAGGCCAGGGTGAAGAGCAGCAGGTTGCCAGAGACGCAGAGTAGCTGGACGGCGGCAATCGTCTGCAGCAGGTGGCGGGTGAAGACATCTTGGCGGGAGTCTCCGGCCAGATGGTTGACGCTGTAGCGGGTGATTACCAGGGCGAGGAAGCCCACCATGGCGAGGATCGTGACCGAGAGGCGGTCCAGATAGACACTCAGGCCGAGCGGCTCATAGATGGACCAGGAGACTGGGCCGAAACAAAAGACTGTCGCGGCCACTAGCCAGGAGATGATGGCTCCGCAGAGGGTCAGCTTGGCTGCGCGCTGGGCGACTTTTTTCCCCTCTCCTCGCAGGACTGGGGTGAGGCTGCAAATCAGGTAGAGCAGGGCGGGTACGAGGCCTGTCGCGGCCGTAAGGACTGTCTCGGTCGGATTCATGACATCGGTTATATGAAATTTGTGTCCTGTTTTATAATAGATAGTTCTTTAAATATCGTTCACTTTTTGAGAACGATAGGCATGGACCAGCTGAACTACCACCACCTGAGATATTTCTATGCCATTGCCAGGGAGGGGAATCTGACCCGTGCGGCGGAGAAGCTGATGGTTTCCCAGTCAGCCCTGAGCTCGCAGCTGCGTAAGCTGGAGGATAGTCTGGGCGAAGCACTCTTCGAGCGAGAGAACAAGCGGCTGATGCTCACTGAGGCGGGGAAAATAGCGCTGGACTATGCGGACACCATCTTCAAGGCCGGCGATGAACTGCAGGCCACGCTGGAGCAGGGCACGCGGCGCAAGCTGCAAGTCTTAAGAATCGGGGCGGTGGCCACTTTGTCGCGGAATTTCCAGCTGGCCTTTGTGGAGCCCCTGATCGACAAGTCAGGCGTGGAGATTGTGATCCGCTCCGGCAGCCTGGGCGAGCTGCTCAAAGGTCTGAAGCACCACACGCTGGACGTGGTGCTGGCTAACCAGGAGGTGACGCGGGATGCTGAAAATACCTGGCATTCCCACCTGCTAGATGACCAAGGCGTGAGTCTGGTGGCGGCTCCTAGCGAAAAGCGCAAGGAGTTCCAGTTCCCGCAGGATCTGCACGGCCTGCCCGTGATCCTGCCCACGGTGGAGAGCAAGATCCGCCAGAGTTTTGACCTGGTGATGCGCCGCGAGGGGCTGCAGCCGCAGGTGGTGGCGGAGATCGATGACATGGCCATGCTGCGTCTGATGGCCAGGGAGTCCCGCTCCCACTGTCTGGTGCCGCGCGTAGTGGTGCAGGACGAGCTGGAATCCGGAGAGCTGGAGGAATGGCACCGCCTGACCGATATTCGCGAGGGTTTCTACGCGATCACGACCGACCGCCGCTACCCCAACGAACTAGTGAGAATCCTGATCGAGTCCATGTTAGAAACGCGCAAGAAAAAGCTGGCCGAGAGGGCGAAGCGGAAGGGCTCCTAGCTAGACCGCGTCTTTACCATTGCATTCATAGCGGGAGGAAATAATCTTATTATTAGCAGCCGCTATCACAATCACTACCGCTATCCATGTCGACTAACAGAAATGATGAAAAACTAGGGTGGACGTTCCTCTCGAACCATTTCCACGTACTCGTCGTCTTGTCGAGAGATCCGGCTGCGCGCATCCGTGACATAGCGGATGAGGTGAACATCACCCAGCGCACCGTCCAGCGCATCCTCAATGAAATGGTGGAGGAGGGTGTCCTCAGCGTGGAGAAATCAGGCCGCCGCAACAGCTACCTGATCAACCGCAACTACTCCCTTCGCCACCCGCTGGAGAGCAAGCACAAGATAGGCGAGTTGCTGGATCTGCTCTCGTAGGAATCCTGGCGGGTTGTCATGGGGCGCGGTCAGAAGTGATTGGGCCTTGATTGATGGAGCTTTGGGGTACGAAAAAGCCGCACTTGTGGGTGCGGCTTGTGGATGATGTTAGGAATTTTTTGAGCGACCTAGTGCAGAGTCGATGTGTCTACGGCTTTGAGGCGGTAGAAGCGCTGGGTTTCGGTGATGGGGATGGTGAGTTCCACGCGCTGGTAGCCGTCGCCTAGGTCTGTGGTGGTGGCGCCTGAGGTGTTGAGGGTTTTCCAGCTGGAGAGGTCGTCGGAATAGTAGAGCCATAGCCGGTAGGCGGATGCGTTGTCGATCGGGCGGACGAAGGTATAGGTGATGCTGTCCGAGCCACTGCCGCTGATGGCGGGCAGGCGGGTGGCATCTACGGTGATGTTGTTAGGGTCACCGAGGCCGTGGAGGTAGTAGAAGATATTGGCGATGTCGTTGCCGGACATGTCGCTGTTGTCTTCCGAGCTGTTGCTGGCCAGTCCGTAACGGTCGCGGAAGTACTCGAGGGTGGTTTCGTCGATGTCGGTCACGGTGATGGTGTAGGCGGTGGCTTGGGTGAAGTCGTCGCTGGTGGTGGCGGTGACGATGACGTGGTAGGTGTTGTTGCCGTCGTCGTCCAGCGGGCTTTCGTAGTCTGGCTCGTCGGAGAAGGAGAGCTCTCCAGTGTCGGGGTCGATGGTGAAGAAGGCTTTGTCGTCTCCTCCGGTGACATCGTAGGTGACGGTGTCTCCGTCTTCATCCACGGCGGTGACGGTGCCGATGCTGGTGTTGTTTTCTACGATAGAGTTGTTAGAAATGTTCATGCTGGTGATGCCTTCATCCTGGTTGGTGACGGTGACTTGCAATGTCTTGAGAACGCTTGTGGCGTTATCTGTAACGCGCACGACCACTTCGTAGACGTTGTCCCCGTCTGCATCTATTGGGTTCTCGTAGTCCGGGGCGGACTTGAAGGCTAGCACGCCCGTGGTGTAGCCGAGGGTGAAGCGGGAGGAATCGTCGCCAGAGATGGTGAAGTTGAGCGTGCCGCCTTCCGGATCGGTAGCAGTGACGGTGCCGACAGTGGTTGTGTTCTCCTGGACTTCGTCTACGCTGAGTGCGATGCTCTCTGGTCCCTCGTTCTTGTTGGTGACAGAGATGGAGTAGGAGCGTGACTCGCTGCCGCCGGAACTGGTGGCGGTGATGGTGATGATGTAGAGGTTGGAGCCTAATTGATCCTGTGGGTCTTCGTAGTCAGGTGCGGTTTTGAAGCTGAGGGCGCCGGTGTCTTCATCAATGGTGAAGAGTGTTGGGTCAAAACCTCCAGTAATAGCGTAGGTGACGTCGTCCCCATCTTCATCCGTTGCGGTGATGGTGCCTACGCTGGTGGTGTTTTCCACGATGGTGTCGTTAGAGATAACCATGGAGTTGATTCCCTCGTCTTCATTGGTGACGGAGATGGTGAAGGTCTGTGAGGCGGAGCCGTCGGTGCCGGTAGCGGTGACGGTGACTTGATAGGTGTTGTCGCTATTGCTGTCTGCCGGGCTCTCATAATCCGGGGCGGTTTTGAATGCGAGTGCGCCTGTGCCGCTGACGATGGAGAAGAGGCTGCTGTCCGCCCCGCCAGTGATAGCGTAGCTGAGTGAGCCACCGAAGGGCTCGGTGGCGGACACTGTGCCGACGGAGGTGATGTTCTCCACGATGCTGCTGTTGGATAGGGTGACGTTGGTCGGGTTGTCTGCGAGGGAATTGATGGTGATGGTGAATGTTTTTGTTTCGGAGTCCGCGTAATCGGTGAATTCCGTATCATCGGAGGCGTAGACGCTGACGGTGGTCGTGCCGTAGGCATTGGTCTTCGGGGTGAAGGTGAGCCTGCCGCTGTTATTGATGGAGGGTTGGGTAGAGAAGAGGGAGTTGTTATTGTTGGAAACGGTATAGCCATCGAAGGAATCCTGGGCATCATTGGCGTTGAAATCGTAGGCGAAGTTGTTCTGGGTGTAAGCGCCGGAGTCCTCGTTGACACTGACGTTGCCAGTGATGGAAAAGGTGGGTGGGTTGGGGGCTTCGATGATGACGGTGCGAATGGCGAGGGAGCCATTGCCGAATTGATCGATTGCCCAATAGTGGTTCTGGTGTGTGCCAGGGACGCCGTTAGTGACGTTGGTATTGGCGCTTGCGCTGAAGTTGGTGACGGCGTTTCCGTAGAGGTCGACCGCGCTGTATCCGGGCTCGGTGTAGTTTTCCCCGTAGGCTAGGGTGATACTGCTGGATCCTGATAGAGTGATGGTAGGGCCGGAGAGGCTGCCGTTGTTTGTGTTGAGTGGTGCGGTGAATGCCACGTTGCCGCTGTTGCGGTCGCTGTTGCGGGTGTAGATGGTTCGGTTGTGGCTGTAGGAGGAGGTTACGTAGCTGCCACCGCCTCCGCCCGGGCCGTCGCTGGTGCCGTTGTTGCCGCCCGCGCCTCCGCCGGAGTAGCCACCGCCACCGCCGCCTTTGGCTGTGTGAGCGGTACTGCCGCTGGGGTTTACGTAGCCACCGCCTCCGCTGCCGCAGCCGAAGCCACCGTAGGAGCCGTTGCCTGAGGCTTGGCCGCCATCGCCACCGCTGCTTTTGCCCATCCTGCCGCTGAATGACCATAGTGATCCGTTGTTGTCTCTGGAGTGCTCTGTGTAGCTGCCGCCGCCGCCGGAGTCTCCCTGGGTGCTGGTGCCGGCACTGCCGTTGGTGCCGCCGCTGCGGCCACTGCCACCGCCGTCGTCTCCATCGGTGGTGTCATTGGCGTTCTTGCCGTCAGAGGAGAAGGTGTCGCTGTACACGGTGCTGGCTGCCCCTCCTCCTCCGCCGCCTGCGATGGCGAGGATCTCCCACTCGGCGTCGTCCGTCGGTGCCTTGTAGAGCACGCCTGTGCCGCCTCCTCCGCCGGAGCCTGCGGCATTGCCGCGGGTCTTGTTCTCTCCCCTGCTGCCGATGATGAAGCGCAATTGGCCACCAGGGCGCAGGCAGCCGGGCTCAGTAGGGTGGATGTAGAATTCCGCGATGATCTTCGCGCCGCCACCGCCTTCCGCTGATTTGTCGGAACCCACCGTAGCCGTTGCCTTCGCGCGGCCACCATCTCCGCCGCGGATGGAGGTGAAGTTGATCTTGTTCGGCCAGTTTTCAATCGGGATGTTGTAGGTCTCCACGGTGCCATTGGTGCGGGTGGTGATGCCAGTGACATCGTAGGTTTCTGGGATGTCGCTCTGGTTGTTGTTATATGATTCAGCGAACGCGATGACGCCGGTGATTGCCAGGGCTGTGGCTGAAAGGAGGCTGATTTTCATGACGGGTAGCGGGTGATCGTCACGGGGTATAGCACGGCGAACCTTAAACTGAGATTAATGGGGGCTAAACTTCTGGAAAGCTATGGAAGAATAGGTTAACCACAGAATTGACGGAAGGCACAGAATGCCTGCTAGATGCGTATGAAGAAGTTCGATGTGATGAATATGTGGCGATGCCTGTTGGCCGCCGGAGCATTGCTCGGCCCAGTGGGGTGCGAGGGTGAGGGGCAGAACACGACTGCTGAAGCGCAGGCGAAGAGGGAGCATTTTATTTTGGAGATCAAGCGCTTGCAGGCTGGTGTGAAGGGGAGGCCGGGAGTGAAGCGGGAGTTTGCAGCAGTGGAGCCTGAGGAGCTGAGGAACTATGTGCGTTTTAATCGTTTTCTTTTCTTAATGCCGAAGACGATTAGTTTGGGAGAGACAGAGTATAAGATGGAGACCCTGAAAGTGGAGGGGAGTGAAATGTGGTTCAAGGCTGGTATCCGCACGGAGCTGGATGAGGAGGGTGTTCAGGTGCAGCAGACGATGAAGGCTCTGGAAGAGGTGTTTAGCACGCGTGAGTTGGGTGAGATGAACTTGGAGGAACTGGAGAAGAGCTATGAGCAAACCGTGATGAAGAGGTTTCTACTGCTTGGAGATGAGAGTTCTTATGAGATTTATGCGTGCTCTAACGGAAATGTGGCCTGTGTGTTGAAAGGGTTGTTTGATGACGTCGATAATGCGAATGTGTATATCGATGGAGCGTGGGTTCCGGGGCATATTCCGAAGGCTAGCCAGGCAGAGAGAGAGGTGTTTTTCAAAATGTTACTGGAGAGTTCGAGTTGCCTGAAAGAGGCGACATGGAGCGAGGATGAATATTGGGAAGTCTTCATCGAGAAGAAGAAAGCGGATCCAAATTATAAGCCAAAGTCTAATGAGGAGCATTTGAAGGATCTACTCAGTGGCCGTGAATACTGGAAGGGTTTGCTAGGTGATGATGTGTCCGAGTATTCGGAGATGGATCGTGAGCGGATGAAGAATTTTGATGACGCGATCCAGATGATAAGGAGGGTATTGGAGAAAGAGCGTAAGGATGATGTGGGGCCTTCCATCGTGCCCGGTGGTTTGCGGAGCGGTGACTACACTATTAGCGATGAGGATGTAGATGAGTTTTTGAGAGAGAGTAGTCAGCAAGCTCCTGAGACGGTGAAGCCGTTGCCAGATGGGAAGTAAGTGGTGAGTGCGTTGAGATTGAGGTGTTTGATACATCTAATAAACCGTAGGGTGGTAGCGTTCTAAAATGAGACACCGATGCAACTCGTCCTAAAAAATAGCCTGAGGTACTTCTTACTCATAACCGGAGCCTTGTTTCTGATGACGGTTTTGAATGTGGTCTTATGGGATTGGGCTGTGGATGGGCGCTTATACCATACAACCGGTCTTTTCCGGGCAGAACTGGAGTTTTTAAATCCGGGATACTGGGTGACCGCAGACTACGAGCTGGTGGCGGAACTGGGTCTGGAGCGTTCCTTCAAGGACCCGGGCAAGGATCAGGTGCTACAGGGGTGGAGTGATACGAAGCTGCTTGTGCTCTGGTGGGGAATGGTGCTGGCTTCCATATTCGGTGCGCTGGGTCTGGCATGGTGGCTGGGGCCACGCGGGAGAAAAAGGTCAGCTTAAACACTAGGGTGGAAGTGCCGTTTGACGATAGATATTGATCCTCTGTGGCTGGGAGTTGTAGTCTCCGGCAATGAATGAGGTTTTCTGGTACTCGATCTATAGCTACGTTGCCCTGCTGCTAACGCAGGGGGCTTTGTGTCTGGTGAGGAAGAAAAGCGATTTCTGGGCCCGGGCTTATGTGAAGACGGCGCAGCTAACGCATGCGGTTTTCTGGGTGTTGGTGGCCGCGTACATGGCCTGGACCTTGCGGGGTGCCTACACAGACCTCATGACCGCGATTGAAAAAGGTAACGTGGTTCTGGCCAAGGCAGAGCTGAAGGAATTTCTCATGGTCACAGGATTTGCCTTCGTGCTGGCCTTCGGGATGTCGATGGTGCTGCAGTCCCATCTGCGCGACCTGTTCAACCGCAAGCGCCGCACAAGTGGAGCCCCAAGGGGACAGGAACTCCTGGAGGAAGACACGCTCTACGATACTCCTTGTTAGGTATTCATCGTTGAAATGGATCCAGGGCTTTGTTGAAGCGGGAGGATTCGTAGAAGCGGGTGGTGATGAGCTGGAGGGCTTCTTTCTGGTGGGGGAGGAGATTGGTATTGGCGGCTTGCTGGAGGATGCTCTCTGCCTGATCTAACTGATCTTGGGTAGGGTGGACGTTTTGTTCATCGATGGCGCACATGGCTTCCATGCATGCCTCGTAGCCGTGGCTGACGGAGATCTCCACGAGCTGCGGGAAATAGGCTGAGCAGTCGAACTTGCCGAGCGCGTAGACGAGGGTGCCGTTGAAGTTGATGTTTTCGGGCTTGGTCGCGGCGGCAAGCAGCTGGGGGACGAGCTCGCTGAGCTTGCCATCCATGATCTTGAGAGCGGCACGGTTGCGGACGAGAGGATCGTCCGAGATGAGGTCTTGGCGGAGTTGTTCTGTAGAGAGTTCGATGATTGAGACTTAGAGGTATGGATCAATCTTGTCTAGAAAGAGTTTTTGTTAGGTGGCGGGATAGTAAAAACGCCTTCCGTTTCGGGAAGGCGTTTGAGAGAGAGTAGGGTCTGGCTTTCTATTACTTTGCCGGGATGAGCTCCAGGACGAGGACTTCGAAGGGCTGGAGGGTGAAGGCTTGTTCGCCGCTGATCCAGTCTTCAGGGAAGTTTTGGTCTGGATAAGCGTTCTTGGCCTTGAAGGTGGTCGCGAATCCTTGCGGGATTTCGAGTTCTTTGGTTAGGTCGAATACCTTGGTGACTTCTTTGTCCGAGGAATTGCGCAGGGTGATGATGCTTTTCTCCGGTGACCAGGATGCCCAGCCGTAGATGGTTAGGTCGAGCGGGTTGCCGCCTACCCAGTGGGTGTCCGCGAGGATGCTTTCGTTCTTCTTGGCCCACTTGGCGGCCTCCGCCACCTGGTCCCAGGCTCTTTCGGTCATCATATCCGGGGTCAGGTAGAGCTCGAGCAAGTTGGCGCCGGTGCCGAAGTAGGAACGTGCGGCGTTCTTGAACTCGCTGCCCGCCTTGGACACTTTGGCTGCCTGGAAGTGGCGGCCGTGTACTAGCCCGTGGTGCATGACGGAGTTCAGCGGATAGAGTGGGGCGGGCTTAACGAATTTCTCGTAGCAGCCCCAGTCGCGGAAAGTGAGCCATTGCTCGCGCTCATCGCCGACACCCATCCAGGCGACGTCACCTGTACCAGTGCGCCAGGTGCAGTCGATGTGATTGAGCCAGAACGGGGATGGCCAGGTGCCTACAGTGACATTGATAAAGAGTTTCGGGTCGTGCTCTTTCAGCTCACTGCCGCAGCGGATGAGTGACATGAAGTGCGGGCTGACACCGGAGCCGGCTTTGTCCCACTTGTAGTAGTTTACGCCGTGGTCCTTCATAGAGCCGAGGCATTTCTCGTAGAACCACTGGTAGTAGCCAGGCTGGGAAAGGTCCATGGTGTCCTGGATGAGGCCCATTTTCTTGGCGTGCGCGGTGCGCTCATTGGCACCGGAGTAGCCGCCGAGTGGGGAGATCCAGACGCCGAGCTTGCTGTCGGCCTTGCGCGCCGCGGCGGAGACTTCGTCGAAGCCGTTCGGAAATTTCTTACGGTTGTATTCCCAGAGTCCGGCATAGAAGTCATCCCAGCCGTCATCCATGACGAAGGAGTCCACGGTCACGCCGCGTTCTTTGGTGAGTTCGCGGTGGTAGTCTTCGATGACTTTGGTGAAGGTCTCACGGGTAGGGTTCAGGCCCAGGTCGTACCAGCAGTTGTAGTGCAGCAGCTGGTGGTAGGGGGTGGAGCGCTCACGCTCCATGTAGTAGAGGAAGGCGCGGCGCAGCTGGTCCTCCGGGTAGGTGCCGGTGACGGCGGTGAAGGTGTAGCGGGAATCCTTGTCCATCGGCAGGGTGCAGGGGAAGCCGCTACGGAAGGTGTCATCGCTAAAGTAGTTTGCGGTGAAAGGCATTTCCACGCCGAAGAAAAGGGAGTTGGAGGCCACCGGGCTACCCGGCACGGATCCTACCTGACTGGCACCGCTAGCGGTGCCGCTGGTGAACTGGAGGCCGTGGATGGTGAGGGGCTTGGTGGTAGCCAGGGTGTGGCTCTGGCGGATGTAGTTGGAGCCATCACGCAGTTCGGCCATCCAGCGGACATGCAGGCCTGAGGCTTCGTGCTTGAGGGTGGCGGTCAGGGTCTGGCCGTCCTTGCTGGTGCTGGCCTTTACCGGGCCGGTGAGGGTGAACTCTGAGGAGCTGAGATTGCAGTCCAGTGCGGGGCGCGGAGTCTTGTTGATGAGTTGCTCACCTTTGGTGCTGCGGATCGTGAACTGGCCTTTGCTGCGGATATTGACGATGGCGGTGGTGTTGTCCTTGAAAACGAGAGTGATACCTGGGCCCCAGCTGAGACCTTTGTCCGTACCTTTTTTGATCTGGCAGGAAATGATCGACCAGTCCTTGGTGGACGCGGGGTATTCCGCGAAGGCAAAACTGTTGGCTGCGGCGGTGATGGTGAGCTGCTCGTTGGCGATTTCCAGTTCGGTTCCCGGGCGCTTGGATTTGAGGATTTCCTCCGGTTTGGAGGTGATGTCGCTGATGTTTCCGTCCTTGGAAAGGATGCGGACTTGCTGGATCTCACAGATGCCAGTCTCTCCGGCGTCCACATAGTCCTGGTTCTGTCCTTGGCTACTGGTCTTGCCGATGCGGATGGTGGCCAGCTGGGCAGGGTATTCCGCGAGAGAGATGGAAGTCAGTGTTTCCCAGTTTTTGCCGTCGTTGGAAATGGAGGGGAGGAGATGGGTACCTGACTTGCGGATAGCCAGGTAGATGCGCTCCGGGTCCTGCTGTTGCGGCTGGGTGGCGATGGCGAAGAGTTCTCCCTGGGGAGAGAAAGTTTCCCCGCTTTGCTTGTTGGTGAAAGTGGCGCCTGTCAGTGTGCCGTCCTTGGTTGTCCAGGTGGCGCTGAGAACATCGTTCTGCAGGGTATGCTTGTCCCCACTATTTTGGGTAGTGGCCTTGCCGGGGCGCGTCTTGCCCGGGTACGTGGCGGCAAACGCCGGCAGTGCCAGGGCGCTGGTGAGTATGAGTGCTGTGATTGTGTTCATGGTCTTAGGTGCTCTTGCTGATGCGTGCGCAAAAATCCCACCTTGGAATGTTAGGTGGGATTTCGGCTTGTGCTGTGTGTGATGCTTCAGTGCTGATACGAAGCAGCTTCCGGAGAAGCTGGCTGCGCGGTTGGTTTTCAGGTCCATTTGCGTGAGGTGGACTTGATCACGGCTGCATTGAGAGAGCGAGAGACATCAAAAATACCGGGCATCGCCCAAAACTGACAAAAAGTGTGTGGTTTTCCGGAGGTGAAGGGGCTGGGTATTACGAAAACGCCTTCCTGTGTGGAAGGCGTATGGGGAGGCAGGGGCTTATCAGATAAGGTTTATCTTTTCCGTCTGAGAATCAGTGACAGGCCTGCTAGGCCTAGTAAGGAGGTGCTGGAGGGCTCAGGAATGGTGTCTATGGTAAAGCCGCCGGTGATATAGGCGTAACGCATGGCCCCGGTATTGCCCTCAACAGTGAAGGAATCCTCAGTACCCGTGAAGGTGTAGATATTCGCCGCGCCCTCGTCCGGGTCGTTCGGGAGAGGTGCTGCTTCAAAGTTGGTCACGTCATTCGAGTTGGTGTTCGCAATGTTGAATGTTTCACCCGCTCCTACATTGAGGGCGGCGAAGCCAGTGAACCCATCGAAGTTGATCTCTGCGGTTTCAAAGGCACCCGCTCCCAGGTTGACGCTGGCGGCGGTGATGGAAAAGGAAAGAGCTTCGTCCGGGTCGACGAGTGAGGCGGTGCCCGTGCCATCCTCCACTCCCCAGGCTCCAAAGGCTGCTCCAATGCCTGTGACCGCGCCAGAAGTCGAAGTGGCGACAATGCCCATGGTGATCACCACTTCATCATCACCGCTACCCACGGAGTCGAGAGTCAGGCCAGTGATCGTGTAGGTAATCGTCTGGCTGGCGGGGCCAGGGTTACCGGCGTTGAACGTGGTAATGCCCACGGTGCCGAGATTGGCTTCTGATCGGGGGGCTTCGGTCCGGCTGAGCTGGACATCAAGCAGCGTCGTAGCCGCTTGGGCGCTGCCGAGGGTGCATGCTAAGAGCGGGAGTAGATGAGGATATTTCATGGGGTCAAAAAATCAAAATGCACCCTGAAGTATAAAGAGTTGTGAGATGTAGGCAAGATGAAATGAGTAGCTGATGCTGAGCAGCTGGGAAGCTCATTCAGGGAATAGACCGCCACGTCTGGAGACCTAGTCGGACACAGGAAGTGCAGGCTTAGGTCAGACGAGATTACTTCCTGCGGCGCAGGATCAGCGACAAGCCTGCGAGCCCTAGTAGTGCGGTGCTGGAGGGCTCAGGGATGGGGACGACATCGAGGTCGAGGCCGCTGATATAGGCCAGGTTGGCATTGCCCTGTTCCAGGACTCTGAGCTCGTAGGTTTCCCCTGCTGTGATGTTGATGGGAGAACCAGTGGAGACACTAGTTCCGCGGAAGGCATTGTCAGCGATGAGGTCCAAGGTTTCTCCCTGCACACCGAAGAGCACATCCTGAGGCAGGTTGAACCCTGAGTTGTAATCGAAGTAGGCGGTTAAATCCAGCGTGCCGTCAGGAAGTCCCGTGATCAGGATGCTGATGTAGTTGCCTCCAACGCCGTTGAAGGTGGTGGCGGCGTAATCGTAGTTGAGGTCCTGAGGAGCTGCGGCACCGGCAAGCGATTTGTTGCTGGCCACGATGTCCGTGTCTCTGGACTGCAGGGTAAAGGTGTAGCCGCTGATGGTATCCATGGCACCTTCACTGGCGACGAACTGGCTGTAGCCAGATTCCACGTTGGTGGCACCAGTGCCGAAATCAAGTTTCACGATGACCGCCTGCGCGCTGGAGGTGGCGAATGCTCCCAGAGTCAGGCTGAGTAGTAGGCATTTACGATACATGGGTAGATGGGGGGTAACATGTAAAGATAACCCACTCAGTGAGTAGGGTAAATGAAAAACCGCCTTCCGAAGCCGGAAGGCGGTTGCTTGAAAATGTCTTTCTGAAAAGAGCTAAAATGATCAGGCGCGTTTGCGGCGCAGGATGAAGCCTAATCCAGCCAGGCCAATGAGAGCGGTGCTGGACGGCTCAGGGACTGCAGCCACACGAATATTATCTAAACCCATATCTGTAGAGGAGCCGTTGGTAGAAGCATCTAGGAAGGTAAGTGTCGTGGAGGAATTCGAAGCGGTGAAGGTGAAAATCTGGTCCACGGTGTCCTCGTAGGTGGGGCTCATTGCTGTCGAAGAGGTGTAAGTTGAGCCAGTGGTGTCTGTGTAGGTTTGGATGGTGCCGGCTAGGTTGTCTACAGAGACTTGGAGTACGGCGTCCTGTCCAGCTGTTGGTCCATACTTGCCAAAGTCAAAGGTCACTTCGTAAGTCATTCCAATGATGGTATCGAAGGTCTGGGCAATCGAGCCGCCAGTGCTGCCAGCCTGGCCGAATTGTACATATCTGGTGCCGCTACTCGGACCGGCGTTGTAGGCGTTGATGGAGCTCTTTACGGCGACTTGATTACTTGTGCCGGTTCGTACCCAGCCAGAGGCGTCAGGATTTGTGCCGAGCTCAAAGTCTCCATTAGTGAAAAGGGCGGCTTGAGCAGGCAGAGCTGCCAACATACATGTGAGAGATAAGAGGTGTTTCATGAGTGTTCTATTATGAGACACTTTTTTATAAGACGTGAGCTGGAGTATTTCGAGTATCTGTGTGATAGACTTTCTGCCCCAGATAGGGGTGTAGTCTAGGTGCTAAAAAAGCCACTCCTCTGTAGAGAAGTGGCTGATGAAAATAGGCTTGAAAAATGTGCCCTACCTGCGGCGGCGCAGGATAAAGCCAAGTCCAGCCAGGCCAATGAGAGCGGTGCTGGACGGCTCAGGCACAGCGGCGAACACGGTATTCTCCACGTCTGAAAGCTGATCACTGCCGGAGAAGGACCAGACTTTCATGTCGTCGATGTCGCCCTTGAATTCTGAGGTTCCCCCTGGCTGGATGGCGAGGTGCGCCTGTGTGGTGTCGGACCAAGTGATGTTGCCACCATTGGTGCCGTCTTGTGCCACTCCGTTGATGTAAAAGCGGGAGGTACCATTGCTGCGGATCACGGTGAGCCGTGTCCATTCATCGGCATTGGCAGTCTGGCCTGTCCCTGTCGTGGCACCGATCCAGCCGACGGCGTGGTTGGTGGCCATCCATTCACCGGATGCGTTGATGCCGAGCTTGAGGGAGCCGGAGTTGTTCCCGTTGGAAAGGAAAACGAATTTGTTCTGGTTAAGATCTGCGGACTGGACACGCACCCAGATGTCGAAGGCGAAGTTCTGGATGTCAGATGGAGCCATGCCCGGAGCATTGTAGGCGCCATTGTTGCCTGTCTGGGTGGTGGTGAGATAGGCTGTGGAGCCGGATGCTGCTGTATCGCCGGAGACGGTCTGAAGGCCACCGGATACAGCGTTGCCGAAGTCTGCTGAGCCCACGGAGTCAGTGGGTACGCCGCCGGACATAGTGCCGACTTCGCCCATTTCGTAGTGGTGCTCCAGCACGATGGCGGCATTGCCCAATGCGGTGCAGGCGATCATGCCTGCTACCACCATGGAGGGTGTGGAAATAACTTTATTGGTCATTTGAGTTTAAGTGTTTAGTGAGGTCAGATTGTGATGAGAGCTGACGAATACACACGTGAGGGGGCACGCAGACCTTAACAGGAATTTGAACTTTTTTGCAGGGGACGAAAAAGCCGCCCCCTGCTTTCAAGGGGCGGCCTGCAACACATGTTACCGAATGAAAAAATTATCTGCGGCGGCGTAGCAGAAGGCCAAGTCCTGCCAGACCGACAAAAGCAGTACTGGTTGGCTCAGGAATCGCCGTGGTGTTGTGGACCAAGAGGGCATTAAGCTGGCCGCCTACAGAGGAGGCGCCATCAAAAGCTTCGATGGTGAAGTCCTGGTCTGTGGCGTCTGCAGTGAAGGTTCCGGTCACGAGAAGGCCGTCGCCCCAAGTGACTCCGGATACCCCATTGGCGTATTGGCCTTGGTCGATTCCGTCAAAGGAGACGGTGCGGCCAGTGATGCCAGCGGAGCCACGACCGTCAAAAACCAGGGCCTGGATGCGGTAGGTCTGGCCGATGGTGAGACCTGAAAGGGAGATGGTGTCTGCGCCAGAGCTGCCGTAGCGGCCGCTGTCAGAAAGGTCGGAGGAGCTCGCGTGGAAGGTGTTCGCAATCGCAGAGCCAAAGAGGCCGGAGTCTGCGGTGAAGTCGATTCCATCGAAGGTGGTGGCTGCGCCGCCAACGTTTTCCACTAGGAACTCGGTGCCTGTTGTCAGGAAGAGGCCGGTGTCGAGATTCTGGCCTGCGGAACCGTTTGTTGTGTACGCGGTGGAGGACCAGGAGATAGTGGCGGCGCTAGCGCTGCCGGCAAGAGCTGCCAAGGTGGCGGCGATGATCGTGTTTTTCATGTTATTGAGTGTATTGTGTGATATTCGAGTAGAGTCGGTTCGTTGAGAACTGACGAAATACACACGTGCTCAAGGCGGCTCAGCTTAACAAAAAAATGAAGGAAAGGCTGAACGAGAGGACTTACTACTGACTCTTGCTCTTGTTGACGCGGACATTGTCCAGGCAGAGGTCAGCGGATTCCGAATTGTTACTGGTCTCGGTGAAGACGAGGGTAGCACTGGTGGAAGCCGCTGTGAAGGTGAAGCTGGTGGGTGGATTATAGCCGCTGCCATCTTCTGCATTCCTCCGCTGCGTATGGGTGCCGAGCAGGGTGCCTGTGGCGCTGTTGTGGTCTGCTCCGTCATAGACGGCTGCAAAGAGCTCTAGGGAAGTGTTGCTAAATAGGTTGGCTCCCATTTCAAAGCTGACGGTGTAGCGCTGGCCGGGAACGGTGGCAAAGGTCTGGCGGATGGTGGCGTCAGCGGGATCCGGGCGGTTTCTCGGGTTGACGTTGAAGGCGAGTTGGGTGTCCCTGGTCGAGGAATGGATGTTACGTCGCCCGTTGCCAAAGCCGGGTTTTCCATTGGCTGAGCGTGATGCCACCGTGATTCCCGGGCTCCAGGTCCAGCCGGGCAAAAGCGCTGCATTGGCAGTTTCACCCCAGTCTTTGTCTGCGGGAGGGTTACCCAGCTCGAAGTTTCCATTGATGAGGAGATTTTGAGAGCTTTCCTCAGGAAGCTTGGTGAGGAAAGAGGAGCTGGAGGAGGGGATTTCGCTGAGCTTCCCTTTGGGGCTGCAGATGCGTGCCTGCCCGGCAATGAGGGTTGCTTCATCGGGAGATTGGGCGCTCGTGCGCACCATGACACTTCCTTGGAAAAGGTGGACTTGGTCAGATTCCTTGGGGTGAGCGATCACCCCAAATTCCGTGCCCAGGTCAGTGACGGTGAACTGATGGGTGATGACCTGAAAACCGTGTGCTTCCTTTTCTACATGAAACCATGCGGTGCCTCGGTACAGGTAGAGGCGTTTCTCATCGATGAGTTCGAAGGAGGCGGGGGCAAGGATGATGCTGCGCACCCCCTTGTCGAGTGTGATTTCGAGAGTGCCTTGGGTGAGTTCCACGGTGCTGCCGGGAGCGAGTTCTGCTCCGTTTACGTCTTCCCCATTTTGCAAGTGATGCTGGATGCTAAACTGGCTACCTCTGGAACTTTCCAGGCTGGCGATCGTGGTAGGTGGGGAGACGAAGATGAACTGCAGGGAGATCGCAATGGCGATAAGGGCCGCTGCGGCTGCGCCCAGAGCCAGCTTCACATTCCGGCGCTGTTGCTGGTGGTGGTGGATTTCTGCGATGCTCGGGCGTTTCTTGGCTGCCTGGGTGGCCTGTGAGTAGCGGAATAGAAAGCTCTGCTGAAGCTCGGCGTGCTGGCGGTAAAGGTCCCGGGCGGCGCGGTCACGCTTGAGCGTGTCCTGCAGCTGGCGGCATTCCAGTTCATCGAGCGTGCCGTCGAAGTAGCTCATGATGGCTTTCTCCAGCTTCGGGCCTTTCATGCTTTCCTCCCTTCTAGAGCTAGACGGGACTGGATGCACTTGCGGATGCCGGCACGCAGGCGGTGCAGGGTGACGGAGAGTGAGGCGCCGCTGCGGCCGTCAAACTCAGAGAGCGGACGGTTGGTGGCGTAGCGGTGGTAGAGCAGGGCGCGCTCGTCTGCCTTGAGTCGCTCCATGCAGATTTCCAGCGCTTCGGATCGCTCGCTGGCCGTCGGAGTGGAAGCTACTTCCTCAGTCGCCTCCTTCGCTAGCAGGTCGAGCAGTTCGGTGTCCAGTGGGATCACGCGGCTGTGCTTCGCCGCTCTCAGGTGCGCGAGAACCTCAAGCCGGGCGATGGAGAAGACCCAGGCGCGGAAGTTGGTGCCGATCTCAAACTGCTCCTGCTTCTTCCAGAGGATGACATTGACCTTCTGGATGACGTCCTGCACGTCCGGATGACCCGGCATCAGGGAAATGGTGTAGGCCCACAGATCCGGCTGGAATTCGGTCAGGAGATTGACGAATTCTGCGGAAGGCGGCGTTGGTGTCTGGTCATCCACTGTTTAGAGACGGCATCTAAGTGGCCTGACCTTAACAAAAAAATGTGGGAAAACAATTTAAGACGGGACTGAGTGGGATCAGTCCCACTGCGAGTGTGGGGTCTAAGTGTGGTTAGGTTCTCCTTATTAAAATTCCATGGGCGGATTGACTGCCAGCAGTCTAGCGCTTGGCCTCGGACAGCCATTTCCGCACGAGGAAAGGCACCTGGACGGTGGCGTCTCCACGGATGAACTCGTAGCCATAGGGCACGCTTTCCACCTCGTGGCTAACAATGATTTTTTCGGCATGGAAACTGGCCTTGTTCAGTAGGCCTGCTGCGGGATAGACGGCGAGTGAGGTGCCGACGACGAGGATTTTCCCGGCATCTGAAATGGCTTCGATCGCTTCCTCGCAGTGCAGGATCTGCTCGCCAAAGAGCACGGTGTTCGGGCGGAAGGGGCGGCCATAGGGATCTTTCTCCTCCAGGCTGAGCGGTTCATAGCCGCGGTAGACAGCGCGTTCCCGGCATCCGTCTGGAAAGACCTCGGTCACGATACCGTGAAGATGAAGAATCCTGCTAGAGCCTGCACGCTCATGCAGGTCGTCCACATTCTGGGTGACCACGATCACCTCGTACTTTTCCTCCAGATCTCTGAGTGCCAGATGGGCGGCGTTCGGCTGGGCCTTTTCTATCGTGGCAAGCCGGGCGTTATGGAAGTCGATCAATGCCTGCGGATTGCTGTCCCAAGCCTCGGTGGAAACCACCTTCATCGGGTCCATTTTGGCCCAATGACCATCCTTGTCCCGGAAGGTCATAATGCCACTCTCCGCACTGATGCCTGCACCAGTGAAGATTACTATCTTGTTAGGATTGATTGGGCGGGACATGGATTAGAGCGATTAGTATCCAGTAGCTTTCAGGCGTATGAAGGCGCTGTCTCCAGAGCCGCTGGTGCGATAGGTGTAGATCGTGTGTCCGTCCCCTGTATCCAGGGTGTACATCAGGACGGCGCTGGACCAGTTGACCATGTCAGAGGATTGTTCGCCAGAGATATTAGCTCCAGTCACACCGTTGCGTAAGCGTATTTGTATAGTGGCTTGTTCAGATCCATCAATCTCTACGGAGCCTGTGGAGAACATGGCGGTGCCGGCAACAGCTTCGGTAGAGTCAATGCCCATGAGGTAGCGGAAGATATTGGGGATTCCATCAATGCTGTTAGATTTTACAGGGTCTCCGTCACCAGTGCTATCTGTAGGCAGGTTTTCCACCGCCAGCCAGCTGGTGTAGCTGCTAGGCTCGATGATAATCGTGATGGTAGGAGAGGCTGTGGAACCGTAGTCATTAGTCGCCTGTACCCAGTAGTGAAAGGTGCCGGCAGTATTCACAGGAGGGTTGTAACTACGGCTGATGGATTCTTGGACAAGTTGGGAAGTGTCCCCGCTCTCTCCCTTGTACCACTGGTAGTTAGTGGTGGATGGAGAATACTTCATATCAAGCGTAAGAGTCTGGGAGCCCCCTTGTCTTGTTGTGAAGCCTTGAGGCGGAGTATTGAATACAGGCTTCTGTCCAATGACTTCCACAGTGACCGTGCGGCTGTCTACAGAGCCTGCTGCATTGGATATTCTAGCCCAGTAGGTGGTGGTTTTAGCGGTGCTGGTATCTACGTAATGGAATCGATAGCTGCCTGAACGAGGCTTGCTGGTGTCCCCGCTGTTACCCTCATACCATTGATAGGTGAGGCCTGGGCCGGTGGCTCTCAGCTCCAGAGAGCTGGAGTTTCCTGTATAAGTGATGAGATCCTGAGGCTCTTCAGTAATCTCCGGGTAGATGGCATTGACCGTGACTTGGATTGTCGTGCTGTCCGTGTAGTCTGCATCGTTGGATATTCTGACCCAATAGTAGAAGGTGCCGGGTTCATTCATGCTGTGATACATCCGGTTCTCTGTTTTGTTTGCTAAAGGTTTGGAGGTGTCGCCATTGAATCCTTCATACCATTGATAGGAGAGGTTGGCTCCCTGAGCTTTGACTTCGTGGTAGATGAAAGCACCCATGTCGACAGTGCGGCTGACGGGTTGCTCAGTGATGACAGGTTTCTCCTGCATGATCAGTGCTGTGGTGTAGGAATCGTCACTGCCGAGTGAGTTGCTTACCCTGACCCAGTACGAGCTGCTTTGGTTTAGCTGGGGAGTTTGGTAGCTGCTAGAAGTGGCGCCAGTGATGGGCTGGCTGGTGTCACCCGTCTCTCCCTCGTACCATTGATAGACAAGTGTCGCATCGCCGATGGCTTCTACCTCCAAGAGAACGCTTTGTTCCGGTAGAATAAACTGCTGTCCAGTGCTGCTCACAATCTCCGGATAACCTGGTAGGGAGAAGGTGGATGCGAGTAGCTTGTCACCAGTACTGGCGATGAAGCGACTGTCGTCAGCAACGATGTTCTGGATAGCGTGTTCTGATTGGTAGCGCTTACCCCAAAGGATTCCGTCCTTGGAGGCATAGATCCCACCCTCTTCGGTGCCGGCAACGATGTAGCCGTTTCCTGAACTTAGTTCTGTAATGGTGCCGGATAGGCCGCTTGTGTTGACCCATTCCCAGGAGTAGCCGTTGGTTGAACGGTAAAGTATGTTGTTCTCCCCTCCGGCAAACCACTCGCTGCCGGTATAGGTGACGGCGGAGACTTCATCTCTGGATGGCAAAAGGCTGATATTCCAGTTTGAGCCATCACTCGAAGTATAGATGCATCTTGTATTTGGATCGCCCATGTATCCTGGGGCGACGAAAAGGTTGTTTGCAAAGGTGAGGTCATTGACGCTGCTGGACTCAGGGATTTGCGAGCTGGAGATAGCGTCGAAATTATAGATGAGATTATTATTATTGGGTAAGGGGTTTTGCAAATCGTCCGCATAAAAAGTACCGTAATCGAAAAGTTGAATAGCCGCTACGTAGACGCCATTCCCATAGACCAGACCAGAAAGCTCTGTGTTGGCGTAGCCGGTTGAAATATCATTCCTGTTGTAGGGGTTGTACGTACCAGGAGCATCGATCTGGTAGAATCTCGGATTGCTATAGCTAGTACCGTCTGAACCCCATAGAACGGTGTAGCCTTGGTGGTCGATATCTAACCCACCTAGGTTAAACCGGTCATCATAGACCGATTCCTGATCTATATCGACCTTCGCCTGCAGAGTTGCAGTGACGTCTGCTGAATCACCGGATCCATTGTTGTAGTGGCATGTGGCAGAGAGAATTTTTACTTCATAGGATCCGTCTGGAGGGGCGATCATTGCATGACCTGAGGTATAGGGGATAAAGACATAGCCGCCGTATGGGTAGACTGCCCGGTACGTTCCAGAGCTCAGCTTGTATTGGATTTCCAAAGTTGAACTCTGAGGGATGGACCTCATGACAAAGTTATAGTCAAACCGGCCTGACAAATATTGTCCATTCTGAGGTGCTTTGGTCTGAAGGGTCGCCGTCCTGATGTAGTACCCGTCCTCAAAGGCATAGCGAAACTCTCCATTCCCATAAGTAAGGTAAGTCTTTGGGGTGCTTAAGCCGCTTTCCCGGTCGAGCACAACTTGCCATTGGTTCTGGGCATGCAGGCCTTGGATCGAGAGAATGAAGGCGAAAAAGAAGAGAGTGAGCTGAGAGAATTTCATGAAACGACGGGAAAGATCATTCACAGGCTAGAAATAAGCTCTGCGCTGTCAAGGTAGGAGGTGTGTAAGTCCATCAGTCTCTGATCGCCTTGGGAGTGCAGCTGGAGCAGCTCTCGATCGGTTTGTTAGGTGGTGCAGGGTTAGGGCGTAGTAGCCAGGCGGAGAAGCCTGAGATCGGACCGTAGAGGAGAGTGAATAGTATGACTTGGGGGAGGAGTTGGAAACCTGGCTCGAGTATTGTGGTAATGAGCAACAGGAGTAAAAAGGCCAGTAAGGTACCCCAGGATAGAGCATAAGGCAGGCGCCAGATCCTGTGTGCTGGCCGGTCATAGTACATGATGAAAACGAAGAAGCCGATGACGAGGTAGCTGACTCCATGAACTGTGGCTGAAGTCAGGGCGATTAAGGGGCCCCATTCTTGGCCTAAGACCAGCATGATCAGAGCCGGAGGAATGACGGCTACCAAAGTGCTAAGCAAGAGCGCAGCTCCAGCTGGTGGAAAACGACGGGGCATGCCTTCCTATAGCAATCAATGAGCCTTGAAGAAAGCGGGAAGCGGTTTGCGATTTTGACAATAATTATTGCAGTGTGGCCATTGTCTGAAACAGCCAGAGTGAGTTATGAAGAAGACTCCGATAACATTCATACTCAAAGTATATTATGAAAAACACGCAAAAACTCCTCCCTGCCGCCATGGCGGCAGCGTGCTCCCTGATACTTGCTCCAGCAGCCTCTGCGGCTATGGTCGGTCTATGGGAGTTCAATAATTCCTCAGATCTTACTGAGGCAACCGTAGGTTCTGCAGCTACGCTAAATGGCTCGATCACTTCTGGTACTGGAACCACGGCTGGTGATGGTGCTGCCATCGTGAATGTGGGTGATTACATCACCTTCAATAACTCGATTGGGGCTAACGGTGGTGGAACTAACACTAATGTTTATTCCATCGTGATTGATTTCAAAATGCCTACCCTAGCGGGTTGGGCAGCGATACTCGAGCTGGATAACGGTAACACAGGTGATGGCGATTATTTCTATTCAAGTTCTCGTGGTCTTGGTGTTTCCTCTGAAGGCTATGTGGATGACAATGATCCTCCACTCTCGGTCCTAGCAGATACCTGGCACCGTATGGTGCTGACAGTGGATAATGGTAATGTCCGCAGCACTTATGTTGATGGAGTGAACCTTGGAGATCATGCTGCAGGTAGTGTCGATGGCCGCTGGAGCTTGAGCAGCACCTTTGACATTTTCAGTGATAATGGTGGCGGTGAAGAAGTGATTTCCCACATCACCAACCTTGGGCTTTACGATACCGCTCTGACAGAAGGTGAGATCACTGCTCTTGGCGCCGCTGGTACTGCTCTAGCCGTTCCTGAGCCATCTTCTACCGCTCTGATCGGTCTTGCAGGCGTTGGTCTGCTGCTGCGCCGCAGAAGAGACTAAACTTAACTATTCATTGTTTGTTATAGTGAGAGGCTGTCCTGGCAAGTGAGGCTGGGGCAGCCATTTTTATGGGTGGGGGTTGATTTGACTTGCATAGAGTCATGATATTTAAGATATTATGCTGTATGTACCCTCACATCCTATCCATGGTAGGTGCTTCCTTGTTGGCATTCAGCAGCGCTCAGGCCTCGTTGGTGGCTTACTGGAACATGGACGATGTCTCGGGCAATCTAGCGGATTCCTCGGGCAATAACCTGACCGCGACCCCTTCCGGCACAGGCTTGACCTATGGTCAGGCATCGGTGAGCAGCGGGACCTATGGGAATATTACTTTGAGTGGCGCCCAGGCAGCTTCTTTCGGAACGGCGATCGAATTTGACCGTAGCCAGAGTGGTTATGCTACCCTCTCAGGGCAACCCGCGATCATTGAAACCCTTGCTGAGGTGGGGCCTACGGGCAGCTTCACCGTGATGGCCTGGGTGAATCCGGAGAGTTTGCCATCCAATACGACCTACCGGATCTTTGCCACTGGTGCGACAGGTGGCTGGGGACTTGGGGTGGCGAATGTAGACCGGGTGCGATTCACGACATTTGGCGTGCAGGATTTTACGAGTACAGGAACCCCGGTAGCGAGCGGGACCTGGCAGCATGTGGCGGCGACCTTCGCCGATGGCGTGGTGAGTATGTACCATAACGGCCAGTTGATCGGTAGTAACCCGGCGAGCTCTGGCTTTGTGGATGAGAATGGAGCGAATAATTTTGTAATCGGAGGAAACTCCAACCTGACGGCAGACCTCTTCAATGGTTTGATGGATGAGGTGCGGATTTACGATACCGCATTGACTGAGCAAGAGATCATCGATGCCGCTACGGTGCCCGAGCCAGGTGCCACGGCTTTGCTCGGTTTGGCGGGAGTAGCCTTGCTGCTTCGCCGGAGAAAAGACGGATAACTTTGTGTTGTGATGCCAAGTGATGGGCCCGGCCGTGAGGGGTCGGGCCCGCACCCCCTCAACCTCCCAAGAAAAAGCCCCGCCCAGCGGGAGCTGAACGGGGCTAGCATTATTGTCTGTTTATGAGTGGAGTGAGATTATCGTCTGCGGCGCAGGATAAATGCCAGACCAGCCAGACCGATGAGTCCTGTTGTGGATGGTTCTGGAACCGCGGTGCCGACGAAGCGAAGTTCAGCCAGACCCACACGGTCACCACCTGCAGGACCGTTACCGAAGTGGTTGTCGGTGACGTTGATGCGGATACGGTCAGCCTGGATCGTGGAACCGATTGCGCTGGTGATTGCCGCACCTGGTGAGTCCGCAAGGGCTACGCTAATCGCGCCGGTGGAGTTGTCAAAATTGCCCACACCGTAGTCGAGGACGACTTCGCTGATGTCATTGGCATTATTGGCTCCGAAGTGGTAGCCCCAGGTGACGAGGTCCGTGATGTCATAGGCCTGGTCGAAAATGACTTCGAAGCTGACGGTCGTTCCACCATTGTCAGCGAAGAAATCGCCGCCGGCAGGACCTGTGTCTGTGGTCGCCCAGACCACGCCGGGTGCATCAAAGTTGGCTGCGATGTGAGTGATGGTGGTGTAGTCACCGATGGTAGGCGTTCCGGAGAGGCCGTTGCCGTTGATCAGGTTGTTTTCATCATCCAGATTGATGCCTGTTTGTTCAGCGGCAGTACCTGTGTATGTGATGGTGGTCGGGTTGATGATTACGGCTGCCTGAGAGCTGAGGCTCATCAAAGCAGCAGTCATGCTGGTGAGTATGAGTGTGTTTTTCATTCAAGTATACTTGGTTAAAAAACCCGAATTAGAGAGCGGGTTTGTAACAATACCGGGGATCCTGAAAAACTGACTAAAATCGTCATTTTTTTATCATGAAGTGTCAGAATGGGCTCGGGAAGGGGGCTTGACGTAGCGGGAAGCGGTTGATAGTTGATCAAGCCTACTTACCCCAAATTGTTAGAAGATGCTGATTCATGATGTCGTTTTTATAGCGAATTTTAGTTCTCTGGTTGATGTGAAGATCGTTCTTGCCGTTCTGGCGGCGAGCGTGATTCTGAAGTTTGCTGCCAAGCGTGTAGGAGCTGGGACCCGGCGCAAATTGTTTAGCCAAGACTTTGACTTTCAGGAGGCACGTCTGCTGGATTACCCGAAGCTCGATCGTAAATACTACGCCCGCAGGCTGGAAGAGGCCGAGGCTCTGGGGATGTGGCATGTCACGGATTTTACCAATATGGCGGCTCCGGCAGGCGCAGGGATTCGGGAGACTTTGGTTCGGGTCATGGCCAGTCCGCAGGGGGAGGTGACGGCATTTGTCTACGATAGCCGGAGTCTGGGGACGATGGGAGTCATGGGTGAATCGCTGAGTGGCGGTCGCAGAAAAAGATCCACTCATGTTCAGACTGCCTTTGATAATGGGGAATGTCTGGTGACCACTGATGCCAAGGTGTTGCTGATTGAGGGGATGGAGTGGCAGAATGTCCAGCTGGTGGCTGAGGGCGCGAGCCTCGAGCATCTAATCGGCTGGCACCGGGTGAGACTGAAGGAGTACTTGGCCAAGCATCCTGGCGTGAGAGTACTTCCTGTCAGCAATGTCGGTGAATTTTATGAGCGCGAGAAATCCCTCTGGGCGCGCAAGGCGGAGATCTGGCAAGCCAAGGACTGGAAGCTCAAGAAGGCCGACCTCAAACAGTGGGATGATGGCGAGAAGCGTTTGATCATTTCTGAGGATATGCTGGCAGGCCAGCCAGCCGGTTTCGAAAAATCCTACGGCGCAGCAGTCGTCGCAGCCTCAGCCAAGGCTTCTGCTCCAGCATCTGCGATCGGCACGGCTACAGCCGTGGCTGAACCCGCTGCTGAGACTCAGCAGGAGGCGGCGGAGTCTGAGCTTAGAGACTCAGAGGCCCAGACGGATGCGATGGAGTCAGTCCCAGACAGCCTGCCCAAGGAATGGTATTTTTCCCAGCACGGTCAGAACCACGGTCCGATGACCAAGGTGGATCTGCAAGAGCGGGTTTGGAAGCCCGGGGTGAACTACCGCAGTATCTTGGTCTGGAACCCGAACATGCCAGAATGGAAGTCCCTGGTAGATGTACCGGAGTTGAGGCTGGAAAAGCCAGCGTCATCTGGTCCCGTGAAGCCACTCTCGCCTGCAGTGGGCAATGCGAGTCCTGTAGCGGAGACTGCCGCAACTCCAGAGATTTCCCGCCCGGCAAATCCTTATGAGACACCGAGTGCCAAAGGGGTGGAGCTGGGGCAGGTCCTGGCTTCTCACCACCGTCTCAAGTACAGCGGCATGGGGCGTAAGGATTTTGCCATCTGGATGCTGATGGTGCTGCCCTGCATTTACTGGTTCCAGAACTACCTGACCACTGGACCCTTGATGGATACGGGCTACGATATGATTGTCAGCCGGATCGCCTACATCGTCTTTATTTTGGTAGCCTATTCCCGGGTCAAGAACCTGGGCATGAGCTGGTACTGGCTGTTCGGCGTGAATGTGCCTTTCCTAAATGCCTGGATCTTCTGGCGGGCGTATTGCTGTCCCGAGGGCTACGCCGATCATACCACCATGGATGGTACTGGGAAGACTCTGAGTATCATCTACTGGATCTTGACTGGGATCCTCTATCTCGCAGCGATTGCGGTGATCGTGGCGGCGGCCTTCTGGTTGCCAGACCTGCTGGATGGCCTGATGGGGGACGGCGCTTACGAGGATACCTACGAGCAGGAGTACTGGGAGGAATACGAGGATATTCTCCCGGCGGAATAGCCAACTCCAGAATTCTAGAAACAATAAAGCCCGGCCTACCTCAGCCGGGCTTTATCGTTTCGCTATGATGTGTGGTGTTTTTGCGCTTAGTGTGTGTGGTAAAAAGGGATCAGATGTTCACCGGGCGTTTGATAAGCTTGGCTTCGAACATGATGCCGTTGCCGATGTGCCTTTCCTTGGCCAAGTCGATCAAGGTGCCTTGGTCTCCAAGCGGAAGCCAGGCGATGGTGTTCTCCTTGTCCTGGAACTTGCGCTCTTGGGCTTCGGTCACGTCCTGCAGGATGCGCTCGCTGCCGTCAGGCAGAACAATCTTGATGTATCTGGAGCCGCTGCTGGTGAGTGGCTCATATTCTTTGACAAGAAATGTTTTTCCCAGATCCGTCTTATAGACATAGACGCTCTGCTTGTAGGCAGCTGGAGTCATTTCCTGACCTCGCAGGAGATGGCTGGAGCTGGCGGCATTCGTCGTGAATGGCAGCAGGGCGAGTATGGGGAGGAGTATAAGGGACTTGTTCATTCAGGATCTGGAGTCGGTATTTCGGGGCGGGGTTTGTCGTGTTGCAAGTAATACATAGTCAGGGGTTTACATCTTTCAAGGGAATATGTAAAAAAGATGACCTAATTGTCATTAAGCGACTCGGATCTTGCTGTGGAGCGTCGGCCAGAGTCATGGCAGAACAATGGAATGCTGGCTTTTGCATGGCTGGGAGGGGATTTGGAGCCTTTGAGCAAAAAATCAGATAAATTAGTCAGAGGGAGCCGCTTAAGAGAAAACTTCCAATCCGGGGATACAAGTCCCTGATAACACTGACAATAAACCAAAATGAAATTTAAACAATTACTGACAACCGCTCTGGCGGCTACCCTGACCATTGGCGGTGCCCTCGCAGGAGGCGAAGGCTGGAGCGATGATTTTGCAGCTTCCAAGAAGCAGGCAGCAGAGCAGAAGAAAGACCTGCTCATCGACTTTACAGGATCTGACTGGTGCGGATGGTGCATCAGACTGAGCAATGAGGTCTTCAAGCATGATGCCTTCAACGAAGGCGTGAAAGACAGCTTTGTACTCGTGGAACTGGATTACCCGCGTGACAAGTCCAAGCTCAGTGAGGAAACCCAAGAGCAGAACGCCAAGCTACAGCAGCAGTATGGTATCACTGGCTTCCCGACGATTCTTCTCTGTGATGCTGAGGGTAAACCCTATGCTAAGACGGGTTACAAGCCCGGTGGCCCCGAAAAGTACGTGACACACTTGGACGAACTTCGTGCGAAGCGTACTGCCAGAGACGAAGCCTTTGCCAAGGCGGCAGAAGCTACAGGACCTGAGCAGGCCAAGCTTTACCTCGCAGCGCTTCAATCCCTTGGTTTGAGCGATAAGGTCATTGGCTCCACTTATGAAGACATCATCGAAAAGATCAAAGCCGCGGATCCTGAGGACTCCACAGGCTTTATCAAAAAGCAGGAGGAAGCTGCCCGCCAGGAAGAGCTCAACGCCAAGCTGAGAGGTATGAAGAAAGATGAGGTGATTACCTTCCTGGACAAGAGCTTGAAGGAAGACTGGCCGGTAGAAGGCAAGCAGCACATCATGGGCGTAAAAGCATCCTACTTGCTTCAGGATAAGAAAGTGGACGAATGCCTCAAGCTGTTGGACGAAGCTGTTAGCCTCTCTCCAGACAGCGAGACGGCCACAAAGCTGAAGCGGTTTCATGGCATGGTAGAGAAGAACAAGGAAAAGATTCTCAGCCAGTAAGCGGATCACCGTAAATTCTTGAGCCAGCCGCACAGCAAGCCTGTGCGGCTTTTTTGTGTTCAAGAGACGTCTATATAATCAGTCATTGTGGCTTCAAATAAGGGTGATTAGCATGCAGGTATGCGAATAGTCCTAGCCATGATGTTATCCGCTCTGCCCTTGGTGGCGGAGATCCCCAAGGAGCACTTGCAGACCTTTTATCGCGTCTCGGTGGAATGCCAGAATGGCAGGTATAAGATACAGCATTTAAGGCCTGGAATGAATATTGATCCCAGTCAGGTTGAGCCTTTTGTGAAGCGGATTGATGAGTTGTTAGGAGAGCTGGTGGAGAAGAAGGCGCTCAAGCAGGAAGTCATCGAATTGAAGAATCCCAATGAGATGGAACGGGAGGAGCAGGGCAAGATGTTCAAGATGGTCATGGATGCGGTGGGAAATCTGGGAGAGGAGTATGGATTTTATGTGGCTGCCGAAATGGTGGATATGGCCTGAGAAGAGAGGTGATGACAGTCCAGAAAGAGGATGCCGTTACCTTTACTCTGCGCATGCCGGAGAAGGAATTGCTGGCCTTGAAGAAGCAATTAACGGACGCGGGTTTCATGAAATAGAGAGAAGTGCCTAAGCTGAGGACCGGCTGGTACGTTTCTATCTCTATGAGGTGGTTTTATTTACTGCTGGGAGTAGTCTTGTTCAGTGCCTGTTCTGATAAAAAGGATACCATGGCCGAGTGGCGCGCGCGGGCAGTCCTCGGGCATGGTCCGGATGGGGTACTCTTGCATTGCGAGGATACTCACAAGGTCCAAGGGGCAAGCTTTAGTGTGATTGGAGATCGAGATGAAATCATGGAATGGGTGCATGGCAAGATGCCGGATAAGCCCTATGGTACCGATGGCGTAGAGGATTTTAAGCGAGATACCTGGAGGTTGGTCTCAGTCAGGAAAACACTTATGCTCAGCCTGGGAGATAGATGCTATGTGAGTGATGAGGGAACTAATACCTACAGAGTGGAGGCGGTTCTTCATTATCTCTCTACACGTGAAATAAAGTGTGAGGTGAATGTGCTCTGGTTGTATTGAAAAAGAGACCGATCCGGAAGCGTAGATTTAGGTGATGAATCTCATCATAAAATTCAAGCTGGCCGTGATATTGCTGTTCGCTGCGGTGGCGCTCGTGGTAACTGCGCTGTTTGGATGGCGGTACGTGTTCCCGCTCGACTGGTGGCGAGTGAATGAAGGGATGGAGCGTAGTGAGGTAGAAGCGCTGCTCGGTGAGCCCGATGTTGATATGCAGTCTCTCAAGGGCTTTTGCATATGGGGAGACAGTGAGGTAAGGCTTTTTATTTACATGAATGAGTGCGGGGTAGTGGAGAGCGTGCATCGGGAATGATGGGCTTTGACTGTTTGCTATGGCATGAGGGCTGAGCTATCCTAATGAGTAAACCAACAAGGAGTGTGTATGTTGATCATTGAACGTGTAAATGAGAAGTGTCTGGACATTCAGATGAGCGGGAAGCTGGATACTGAGGGAATGCGCAAGGCTCTGGATGAGATGGTGGAGAAGTCCCAGGGGATAGAGGACGGCCAGATGCTGTTTGATATCGTGGAGTACCACCTGCCTTCGGTCGGGGCGATCGGACTGGAGCTTTCCCGCCTGTTCCCCCTACTGAAGTGGATGCGTCAGTTCAAGCGCTGCGCGGTGCTGGCAGACAAGACCTGGCTGAAGAAGGTCAGCGAAATCGAGGTCGCTCTCATCCCTGGTATCGAGATCAAAGGCTTTGACCGTGACCAGCGCGCCGCCGCGGAGGCCTGGCTTGCGGGCTAAGCCAGAGGTCCACATAGCTGCATGAGGTAGGTCGCGATTCCTGCAAGCTGCGCAATCAGGATGATCAACGCTGGATCCTCAAGCTTCCGAGACTTCTTCCAGAAGGTCACGATCCCTGCCAGCAGGATGAGCAAACCGAAATACGTGAATACATTCACATTTCCTCCGCTGAAGGCTAACAGAAGAAAGACGCCGATGCTGTAGAGCAGAATGAGAATGTAATTCAAGCTGGCCATTATTGAGGCAAGCGGGAGGGTCGGATCACTTTATAATGGAGGACAATGCCTGCGATAAAGGGGGGCGCTGAAACGAACGCTAACGGCGATCTGACAAGGAATAAGGCAATGGGAACAAAGATGCCGACAAACATCATGACGTAGGCTGAAAAAATGAGAGGGAACTGTGAACGCATCAGTTTTCTCCTGGCGCAGTCAAAGATGTCGTAGGAGATTGCCTTGGCGTTATCGTGACTCATGCCCTGACTGCGCAGGTAGTTGATGACTGCAATGTGTCCCTGGCCAGAACCTAAGATGATTTCAGCCTGGTGAATCCATTCCTGACGTTGCTGCTCATACTCCTCCTTCATGGTACAAATTGACTTCATAAAGTCATAGAGCAGAGGACTCCGATCCAGCGAGGCTAAAATGGGCGATCCATCATTCACCACTCCCTCGGAGAAATGAGTTCCTCGGGATCGGCATTGGGATAGCCGTAGGCTTTCGCGATGGTGAGGAGATCCGAGAGGATGTTTTCACGGGCGGTGGAGTCTATCTCACAGCCTTGTTCTTCAAAGTCCTCCTCCAGATCATTGAATTCCAGGGTGGCGGCATGCGTGCGCTTGTAGAATTCCTGGAGATCGGCTGGCGGGTTGGTTTCCAGTTGCAGGCAGAGTCGATCTAGAATGGCTTTGGCACGGCAGACGAGTGGCTTCGGGTAGGACTCATCGATATACAGGTTACTGAGGAAGGCGTAGTCTTCGAGTTTGCCGTTGGTGATCGTGCTCATGGCGCTGCTCCTTTCTGTCGGGGTTTCCCGTCTTTTTGGGTACCCATCAGTATACACTAGATGAGCCTTTGGAACAAGGGGTAGAGTGTTTTGTCTTGGAGGGGAGATCGAGCGGATGCCGTTCACCCTATTGGCAACCTTTGCTGGGGATGCGAGCTTGGAGGTTTGTGACTTAATTTGGATCAGTAGCGATAATGCAGTGTTAAAATCTTTACGCTAGTATCTGTTAGTGTAGTCTACAAGCCTCCTCCCCAAGGAGCGGGACTGTGTGTTGTAGTCCGGCGATGGTATTGATTAAACCAAATATAGAATAATGTTAGATATGGAAACTCCTTATGCTACACCAAACAGTTCGCCGGATTCGGGTGTCATTTTAGAAGCTGATCAACTCTTGCTGGATAAAGCCGCTAGCGGCTTGTCGCTCATCAATCTGGCGATTCTGGTAAACATCTGCTCGGTAGTCTTGATGTACGCGGTCAGTCCTCTGCTGGGCCTGCTGGCTCTTGTGGGTCTGGTGATGGCCTTGGTCGGGATCATTCGAGTCGGTGTGGGAACCAAGGCGGGTACGTTGATGACCGTGTTTTACGTGCTCCTCATGTTTGTTCCTTACCTGAACATCCTGATTCTTCTGGCAGTCAACTCCCGCGCCAGTAACCACCTCAAGAAGCATGGTTACAAAGTAGGTCTCGTGGGTGCCAAGAAGCCTTCCTAGCAGCCTGCGCTTCGGTCTTGCTACGGTCCGGGGAGTGTATGCTATGCTTTCCGGACGATGTGCAGCGTCTATGATCTAGCCAAAAAGCAGCCGGCTCAGCAGGACTTTGATCTGCTAGAGGGCGTGATGGAGGTGCTGCAGGCGATGGATGAGCGCCGCCTCATCCGGCGTACGGACAGAGCCCCAGTGATGCTGGCGGATGGCACGGTGGAAGAAATGCACTGGGGCTATATGCGCCAGGGGCTGGGGCCAGTGAACAATGCCCGCAGTGAGAAGCTGGATTCCCCCATGTGGCGGGACTCCTTTGCCGAGCGGCGCTGCCTGATCCCGGTGGCGCATTTCTTTGAATGGTCGGGCCCCAAGGGGAGCAAGCGTACCCACCGCTTCGAGCATCCCGCCGGTGAGTGGCTCTGGATGGCGGGGATGTGGGAGGAAAGCCGGGAATATGGCCGCTGCTACACCATGCTGACCACGGCAGCCAATTCCCTGATGGAGCCGATCCATAAGCGCATGCCAGCAGTTCTGGTGGGCGAGGAGATCCCGGCCTATCTGGCCGGCGACCTGCGGGCGTTTAACCCCAGTGCGGGTTGTCTGCGGGTAGAGGACGCCCTGAATCCTCTGCTGAAGAATCCGCCCACTCACCAGCAGGGGGAGTTATTTTAGGGCTAGCTAGGAGGCTGCTGACCCATTTGGACGGGTAGTTTTTATGCAATGATAATCAAGTATTCATAAAGGATATGCTCTCTATTCACGTTAGAACGAGTGTGTTACATTGACTGTGATAGAAAAATCTCCTATAGACAGCTGTTAGCACACGATGACAATTAAAGGCATACTCTTGATAGGAATGGCGATGGCGGGGGCCTATGTCTCCACCACCTATGTGAGTAAAGAGGTAAAACAGGCCAATAAATCCACCCCGGAAGCCAGTCTTCAAGGGAAGTGGCGTCCTGTTGGTTACACCGCGACCCGCTTCCAGAGTCTTGAGTTCCGGGAGAATTTCATCATCCTTACGCTACACAACCAGGGGGATCCGGATATCAGGCGCTTTATCCAGGACAGGGTGGATAAGAAACTCATCATCGATGAGCGTTTCGGAGAAGATACGGTGATGAGTTATGAGTTAGACGGCGATGAACTGAAGCTCAAGGCTCCGGGGGTCGGTCAGACTCTACAATGGAAACGAGGAAGGTAGATTTCCTGGTATCACGGCTGTATCAAGTCTCCATGCTCTGCTATGGATGTAGCCCGTGTTCAGACAAGTAGCAGACAGAGTCTTTCGAATCCTGACATCAGAGGCAGACGGAAGGGTGTGTAAGGACCTCCCGGAAGAAGCCTGCAGGAGGCAGCCGGAGAACTTTTGCAAGCATGTCCTCTCACTGATCTTGACCAAAACGGCGGATGGTCTGATTGATCCCAAGCTGGTTCTCAGCTGGCTGATGACGGTACTGGGGGCACCTGCTGCCTATATCGGGATGCTGGTGCCAGTACGCGAGGCAGGGGCGCTCCTGCCACAACTATTCACTGCGGGTTATCTGGATTCCCTACCACTGAGAAAATATGCTTGGGCGATCGGCAGTTTCATACAGGGGGCGTGTGCGGCTGCTATGGGGCTCGCTGTCTTGTGGATGGAGGGCGAGGCTCTGGGAGCAGTGATCATCGCGTTGCTCGCTTTGCTAGCGGTGGCTAGGAGTGTCTGCTCGGTTTGCTACAAGGATGTGCTGGGTAAGACGGTGGACAAGAGTAAACGAGGCACAGCCACTGGAGCGGCGAGTTCTTTGGCCGCAGGGCTGGTGATCTGCTACGCCCTGCTCATTGCCAGCGGATGGGTGGACCGTCTCACTCTCGTGACGGTGGGGCTCATGCTTGCAGCGCTATTTTGGAGCTTGGCTGGAGGCCTTTTCTGGACACTGACAGAAGCCCGCGGTTCCACTGCGGGTGGTGGGAACCCTTTCAAAATCGCCCTGAAGCACACCAGCTACCTGTTCACAGATCGTCAGCTTGTGTTGTTTATCCTGACTCGTGGGCTGCTAACTGCTACGGCATTGGCTCCGCCCTTCATGGTCGCTTTGGGAGCTGGGGCGAGTGGCAACGGCTTTGCAGGCCTTGGCTGGTTGGTACTGGCATCCTCATTCGCCGGACTGAGCAGCAGCTACGTATGGGGCAGGCTGGCGGACCATTCCAGTAGGAAGGTGTTGCTTCTGGCTGGTTTGTTAGGCGGTGTGGCACTCATCGCTACCTCCCTCTGTGCCTTCTACGAGGTGCTCGGGACGGCTTGGCTGCTTCCAGTCTTGCTTTACACGCTTATGGTCGCCTACCAGGGCGTGCGCTTAGGGCGGTCCACGCATCTGGTAGACATGGCTGACGTGGAAAAACGCGCGGCTTATACCGCTCTCTCAAACACCGTGATCGGCGTGCTGCTATTGATGGGTGGAGGCTTCGGTCTCTTGGCCAATACCTATGGAGAGCTCACCGTGATTCTCGTCTTCAGCCTCATGTGCTTCGCCTCCATGGCCGGCGCCTTCTTCCTGCACGAGGTGCAGGATGATTAAGTTTTGCCGACCCATTATGCCGACGTCTATGTCGGGAAGTGAGGTTTCTAGTCTCCTTGGCTATGGGGTATGCGCTTGAGGATGGTCGGGCTTTTGTAGTCGAAGTGATTCTGGGCACCGTGCTTGTTCAGGTATTCCAGGATCTCTTTTCCGGATGCACTAAGGGTGACGGCTTTCGGCATGAACTTGTTTTCTTTGTTTTCGTGTACCTTGCCTTTGAGCTGTCCGCCTTCTACGGCTTTCGCAAAAGCCTCCATTTCCATGGGCCACAGGAGAAGGGTGTCTTCGCGTTCAAAACTGTATTCGGAGATCATGTAGCGGTCAGGAGTCTCATTGTCGCCTTTCTCCTTGGGCTGGAGTACGGAGATGTATTGCCCGTGCTGTCCCTTTGCAGTGATCGCTTTTAATTCAATAATCTCGAATTTGTCATTCTCATAGGCAAGTGTGGCGGCTGCGAGTGTCGCCGGCGCTTTCTTGGGAATTTCGACCGTGAATACCATGCCGCCATGGGTCCACGCTCCATCAAAGGATTCCAGATCTCCTGTATTGGATGATTTCGTGAGTGGATGAGCCGAGTTGACTGACGAACAGCTGGTGAATGTTAGTAAGCTAAGTAGGCCCGTGGCGATGGTGGGAATCAGGGTTTTCATAGTGATGATGGGGTTTCTGATGAAGCTGGATTCTTGGGGCTGTCCATGGCTTTGAGCTTTTTCAGGATGACTGGGGATTTTTTGATCAGAAAGACGGCTGTTAAGAAGAGGGCGATATTGACGATGATGTGGTAGGTGTCTTCTTCGGTGAGCGGGGAGGGTTCCTCATTGTGTTTGATTGCTAGAAGGATCTGATAGATATAGTCGACCATGCGTATAATCGACCATGCGGCTATCAGCATGGCGCTGCTTACAACAACTGCGAGGTCTAGCGATGGACTGCTAGGGATTTCCTTGTCTCTGCCTACGATCATTCGTGCGAGCTTGGGGGCTATGAGGATTAATCCAACAGCTACGATAAGTTGGAGTAAGATTGCGATCGCTGTCGTGGTGACCGATATCGCTATGAACTTCGATCCTGATTCGCTTGGGTCGTAATTCAGTCCTAGAATTGAGATAAAGGTGATTACTGAGTTGATAGATCGCAGGATGAAGTACACGCCGAGTAGTCGGAGCAGTGCTTGAATAAGGGTAATCATATTGGCCGGTATTAGTCTGTTTATGAAAATCTTGGCTGTTGCCACAGCTGTTTGGGCTTATCGCTTCGGTATCAATCAACGGGAATGTGCTGAGACGGTTTGCGCGGTATTTTTAGGGATCCTGCTAACAGTCACACTGGGTATGCTTCCCTGATTAACGATCACCTACACACCTTAGATTAGGGCAGTGGATGAAGCTCACGTCAATCCATGTCTCACTGAGAATCATGAGTGAGATTTTTCTATGTGTTGTTTCTGGCTAATGATTAGTTATTTACTAATAAACTGTATGACAGAAATGGTGCCGATGGGGATTGACCTTAGGGAGAGCGGGTGGAAGAGTAACGGCACTGTGTGACAGATATTCTTCCGTATACACAATAGAGAGCAAAGGTGGGTCCGGGTCCGTCATGGGACCCGGGCCTTATTGTTTCAGAGGGCACAGCTTCACTGTGAGTGGCGAGCTGAAGAACGGGTGGAGGAGTTCTTGTGAGAGTAGTGCTTGATAATCTTCTTCACCACTCGCTCTTTGAGTTTCTCCAGGCTGGCCTTCTCCCGTTCCTTGCCGATCCAGGTAGCGTGGAAATCACAGTCAATTCCGTAGGCGCCACTGGATATGCTGCCCGTGTGCGAGAGGTCGTCATGAAGGAATTCATCGGGAACTTCGCTGAGCCCGCCGTCAGCTAATTCAAAGAAAAAGGCATCATCACAGCCGTCGGCTGGGAGTTCGGTAGAAGTCAGAAGAATGCCGTCATGGGGAATGTCTGCCGTCATGATGTGTTGGTCTTTGTCCAGAGGGTTAGCACCCTCTACTCCATAGACGATGCATTCCCAGCGGTTTAAAAATTCATCTGGTATCAGGTGTTTGACGCAGTGTTTCTTTTCCGAACTACAGGAGAGCAAGCTCGGCAGCAAGACGAGTAACAGGGCATGGTAGGGGGATTTCATAAAGCCAACCTTCCTTATAGCAAGAATCAGGGTGGTTTCCAAGTAAGTAATTGAAATACAGGTTTCTGTGGGGTTTTTGCTGAGGGTTGTTTAGAAAAGTAAACTGACACGTTCGGGACTGATCACGAGTTACTCTAAGCTATAGAGGCCCCAAATCTACTGACGTGTAGGCGGATAGTAGAGGTACTGATTGAGTTCTTTTACAGGACAACACTGGCTAAAGCACACACGTATTGAAAAGAAAACCGGAGAGCCTGGGCTCTCCGGTTTTTTTATGGGGTATGAAAGGGTATAAGAGGCTAACAATGTCGCCGACTTCTTAATGGTTGCGATCGATAACCTGAGGACGAGGCTTGGAGATATCCATCGAGGCGGGGGCCTCTGGCCTGAGCTCAGTCATGCTGGCATCTGCCGCAGGAGCTGTTGCTACTGGTGGCACAGGCTCTGGTACAGAAGTACTGCTGGTGCACGAGCAGAGTGTGATGAGTAGCAGACCGGTGGCGGTGTATATCGCTTTCTTCATGTTAATATGTCTAATGGTTACATTCGCCTGGGTGTTAGACGGAGGGCAAGAAACCAGGCAATCCGTAGACTACATGAGATAGGGGGGAGGTGTCACGGCTTTTGCGTGGTGGCTCTCTATGTAGGCGGATGTGATGAGTGTTAGTGTCTGAAAATCATCCGTTTAGATTAATGTGTTGTTGCCATGGATGGGGTTGTGATGCGATGATGCACGCTATGCAAACTGTGTCTCGAGCTTTGTCATTGCTACCCCTGTCGATCTGTCTGCCACTGGTGCAGTGCACGATGGTTCCTAAAGTGGAGGATAAACCTGTAACGAAATCCTTGTCCCCTCCCAAGTCAGGCGTGCTGGCTGAAACTGCAAGGAGACTTGAGAACACACGTGACGAGGAACAGTCCTCGCTGCTCCTTCTGGATGAGGCGAAGGAGGCGCTGGAGTGGCGGCTTGCCCTGGTGGACTCAGCAAAGTCTTCGATCGATATTCAGCTCTACCTCTGGCATGACGGGGCATCTGGGAAGTTGCTGCTAGATCGCGTACTACGTGCTGCAGATAGAGGGGTAAGGGTACGCATTCTGGTGGATGACTTTCTTTTCAATGGGAATGAGCCCTTTGTCTCTTCCATCTGCCGCTATCATCCGAACATCGATATCCGGATCTTTAATCCCACTAGCTTCAGGGGAAACCCACTGGGGTCTAGTATAGAGTTCCTCTTGAACTTCGTACACTTGAACCGCCGCATGCATAACAAGACTTGGACGGCAGACCAGAGCTTCAGCATCGTAGGAGGGCGAAATGTGGGTGACCACTATTACGGATTGGACGAGCACTACAATTTCCTGGACCTGGATGTCTTGGTTTCTGGTCCTCCAGTTAGGGAGGTAGCCAAAGGATTTGACCTGTTCTGGAATTCTGCCCAAGCCTATCCGGGAGCCTTGCTGTCCAAGCGTGCCAAGCGTGAGATTCTTGAGGAGCGTAGAGCGCGTTTGCTTGCCTATCTGGATCAGGAAAAAGGCGGTATGCTGCGCTCCTTCCCCACACGTCCCAAGGATTGGTCTAGTGAGTTTGCTCGCTTGCCTCATACCATGGCCAAGGGGAAGGCGGTCTTCATTCAGGATCACCCGGATCGTGAGCAGGACAATCGCCAGCTAGTCACCAGCTTGGGCACTGCTGTGGGTAAGCAATCCAGGGAGCTGATTCTGGTGAGTCCCTATTTTATCCCCGGTAAGGGGATGCTGGAGAGCATGGAGCAGGCGGTGAAAGAGGGGAAGGATGTCCATGTGCTGGCTCCTAGCCTAGCGGCCAATAACCAGCCTGCTGCTCACGGGCACTACAAGAAAAAGCGCAAGCCTACGCTGAGAACTGGAGCCAAGCTCTACGAGTTGAGATCGCAACCGGATAAGTCTGTTAGAATGATGGCAGACGTGAGCCCGGTACGAAGCAAGATAGTAGCCATGCATACCAAAGCCATTGTAGGTGATCGCACGCGTTGCTTTATCGGCTCCATGAATTTGGATCCGCGAGCCATTAAGATCAATACCGAGAGTGGTATGCTGATAGATTCCCCAGAGCTAACAGCTGATCTGTTTTCCATGCTGCAAAAAATCCGCCGCAGTGAAAGTGTGTGGGAGGTGACTTTAGATGAGCGGAATAAACTGCGTTGGAGTGAAAATGGTGTCAATTTCCAGGATGAACCGCCAGCCCCGTGGATGAAGAAAGTGACTTCACGCATCGTAGGCTGGCTCCCTCTGGAGAGCCAGCTCTAGTCGATTATTGAATGCGTGCCTGCGTACTGAGGATGCTTGCACCCTGAAGGTCAGTCTCGGTGGCAGGATTATAGAAATGAACGTAGCTGATGCCGTTCTCTGTAGGGATGAGGCATGGCAAGGTGATGACAGTCTTGCGTCCATCAAGAAAGAGTGTGGCTGCGCCTTTCTTGGCAGCCTTGTCCCAGGCAATAGTCAGCTCGTGAGTCTTTCCGGGGGTGAGAAGCTTTTTGCCTTCCGGAGTCTTCCCAGCAGCATCGATCTTCAGGACATAGTTGGCAAATTGGTCTACGCTGGGGTCACAGGCATTGAACCAGCGGTCACAGAGAGCGATCTGCAGGCCGGAGCCGCCTTCCTCCAAGCGGACCTTGGTAGTGAGCTTGCCAGAGTCACCAGAGGGGAGGTTCCAAGTGGCACCCTGGTTGGGATTGGTGAGAGTGAGATCGTCGACACGGCGCAGCCGCAGTGTACCGTCCTCTACCAGAGCACCTGGAGTGCGGTTATAGGCACAGTGGCCTACGTACTTGGCGATATACTGGTGAGTGGTCCAGTCCTTGGCTCCATCTCTGGAGATGTCTGAGCTGCGCTCTTTTTCATACAGCCAGCGCAGATCCATGATCATGAGTCTACGGTGCATGGCATGCTGGCCGCAGGAGAACAGTACGCGATTGTCATCTAGCTGCACGACTTCCGACTGGTGTTTGCCGCGGTCTTGTTTGCCCTTCCAAGTACCGTAATCGCCACGGTTTCGGTGCTCGTCCAGAATGAGTTCGCGAAAGCCTGTCCAGGTCTTTCCTTCATCGCTGGAAATGGCGGCGTGGATGGTGTCTCGGTTGGTGAAGGCGTCCTCGCCACGGCCAGTGGCTGTCTCAATCTCAGGTAGAGAGGTGGTGTTCGACCAGAGGAAAAGGATGCGTCCGTCACGGAGGCGGTGGAAGGTGGGCATCGTGATGGTGCCCCAGAAGCGGGACGGTTCTGCCTTGCTCCATGTTTTACCGTAGTCTGATGAGAATGTCTGGTAGTGCTTGTCCAGCGAGGTGCGTGCAATCATCCAGAGCTTTTTGCTCTTCAGCTCCACGATGGTTCCTTCCACCATGCCGTGGTTCCAGCGTGTGCCCTTATGTACGCCGCCAGGCTTGTGGTTAGGTGAATTTACTTTGTTAGACTGTTTCCAGCTTAAGCCTTGGTCGTCAGAGTACCAGGTGAAGCAGCCTCCACCATGACCGGGAATGACGATGCGCTTATTGCTGTCCACCCAGAGAGGGTTTCTGAGAATGCCAGATGGACGGATCGTGTTTCCTTTGTCGTCTCTAACGAGGTTCCATTTGCCGTCGATGCCGCCTTCAGTAAGGTAGATGCCGTCGTTGTTATTCTTGCCACGATAAGCTGGCTCGACGCGGAGGTATTCCCCGCTGATTGGGTTTTTTGCAATGGCTGGTGATTCCTTGGCCATGCACGTAGCACCGGGGTAAGTAGCGGGAAGAGGGACGGATTTCCATGTCTCGCCATTGTCGAGCGACTGCAGGAAGTGCTTGCTGCCTTTGCCCGGATAGTGACGGATTTCCTTGTCTGAGATCCGGATGAGTCCACGGCCTGCATCTGCTGGTGGCACGGCGACCACGCGTGGAGCATCGACTGCCAGAGCTTGGGTGGCGAGTAGGGTGGGAAGAATGAATGAGTACTTCATGGTGTTCTGTTAGGGGTCGCTTATAATGTTGGGTCTGAGTGTGGGTGAAGAAAAGGCGAGAGGCTACAGCCCTCGCCTTGTGGTTCATGGGTGGAGGCTGGGCTTGGCTCAGTTCGCCTGTGGTGTGGCGGAGTATTTGAGTCCTTCCACTTCACGGTAGGCCTGACCGTTCTTTTCAACCGGGCTGAAAGAGAAGACCCACTTCCAGGTTGGTGCGGACTTCACGAGCACGGTGTTCCAGCCTTTCTTGAGCCTGATCTTGGTCGGTTCGCGGCTGGTGTAGATCTGGTCGATGAGGGCGATCTCTTTGCCAATCTTACCATCATTCTTCCACTTCGGCGGATCAATGCTCTCGCCGTTGATCCAGATCTTGCAGGCAGGGTTAGGGCCCCAGTTGCCAGCTTTGGCGATTCCGGCACGGCCATCAGAGCTGGAGATGGTGTTGAAGCTGATCCAGGCGTCTACTTCTTGGTCCACCGGGCTGTAGACGTAGGTGTTAGCCCAGACGATGTCCTTGCCCTTTGGTTTTCCCTTGTAGTGGCTGTTGAAGCCAAAGAAGTGGCGGATATGAATTGCGCCGCCGTAGACGGGCTTGCTCCAGTTGTAGACTCCGCCGTTTACCTCGTAGCGGTCTTTGACGATGCCCTTTTCCAATTCAGGGACGGCACCGTTTTCGACTTGGCCGAGCAGACGCCACTCGATCTGGTGGGTCTTGACCATCGGGAAGGGAACCTTGGTGAGGAAGCGGTCGCGCTGTTCGGCGATGCGGTTTTCGAAGTCGGCAAAGGCGTCGTACTCCTTGCTGCCTTTGTCTGGGAGTATGGCCCAGTAGCCGCCGTAGTTGCCAGCGATACCTTTCCAGACGGCCTCGGAGTAAGCCACCATGGCAGGGATGACCGGGTTGTTAGTCAGAGTGAGTTTCTGGTCGTCCACCTTGGTGTCCGGCCAGTGGCAGAGGATGCCTCCGAGCTGATGCTCGTTGCCGTGTGGTGTGCGGCATGGCTGCTGGAAGAACATGCGGGTGACGAAGTCGAGCGCCTCCAGGTGGTTCACGTAGTTAGAGCGTGAGTCGATGTGCTGCACGCCTTTGAGCGGTGCGGACTGAGCCCAGGTCTGCTGGACTTGTTTGGCGCCTTTGAAGGTCATGCCCTTCCACCAGCCGATGACTTCACGTCCATTGTCCTGCACGGCTTTGTGAAGGGCTGGCAGGTAGTTGCTGTTAACGTGCTCTTCCCTGTGGCGGACCTCGTCGGTGCCGACGTGGAAGTAGGGCATCTTCTCTTTCGGCACGAGGGCACAGATCTCATTAATCAGATCCACCATCGCCTCGAGAGCTTTCGGGTCTTTCATGTTGTCCACACCCACACCCTTGCGGAAAGCATCGCTGTGGCCAGGGGAGTCAAACTCAGGAATGACGGTGATGCCACGTGCCCAGCAGTAGTCGACGAACTCGACGAATTCCTTCTGAGTGTAGTACTTGCCGGGCTTGCGGGTGAAGGTGGAATCCTTTTGAAGGTCTGGGTACTTCTTGCTCTCTAGTCTCCAGCCGTGGTACTCGGTGACGTGGAAGTGGAAGATGCTGTATTTGTAGGCCGCCATCACATCGATCTGCATTTTAAGCTGGTCGAGGGACTGGAAATTACGGCCGACATCGTGCATGAAGCCGCGGATCTTGAAGGCAGGGTAGTCTTCGATCTTGCAGGCTGCCACGGTAGTCTTGCCGTCTTTGCGTACGATCAGCTGTCGCAGAGTCTGAAGCCCGCGGTAGAGACCCGTGGTGGTATTGGCGGTGATCACCACGCCGCGTGGCTCGGCTACCAAAGAATACGCTTCATCGTCCTGCCCTTCCCACTGAGCGGGTGCTTCTACCTTGCCGATTTTCAGCAGGATCTTCTTTTTAGCCTCTTCGGAGACAGTGATCTTGTTTAGCTCCAGCAGCTCTTTGAGCTCGGTTTTGAGCTGGCTGAATCTGAGGGCATCATCCCCCTTGGCGGGTAGAGTAAGGCTGGCCTCTTGCAGAGGGATGGCATTATCTCCCCAAGTGATGCTTTGTGGCAGGGGGAGCAGGGCTGGTTGCTGTGGCTGGACTCCCGAGTCCGACGCCTGCAGGCTGAGACTCAACAGGCCAGACAGCATGCAGAGTAAAAGTGTTTTAAGTGCTTGTGTACGTTTCATAAGGATCACTGAGTGGATTCTCTGGATCAATGTACGGGAATACTCCTGACTCTTATCTGTTTAGCCTGTGGTATGGATATCGTACCAGTATGCGGTAGGATGGAGGATGACTGGTCTGATATCCAGAGAAGAGTCTAGAAATAATAGCCGAAGTTGATGTTGAAACGGGACTGCCATTCCTGCTCCTCATTGGCGCCGAAGTCGGTCAGCGGGTCATCACCGACAAAGAGATTCCCATTGGAGTAGGCCCAGTCGCAGTAGATGTGCCAGTTGCCCCTGGTGAATGACATGCCGAGGACATTCATGGCGGAGTTCTTGAGCTTGCTGCCAGCCGGATCATGGCCGTCTTTCAGAATCACGGAGAAGTCGTTGTAGAAGGTGATGTAGTCCAGCCAGTCGATATGATCAGTTTCCCATTTGTAGGCGATCCCCAAGGCGGGGAGTAGGGCCCGGGAGGCCACCGGGGCTTCGTAGTCATAGGCACCCATGCCTATCAGGTCATTGCTCAGGCCGCTGCTGCTGCGGTAGTCGGCAGCGTAGTCCCAGGCACTGAGTTGGCTAATGACTTCCCACGGCCCACGGTTCCACTTGGCGTGAATAGCCGCAGCCAGTTGGTGGGAATCATGGGCATAGCGCTTGTCTGCTTCTAACAAGCCAGCTTGAAACGAGGCGCCTAGAGCGAGGGTGTTGTCCTCCTCAAAAGTAAAAGTTCGGATCGCGCGCAGGTTGATCTGGTGGCGTTCACGGTAGTGGGAATGGGCCGAGCCATTGTCGATGATATCATAGGAATAGCGGCCACTATCGCTGGAGTCGCCAAAGAAGTTCGGCTCCGCACCCAGGTAGTAGGCAAGGTCGATCTGCCAGTCGCCACAGGAGGTGGTGTAGCTTACGCCCATGTCCATGTCGTCCGTCAGGCCCACATAGTAGCCCAGGTCAAAGAACCAGTTGTGCGAGGTGCCGTAGGCGCCTGCCCCGAAGGGAACACGGTTAAGTCCCACCCGGATGATCGAGTCGTCCTCGTTGCGCCAGCCGGCCCAGGCCGTGTGTGGAAAGTGGTAGCCGTTGTAGAAGCGATACTCCGCCTTGGCCGTGAATCCTGTACCAGCCTTGTTGTAGTCGAAGTTCGTCCGGAAAGTATCGAGCTCGAAGTTGCCGCCATTGCCGCCGCGCTGTGGACCGGGTAGACCATCCTCCTGGTACGAGCCCAGCACGTAGTTTGCACGGATCGCTCCGCCTATCTGCAACTTGCCGATGCTAAAGCTGCTGTCAGCCGGGATACGCAAGGGGACTGGCAAGGGGGTTGTTTCCTTGGAGGAGAATGCTTTAGGGGGAGGGTTGTTCTCTTTCTCTGTCGCGGCAGCCAACTCACGGCGGGCCTGATCGAGTTCTTTCTCCAAGGCGGCTACTTTGTCGCGCAGTGCATCCACATCCTCCTGCGCATGCACAAGAGAAGGGACAAAGGTAGCGGCTGCAAGCAGGATGGTGGGTTTCATGAGCCAAGTCTGTGTTAGATGGGGGTAGTGTATTAAACACTATATGGTGCCAGTAATGCAAGGTTGTTTAGTCTAAGTCAAATACAGTAGAAGCATGAGATACAGGTCCACTAAGGTCGTGACATCTTCTCAGATGTATACTAACAGAATTAGAATTGGTTCTGATAGAGATGAGTAAAGGGTTCTTTCATACCACAGGTGAATGTATCTTCAGCCCTCCCTTGGGGAGTGGAGGGGGCATCGTGCGTCGTGATGGTAGGACGACGGAATGGTGGATGATTCTCCTCTGTGATGCGGAGATCGGTTCTTACATGCGCGAGATGTATCGCCGGGCCACGCACGGCGTACACAAGCTGAATGAGCCACTATGGGGAACCCATGTTTCCGTGATCCGTGATGAACGCCCCAGTGTGATGGAGTACTGGATGTCCCTAGAGGGAAAGGAAGTCAGCCTGTCTTACTCGAACCATATCGAGCTGCACGCGGGTTATGCCGTCGTGGAAGTGCGTTGTGATCCTATACTGGACTACCGCGAAAAACTCGGCCTCGCCAGAGAACCCGAATGGCCATTGCACATGACCATCGGGAACTTGAAGTGATTTTTCTAATGGGAATACTTACTTTAGGATGATGCGGTAGATTTGGGCACTAGCGCTTGGGTTCTGGAATTCCAGGGTAGCTTCGTGTGTGCTGGTGTTGAAGCTAGGGGTGGCATTCTGTAGTTCAGCGGTGGCTCCATTCGTGGTCTCATGCACTTTGATGTTGTAGCTTAGCTCTGGGCTGGAGTCACTATGGATGCTCAGAGCTGTCTGGCTGATAGTGATATAATGAATCTGGTTGTCACTATAGAGGCTAAGATCTGAGGCTTGGCTTTGGATCAGGGTTAGAAGTTCACTATCGTCCTGACCATTGAGGAAACCGAGAGATTGCAGGGCTTGTTCCGTATCGTTACGTACTCCATCGTTGTCATCATCAGTGAATGTAGCCAGGTTGGAATCAACGCCGTTGTTAGGAGTTGCCATAAAGATTCTATAAAAGGTAGTGCTGTCGCTAGTCATTGCAAAGAGCATGCTGGCGTCCCCGCTGGTATTATCCTTCAAATGAGATGTGAGGGTGAGATCGGACCAAGTGGAGAGATCTGTGCTTTTCTTGACCTTGAAATTAAGTGTGAAGGTATCTCCGGTTTTCGAGATGTAGGGCATTCCACCGAGGTCAAGGCTTGCTGTGGAATGCATGCCGAGGCCTGTGGCATGAGTACGAATTAGATCAGCACGGGCTGTGTCGCCGTTTGCTGGATTAAAGCCCAAACTGGCCAATGCTACCTCTGCTCCATCACCCACAGAGTCGCCGTCGGAATCTACTTCATTCGGGAGGGTGCCGTGTACCGCGAGTTCCGTGTAATCATCCAGGCCGTCCCCGTCACTATCGGTTTCATCGGATGCAACAGTTGATTTGAGGCTGATGATAAAAGGGTTGTTGTCTGGGCTTGAGCTGGCGATGGAGATGCTGGCCTCTAGCTCACCTTCGAAATCAAAATTAACTTTGCCGACGAGAGTCGCATAGGAGTTCGGTGCGATACTACTACCCGGAGTCGTGGTGAAAGTGATCTTGCCTGCATGAGTGCCAGTGGCGGTCACTGCGATGTCATTGAGAGGGGCAGCAGATAAATTATAGACGACAAAGGCAAAATCACCTTCGGTGCCAGTCTTGCCGATACCAAGGTTATAGTCTTCATGATTCACTAGGGTGACTGGTGTGGAGTCATCTACCGAGATCACGGGGGCGACGAAGCCTTCGTAGGCACCCAGGTCGATGGTGTCCTGCTTCCGCGTATTGCCTGCAAGGTCAGTTGTGGTGCTGTTGTAACTGTTAGTTCCGATGTCGAGCATCGGGGAGTCCTGTTGTAAGCGATAATCTCCATCAAGTGTGGGAGCTACTGCTGGGGCAGCCTTTGATAGAAAGAGGGGATCGTTAGTGCTACCTGTGCCATTGATGTTTGATGATCCGTAGGCATTGAGAGAACTTGCTGTGTAGTTCTGAATGAGACTCTTTGAGCAGGATAAAGTGGAGTTTGAACCATACAGGGAAGCGGCGGTAGTGTTGGTGGAACCATTGCTGCGGTTGTTCCAGATGATGGTATTTCTGAGAGTGATGAGAGCTGTGGTTGCCTCGATCGCACCTCCCGTTCCATCTGTATCATTTCCAGAAAATGTGCAGTTAATCAGAGTAGTCGCCTGAGTAGTCTGCTTGATACTTATTGCGCCACCTTGGTCTTCAGCGTAATTGCCGGAGAATAGACAATTGGTAAATGTAGGCGCTGTATAGATGTTCGCCACTTGTACCGCTCCACCGTATCCTTTACCGCTGATGCCCGCATAGTTGCCTGAGAAACTGCAGTTGGTAAAGGTCGGAGTGGCGTTGTTATAGACATAGGCTCCTGCTCCGTAGCTAGCGATGTTTTTGGTGATCGTGCAATTGCGGATCGTTGGAGAGCTGCTGAGGTAGAGGCCGGCTCCTCGGTGATGAGGAAAACTGCCCGTGCTGGCATAGCCGCTGGTGATGGTGAAACCATCAAGTACTGCAGAGGAAGTAAGGCTGTTGCCTGTGACTACATGGTAGGCGTTATCACTGATGTTAGTGTAGTTGTTTCCATCGTCCTGATTCAAGTCACCTGAGAGTATGGTCGGATTAGCTAGCGGATCCCTGGTGCCACCTCCATTGGGATACCCGCCGTATATCGCGACGTTGTTCTTCATGGCGAAAGTAGCGAAACGGTTGCTATTGCTCTGATTTGTACCCTCATCAGGATAGTAGCTGCCCGCAGCCACTTGGATCTGATCCCCACTGTTGGCATAGTAAAGTGCTGTTTGAAGGTCTCTGTAAGCATTGGACCAAGAGGTGCCTGAGATGCTTCCGCTGGCATATTTGTCCACATAGATAGTCTTGGCGGATAGAGTGGCCTGAATGGTTACAGATAATATGGAGATGGTCAGTAATTGTCTCATAGATAGCAAAATCGAACAATGAAGCAGGGAATGTAGAGAGTGGACCTCTCTTGGCAAGAGTTGCTGAATGAAATTTCTGCCTGACAAGGCCGAGCTCTCTGAGTTGAAGTGGCACGTCTCCCTACTCTGGCCTTCATCCAGATATCAAGTATGGCAGAGGGAGTGGGATTCGAACCCACGGTGGGCCTGAAAGCCCACACTCGATTTCGAGTCGAGCGCCTTAAACCAGCTCAGCCATCCCTCCTGATGATACTGCTCAATAGCGTACTGACCGTGATAACGAATCCCGGGTCATGGTGTCAAGGGGAGGAGTGATGGGTCACTTCAAGGTTTGGGAGTCTCCAAAGTATTTCCACTGCCCGTTCTCTTGCTTGGCGTAGGGTGGGAGAAAAACTCATTCACGCCCATGGCAGCAGGTTCAGAGAGGATCATGTCAGGCTCTACAAACATCACCCGCAATGGTGGACCAATGCGGGTGGCGGGCACAACGGCAATCCTGCGGATAGTGGATCCTGCGGGTGTAGTGGTGGATCTTTATAGGCTTCTACTCCGCCACTACATATTCCTTTTCCCTGACCTCGATGTTGGGCGGGATGCGGGTTTGAATGAAATGGAGTGTTGTCTAAATATGGCTGCTGGCTAAACTGGCGAGGCTTATGCAAAGAGTGTTTTTAATGGCTATGCTGTGTTGTGCGTGCTTCATACTCACTTCAGGGTGTGAAATGAGGTTTGGCGAGGATGTTGAATTGTCTGGTGATCAGTTTGATCAAGTGAAGCTTGATGAAGTTTCCAAGATAACAGGAGTTCAATTTCCAGAGGGGAGCAAGGGACTGGAGTATTTTTATTTGGGCTCAGGCATCGACGATGCCTTGGTCGCTAAGGTCCAGATACCGGACGATCAAGTGGAAGCGTTTCTCTCTAACTCTGTTTTCCAAGTTGGTAGCGAGGAGGGTGGTCCTTTGAACGGCTTGGGGAAAGCATGGTGGGATCCGAGTTCCCTAACGGAGCGCGTAGACCGTCGGCAAGAGCTCCCAAATGCCCAGTTTTTGGAACTGTCCTGTGGCCGGGAGAAGGGACAGTTTGTGGTCTATATAGGCTGGATGACTTCTTAGATATCCTTATGAAATCAGTCTGGATCTTTAATGGTGATAGCGGTCGGTTTCCCGGTGGTGCATTTTCAATACGTGAAAAAGCTGAGGAGTGGATCAAGGTGCATAGCCTGAGCGGCGTACTAACCAAGTATCCGATGGATTGCGGTGTCTATGATCATGCCGTAGCAGAAGGTTACTTCACGCCTAAAAAAGACTACCAGAATTCTCCCGCATTTATCAGTGCATTCACTTCGGCCAGTCAGGAGCATTACCATTATGAAAATGGAGTTCTGATAGAATAAGGTTCTCTTCTGACCTTAAGTTCAAGCGGCTCACTGATGTCGAGAATATCGCTGAGGGACTGTCAATGGATGTACCGTAACTGTGGTGTAGTTATTCCCTGGGCAAGTAGGCAACGAAGCAATGGGTGGCCTTTCCGTTCAGCAGCAGGCTTCTACTCCGCCACCACATATTCCTTTTCCCTGACCTCGATGTTGGGCGGGATGCGGGTTTGCTCGAAGTGGTCGTAGCCGGGCTTGAGGTTTTGCCAGAAGGCATGCCACTTGTTGTCCTTGTAGAGGGCGAGGTTGTCCTCGGTCAGGCGGAAGGGGAAGGAGTGGACGCGGAAGAAGGGCTGGCCTTTGTCCAGCGCGGCATCGCAAAGGGTGTAGATCTCCTCGATGTAGTAGTCCGTCATGGCGAAGCAGCCGATGGAGACTCGGTTGCCGTGGACCATGAGGGCGGAGCCGGTGCGGCCATGGGCGCGATCGTAGGGGTTCGGGTAGCCAAGGTTAAAGGAAAGGTGGAAGCGGCTCTGCGGGTTCATCTGTCTGGGGGAGACGAAGTAAAAACCCTCCGGTGCCTGATGGTCGCCTTCCTTCTGCTTGGGGCCGAGTTTGCCGGACATGGCGGCAATGCGGTAGGTCTTGAAATGCTTGTAGCTCTCACCGTCCTGCAGCCAGACTTCCATCTCATGGCTCTGTTTGAAAACGCGCAGGAAGACCGGGCTGCCCAGGGTCAGGCCTTTTTCCCTCAGTTTCTGGTTCAGGCGGGAGGTTACGCGATCTGCGGCATCGCGGGCGCGGGTAGGGCCGTGGGCGTACTGAGAGGGGCTGAGAGTGATCTCGGGTGCGGGCATTTGTGGTGGAAATTCTACGTGTTCAGCACCGGTTGGTGGCTTGGCAGTGCTGCACTCTACCACGGTGCTGGAAAAATAAGCGAGTCCAAGCCCTGCTACGAGGGCGGCGGTGAGGCGTAGAATATGGGAGGGAAGGCGCAGTAGCATAGGCGTCTGGGATCAATGGTGAGGTAATATGTTGCTGAATATGAATGCGTTGTAATAAATGTACAGTTTTTTCTGGATTGCTGTGCCTGCTTGACAAAAGTGGAGTTATGACAGCGATCGGAATCATCGGCGGCAGCGGGCTTTATGCCATGGAGGGATTTGAGCAAACAGAGGAACGCGTGGTAGAGACACCATTTGGTGCGCCGTCTGATGCGCTGGTGGGTGGCACCATCGGTGGCCGCCAAGTCTGGTTCCTGCCTCGTCACGGCCGCGGGCACCGTATCCTGCCGCATGAGATCAACCATCGTGCGAATATCTGGGCGCTCAAAAGTCTGGGCGTGCGCTACATCATCTGCGTGACCGCCGTCGGCAGTCTGAAGGAGGAATACGCCCCGCGAAACATTGTCCTGCCGGACCAGTACTTCGACCGCACCGGTCGCCGCGAGCACCATACCTTCTTTGGCAAGGGCATCGCCGCACACATAGCCTTTGGCGAGCCGGTGAGCGAGGGTCTAAGAAATCTGCTCTATGAATCTGCCAAGCAAGAGGGAGCCACCGTCCACAATGGCGGCACTTATGTGAATATGGATGGCCCGGCCTTCTCCACCAAGGCGGAGAGTGAAGTGAACCGTAAGCTGGGCTTCGATGTGATCGGCATGACTAACGTGCCGGAGGCGAAGCTCGCGCGTGAGGCTGAGATCGCTCTCTCCACCCTCGCGATGGTGACCGACTACGACTGCTGGCATGAGGAAGAGGAGGCCGTGACCGTGCAGACGGTAATTGGTCACCTGACTGCCAATGCCAAGCTGGCTCAGAAGATTATCCAGCGCACCGTTCCTCACATTCCAGAGGACGCCAGCTGGCCTGAGCACTCCGCACTCGATACCGCCCTCATCACCCCGAAGGAATACTGGCCGGAGGACACCGCCAAGAACCTCGCGCCGATCATTGGTAGGTTCTGTTAGTCCACCACGGAATACTCGGAAGGTGCAGAAGTGGACTCATGAAACGCAGGCATAGTGCTGTGCGGTATGCTGAGTAGTCATTTTACCACGAATTACGCGAATCTCACGAATGGGCCTGACTGATGAAACGAAGACAGGGTGACGGGGGCGAGCAATGATGAATCAAGCATAGCCCGCATGCCCCACCCTGGAGAGGTGATGGAAGCTTATTTCTCCAGCTCTGGGGCCAGCTGGAGCATGAACGAATTGTCGCCCAGATACTGCCAAAATTTCTCAAGGTCCACAGATCTGAGCCATCGTCCGTTGTCGCGCTTGTTCTCAAGGTCTTTGTTGCTTGCTAACATCTTCATGCCATCCAGCTCAGTGAAGGTCCACTCAGTGGAGTAGAAGTGAGAATCGCTACTTGGCTTCAGAAGGAGTGAGGTGTCCGTTTTCGTGTAGCTGCCGCTGGCGGGGTACTTCTCCCGGTTGCCGACATCGCTGTAAAACCAGTAGTCGAATCTCTTTGTCTCCTCTTTGAGTGCAATGACTACTCCCATGTGGCCTTGCCAGCCGCGCATGATCCAGACCTCGGAGTAGGGGCAAGCTGCTACCTTTTCTTGTGCTGCGGCCTCTGCTGAGGCCTTGCCCTCCTCCTTCTTCTTACTTTCGCACGAGCAGATGAGAAGCAGACCTATGAAGAGGGATGCGGTCTTAAGGTGGCCTGTCATGCTTTTGGGATTAAGTGTTAGTCTGCTACGCCAAACAAAGCTTCGCCTCTGCGTACGAAACATGGTCTCTGTATTTAGAGGGTGATAGCTGGGGTGTAAAGGTTGCGGGATCAAGAAATGCGTTGTTAGTGAGCGAGCCTCTTGGTATAAAGTGATGTTCGTTATTGTTTTTCAATCCCTGCCCCCATTTTTCATGAAGCTCCGATATCTTCTCTGTCTTTGTTCCTCTCCCGGTTTATTGAGTCTATCAGTAGTCGCGCAGGATGCGGCGCGTTCACTGGTGGAGAAAGAACCCTACGTGAGTGAAAAGCGCCTGGGGTTCTACTATCCCAGTTCGCTGAATCTGGTGATCCCAGTAGGGGAGAATGATCTGGAGGATACAGAGCATCTGGAGCTCTATCTCTCGGTGAAGTACGGGATCTATGACCGGGAGTTGAGTGGCCGGGGGAGCAAGTATGTCAACCGCTGGTTTGTGCCGGACCGTCTGGATTACGTGCACAATGCCCGCTATGACCTTTACGCCTTTGGTGGTGAGGATGACTATAATAGTCCGCTGGTTTCCCGGGATCAGAATCCGGGCTTGCTGCTGTCCTTTGACCATCGTTACTCGGGGGGAGGCTCGCCTTTGTATCAACGGCTCGAGCTGGGGGTCTTTCACCAGTCCAATGCGCGGCCAGATGAAGCCTCGGACATGGACCTTAATAACAACGGCATAGACGATGCGCTGGACCACCGCCTGAGCTCCAGTGGGGAGATCGTGGATTCTACCCTGGAAGCGGTGAGCCGTGACTGGAACTATGTGCTACTGGCTGCCACCTACGGTAGTGCACTTGATGGAAAAGTGGAAAGCAATGCGGACTCCTGGTGGAATGTGCGTGCCGAGGCCCGGCTCTACTTTGGAGAAAGGCAGGAGGATATCTGGTGGGTCGACTTACGGGATGAGCCGCGTATCTCCGAGTACGATGGCATCCGCCTGACGGCGGAGTATGCCTGCAAGCTGCGCTGGTTCGGCTGTGATCCTGCTGAGCCGAATCTCATTACCCGGCTTGAGCTGAAGACGGGGATCGGGGGCTGGGAGGATCTGGACAATCTAACTTATGCCGCCTCACTGAACTATCGACTGAATGATTCCCGCGCCTGGCTGAACCTTTCTTATTTTGACGGCTATGGCAAAGACAACGTGACCTACCACCGCGAAAGCCAGTTCATCGGACTGGGGGTGACGCTGCGCTAGTTCCACTTCAAGTGAACCGTGTCATCGTCATCGCGGTCGTCTTTGTCTTGCTCTTCCTCTGCCTTGCGCCTGCTCCAGGTCTCGCTGCTGTGGTTGGAGCCTACTAGCAGAGCCCTGCGTTCTGCGGCCTCTGGATCGAGTCCCTCTGCAAGAGCGTTCTTATAGACGCGGTCATGAGAGCGGTCGTATGGGGAACCGTAGATCACGTCTTTGAGGTAGATGGTGTCTGAGCAGGAACTCAAACTCAGGGCCACAGCTGTGCCGAGTAGGATGCGAGACGGGAATAAAGGCATGTTAGAGTCTGCTATGAGTGCTGCGACCTTGTCAATCAGCCTTCACGGGCTTGCGTGGCCAGAGCTGTTTGGTGTCTGAATAGATCAGGTAAGAAAGGAAGGTGATGGCTGCCGGAATAGCCAACCATAGACCTGACCGGTTGTTTTCTGCACAGAGGGCGAAACCTACAACAAGAGCTGGGACAAGCAGGGCTGCCGCAAGCTCTGCATAGTGAGTCCGCGTAGGAGTAGGGAGCTTTCTCCGGAGCATCATGCTTGCGAAGAAGCCGCTATAAACCATCGCAAAGGTCAGTGAGCTGCCGAGCTGCCACCTGAAGATGAGTGATGCCATGGCTGCGGAGAGCATCAGCCAGCTGAGCACGGCCAGGCTTTTCTGGCTGAGCTGGGGGAAGGAGGCTTTGCGCTGGCTGCGTTGGAAATGCTGTTCGTAAGCGAGCGTGTAGCTGGTGTCGTAACTGATCGAGGTGATGTGCTCGAGTTCCACGATGGTGGTTTCCTCATCGATCACCGCCTCGGTGGAGAAGAATTTGAGGTGGACCTTCATGTCCTCGATTTTTTCGATGAGGCCAATGTAGAACATGTCTTCGTCCTCATTCTCTGTTTCCTCCTCAAAGATGACGACTTTGTGCTTGGGCAGGCAGGAGAGAAACTCGGGAATCCCCACACTGGGAATCTTGTCGAGAGGATTGTAGGAGTGAAGCTCCCCCTCTTGTTCCATCAACTGCTTATGGAATGCCTGCGTCTTCCCGCTCTTGAGGGATGTGATGTCTCTCTTGCGGATGAAGACCACGCCATTCAGGCGAAAGTCCTCTTCCTTGAGTAGCATGACCCATTCCTCATCATGATAGAGGATGAATCCATCCAGTGTGTTCGGGTCGATCTCATCCCGCTCAATCTGCACCAGAGCAAAGGATTCGCGGTACTCGTCTAGTAGTAGTGAGGAGAATGCAGACATTTGATGTTATCTTTTAAAATGTAGATACGAGCTTTCCTGATTTTTGGCGTGTCACCTGATTCACTGACCCCTACTTCATGGAGGTAACGAGCAAGCGATTCATCCTGTCCTGCTTCGATACAGATCGGTTCGGAATCGCCAGTTTTATCTATACAGACTTTCATCGTTTAGTTCAGTGTCGTCAGAAAATCTGAATGCAATGACAGGCAACCATTCCTGCACTGATGCAGGTAAATCGGAGAGTTGCAGAGGTGCCTGAGGGGAATAGAGTTTACTGTAAGCGCTTGTGCCCCGTGTGTAGATTTTGCGGTCGTATACAAATACACCTTTCTCAGCATAAGATTTAAATTCAAGGTCCGGCTTGCAGCCAAGTCCAAGCAGGGGCTCACGAGATGGAAGCCTTGAGATGGATTTCCAGAATAGATTATGTGTCTCTCTGTTATTGAAGATGGAGGCTGGAATGTATCCTTCTCCCCATGAGGAAATAATGGCGACCTTGCCTTCCGTATCTGTACAGGGCCAATCGAACTCAAGACCTCTGACCTCCTGGCGATTGGTCGGCCATTCAGCTTCTGAAAATGAAGGTGCGACCATTAGCTTACATGGTTACTTTTGCTCTTACCCACACAGGTAGGTAGCAGATGATGAGTGTTCCGCCTAGTAGGTAGAAAACTGTCTGGAACTGGGGAATAAGGAAGATGCCGTGTGCGATGACTTGTAAGGAGATGAATAAGCCGAAGCCGTACACCAGGAGCTGCGCCCATGGGTTCTTGATACGATTCACCGCGAAGAATCTGATGGCGAGCGCGATACTGGAGGGGATAATGAGGATTCCCCAGAAGAAGGGATCTAGCTTTGTTGTAAAGCTGTTCGTATTATCGGAGCTATTGCTTAAAAATGCCATCAGCATGAGGCTGGTAAGTATCACGAACGACCACGCCAGGCACATGAACACTTTAGCGGCTATCTGTGAGCCGGAAGGAGATGCTTGCATGAGCCATGCTAGTTAGAGTTCGAGCCGTTTGACGACTATTAATTGAAGTAAAAAAAACGGGACCCGTAGCTGGTCCCGTTGGTGAAATCGATATTTTGTTAGGAGACTTAGATCCTCTCGATGATGTCTTTCTTCGGGTAGCGGACCTTGGGGAGATCTGCGTACTTGTCGTCTTCGGAGCGGTAGCCGAGCGGGCAGGCCACCACGGTGCGGTAGGAGGTGTCCTCAAGGCCGAGGATGCGGTCGTACTCGGTGGGGACGATGCCTTCCATCGGGCAGGCGTCTACCTTGAGCATGGCCGCAGTAGCCATCAGCTGGCCGAGTGCGATGTAGACCTGGTGTTTGGACCAGAAAAGCAGCTGCTCATCGCTCATGCGGGAGATGAAGCCTTTCATCATGTCGTGGTAGCCCTGCAGGGCTTCACGGTCGCCGCCACGGGCATCGATGGTGTGCTGGAGGAGCTTCTCCAGTTCGTCATCGCTGACAGATGCGTGGGCGCAGAGTACGACGAGATGGGAGCAGTCGACCACCTGGCGTTGATTCCAGGAATAGTCTAGCAGTCTTTCCTTGGTAGCCTGGTCAGTGACTACGATGAATTTCCATGGCTGTAGACCGAAGGAAGACGGGGTGAGCGTGAGGCTGTCCTCGATCGCATCCCAGGTCTTGTCGTCGATCTGCTTGGTCGGATCGAATACCTTGGTGGCGTAACGCCAACGGAGTTGCTGGATAAGTTCTTCTGTAGTCATGATCTGTTCTTTCTATTCGCTTGAGAAGCTGACTGGGAGGTTGAGGCCCGGAAAGGCGCGCAGGCTGAAGCTGAGTAAGACGCCGAATTCCTCCCGGCGGCGGTTATCCCTATGCATGATTCCGAGGGATGCAACCCAGCTGTCGAAATTTCTGTGAATGGAGTAGATTTGCTCCTCCAGGGTGGAGTCATCCATTTCCCACTGCTGGTAGAAGTCCAGGCCCCAATCGTCATTGATCCGGTAGTAGGCCTGCAGGTCGAGTCGGTTGCTGTCCAGCAGGGTGGGGTGGCTACTGAGGTAGCGGTGGCGTACCCTGAACTCGAGATCGCGATGCGGCATGAAGGCGACTACGGAGCTGACTTCGGTGAAGCCCTCGCCGGAGATGGGGAACTGGGTTTCCAGGCCGAGACTCATCCAGGGGAGCGGTGACCAGTAGAGATCGTTGTAGAAGTTGGAGAACTCCCGGTTGAGTTCGGGGTCGTTGATGAAGTAGTCCACATAGGAATCCATGGTGAGCCAGAGGTGGCTGCCTTGGTTTCTTTTGGTGAGAAGCTGGTTGCGTACGCCTAGTCGCAGGATGCTCCAGTTGTTCATATCATCGAGCGCATGGAAGCGGCCCACGCCGAATGGTCGGGGGCGTACGGTCGGAGTGAGGCGCTCGATACGTGGGAAGGAGGAATCCAGCTCATCCGTAGAGAGTACGGAGAGGTTGGCGTAGGGCTGGAGCACATGAAGCAGTTCGTTGACGCCCCATCTCTCTGAGCGGGCGTTGCTGTAGCGCTTGGTGAACTTCATGGCTGCATCCACTCCGGCATAGAGATTGGTGCGGCTGAAATTGACATCGTCGGCACCGGCATCCCAGTAGCGGGTGTAACCGGCTCCGGCGCGAGGCGTGAGCGTGATGCCGTCCGCAGGGTTCAGCGGAAGGGCAAACTCCTGCCAAGTGTTGAAGCGGGCATAGTCTCTTCTTTCGAGCAGGGAATTGGCCTCGGCGATTTCTGCCGGGGTGCTCATCGGGTCGGAAAGGCTTTGGCGTAATTCCTTCCTGCGGATGTCCGCTAGATCTTCCCTATAGAATCCAAAGGAGGTTTTGCCCTCATGGAGAATGGGGGACTTGAAGAGCGGGTGCTTGACCTGATCGAAGTAGATCTCCGGCATGCGGGTATCCGTCTGGTAGAAGTCATTGATGCGGATGCGGGCAAAGGCGCCTAGCTGGTAGCGGTCATTTCGGAGCTGGACTCCCAGGATGTTATCGGGCTCAGGGTTGGTATTATACTGCCCCATCTCGAAATCCTCTAGGTAGTAGCGGTCGCTTAGCCAGGTCAGGTTGGCGTCGTAGATGAGCTGGTGGTCGGCCACGGAGTCGGACTCGATCCGGTATTTGAACTCGGCGCGGTAACGGTCCTCATTAACGTGGTCGCGGGGAATCCCGGAGCTGGTGGTATCCGGGGAGAGGTCGTTCGCGTAATAGAGTTTCAGCCAGCCGAGGTTCTCGTTGTCATCCAGGCGGGTGTCGAAGAGATCCACGCCAGTGCCAAGTCCTCGCTTGGAGCGAAAGTCCACTAGCCACTGGGAGAGCAGCCAAGGCTCCCCGTCTGCGCCAGTCAGTAGATCTGAGTCCGTGCCCAGCATGATCCCGTAGCGGTTGAGAAGGAAGCCGCCCCAGCGTGAGCGGGCACCGGGAATAAAGTGGTAGCCCAGGTCGGCATCCAGCGGCTGGGAAAGATAAGGCAGCCAGAACACTGGCACATCACCGAAGTAGAGCTTCATGTCGTTGAACTCCACTCGCTCATTCGGGTAGACTTTCACCTTGTCCGCACGTATCCAGTAATTGGGATCCTGGGCGTCGTGCGTGGTCACGGCGGCGTGGCGCCCTACATAGACCATCTTGCCGTCTTCTTCTTCGCTTTTAAAGGTGCCGGCTTCCAGCAGGATGGGATCCAGGCTGGTGCGCAGTCCGTGGGTCTCCAGCTTACTCTTGCCGTAGTCATAGACGGCTGAGTCACCACGGTGTAGTAGGGTGCCTTGATAGATCTTTACGTTGCCTCTGAGTAGCAGCTTCTCTTTCTTGGTGTCCAGGATGGCTCGGTTCGCAAAAAGTTGCATCCCATTGTCTGCATTGACCTGAATGTTGCCATCATAGCGCAGCATACCAGTCTCGGCATTGTACTCTGCACCCTTGCTGGAAAGGATCTGGATGTTCTCCGGCATTTTAGGCATCAGCTCCAGGCTGCCGAATCCTCCCTTTTTAAGGTCTCCTTGCTCAGGATTCTCTGCGGGGAGATCCTGCGCGTAGGTGAATGTGCTGAGGCCGAGCACAGCTAGGGAGGCTGCAATGCATTTCATGATGCCTCTATATGGGGTCTGAGCGCTGTCCAAGTAAAGTTGAAAGGCGCGGCATTCTGCCCCAGCCGTCTATTGACGCTGCGGTAGGAGAGGTTAGATTAGATATATGGAGGAAATGCATGTTGGTGTGATCGGGGCCTCGGGTTTCATCGGGAGGAATCTCTGTGATGCGTTAGAAGCTAAAGGTCACACGGTGATCCGTATCTCTAGAAGAGAGCATTCCGCTCCCGGCCAGGTATGGAGGGTACTGGGTGAAGACTGTATCCTAGGCTTGGATGCCATAGTCAATCTGGCGGGTGATCCTATTGATAAGCGCTGGACAGATGAGAATAAGAAGAAGTTCCGTGAGAGTCGTGTCGGCCTAACGAAGGAAATCAGAGGATGGCTGGAGCGAGCCCCAGAAGATAAGCGGCCCAAGATCTGGCTGAATGCCTCCGCCGTGGGTTACTATGGTGACCGTGGGGAAGATATCCTGAATGAGCACAGTCCGGCTGGGAATGATTACCTCTCCGAGCTGTGTGCAGACTGGGAGAGTGCGGCTCATGAAGGACGCTTGGAGGGAGTGCGTGTCGTAAATCCGCGTATAGGTGTCATCCTGGGAGAGGGGGGCATGGCCTGGATCAAGATGAAGAAGGTATTTAGTACCGGGCTCGGTGGTAAACTAGGTAATGGGAAGCAATGGTTCCCCTGGATGCATGTGCATGACCTCGTCTATGGAATGGTGCACTGTCTTGAGCACGATGAAATCCATGGGCCGGTCAATATGGTGGCACCCGGAGTCGTGAGGAATGAGGTTTTCTCCCAGAACTTGGCCAAGGCTCTCGGCAAACCAGCGCTGATTCCGGTCCCTAGATTCGGCTTGAGGATCATTTTGGGCGAATTTGCCGATGCATTGCTGGCAAGTCAGCGGGTTTTTCCGGGAAAATTGGAGGAATCTGGATTTAAATTCGCCCATCCTGAGCTCGAAGATGCAATCTCAGACCTGCTGAAGTGATCACTGAGCGGCTTGTTTGACAAAAACGTCGAAAAAACTTCGGGCGTGAAAGTGTGTGTTTTCAAGGGGTTGTGGAGGGGGTGCGGGAAAAGTTCGAAAAAAGGTGCTGAAAGATGTTGACCCGGACCGGGAAATATGTAGATTGCGCCCCGCCCCGCCAGCCGGGGGGCACGGAAGAGACCGGAAAACGGAATGCCTGATACGCTCAGCAGCCGGGGTTCGAATCTCACCGGAACGGATCTTTAACAAGCACGGTCTGGCCAGTATGCGGCCTCTCGAAAGAGGGTCGGAAGGACTGGATCAGATGGAAGAGGAAAGACTGAATTGTGTGCTGCGGACGGATGAGAATCCGGCGCAGACGGCAGATGGCCAAA
>NZ_FQYR01000010.1 GCF_900141815.1 Rubritalea squalenifaciens DSM 18772
AGGGATTCCAGCAGCTTTTGCGCAGGAGGCTCGTCGCCGGGTACTACCGGGTATTCATCACGCTCGCGTTTGCGGTTCTGGACCCAGGTGGCGAAGGTCTGGTATTTGACGCCGTGAAGGGCGGCAAACTTCGTTCCTGACAGAGGGCTCTTTTCGAAGGTATCCAGCAGGGCCTCCCGATGTTTCTTGTCCAGACGAACCCGGCCGATGCAGTCGGTCTTAATGAGGGGATTTCCCGGCGAATTCGTAGACGTCATAGTTGTCATGCTATGACGTCTATGAAATCGACGTTACAACGGCGAAGCGCAAACCGAGGGTCGATGATTTAGCGCTTACGTTTCAGAGGATGATGAGTCATTGTTGAGTGATTTACTTTTATATCTAGAAAATTCACCAAATAGCTAAGGACGTTGCTAAGTAGCAAACACAAAAGCCACCCTGCGGAGTCACAGGCGAGTTCATGGGGTTAATGGTTGCAAACGCTTCCTGCATCCGCACCACACTCCACACCCCATAAGGCCTGTCATGCTGCGTGCAAACGCTGACATTCGCACAACGGGTGTAATAAGGGGCATCCTCCTTCACGTTGGTTCGTAAGCGCTCAATAGAGGGCCTTCCGATTTTGGTTCATCGTGTTGGCTTTCGTCATAAGTATCGTAGTCATGTCAGATACGACACTTACGACCGCTGATAAATTCGAACCGTTGAAAACCGGTTGCCTTGGCCGGGTGAAGCTCAAGCCTGAGCACCGTGAGGCCCTGCTGGATGCATTTGATTCCATGCCACCAAGTTTGCCGAAGCCCATGGGGTGAACTACCAGACCTTTGCCACCTGGTTGCAGAAGCGCAAACGTGAGCGAGGTGAATATCGGGACGCCGCAAAGGGCAACCCATCTCAAAAGCTCCTCGAATCCCTCGTCGAGCTTGAACTTCCCGGGCCTTCCGAAAATCCCCGACGAGAAGAGACTGGGGCCGGCAAGCTTTTTGCCGAACATCCTTCCGGGGTCAGGGTGCAGTTAACGGATCTTTCACAGGTGGAGCTGGCGGCTGCACTGTTCAACAAACTCGATGTCCGCCGGCCATGCTAAGCTTCAGCGGCAGCCTCAAGGTCTATCTGGCCACCGAACCCTGCGACATGCGCAAGAGCTTCAACGGACTCAGTGCCGTGGTCGCGCAGAAGCTCGGGGCCGACCCGGTGAGCGGGGCGGCCTTCCTCTTCACCAACAAGAAGAAAACGCTTATCAAGATCCTGTACTGGGACGGCTCTGGCCTCTGGGTCATGGCCAAGCGGCTGGAGAAGGGTACGTTCAGCTGGCCTAAACACACGGGAGGCAAAACCCGGATCAGACTGGAACCCACCGCCCTCGCCATGCTCACCGACGGGATCCAGCTGCGCGACGGCCACAAGCTGCCATGGTATGAAAAACCCTGATTTAGTTGAAAAACATCCGTCCCAAGGAACGTTGTTAGATCGTGACCGGGAACGAACAGGACAAGGACGAAATCATCGCGCAACTGCGCGAGGTGAACCGCCTGCTAAGGGAGAAGGTCGACTATCTGATTAGAGTCATCCACGGCAGCAGTAGCGAGAAGGTCGACGCCTCCCAGCTCGAACTTCTGCTCGACCCGGCGTCGGCAAAAAAGCAAGAAGCCGCCGATGGAAACGAAGAACCACCGGCGGCTGAAGACCTTTACACCCCCGCCTGCATGCGCAGACGCGCCCCGCGCAAGCCCCGCCTGCCCGCAGACATCCCTACCACAGAGACCGTGCTCATCCCGGATGAAGTGGAAGCCGAGCCGGATGCCTACCGGCAGGTAGGTGAAAAGCGCAGTGAGAAGCTCGATGTCATCCCGGCACGCTTCATCAGGAAGATAACCGTCCGCCCCCAGTACATCAGGAAGGGGAACCCTGTCCCGAAGTGGCTCATAGCCCCTTTGCCTCCTTGTTTGTTAGAAGGGAGCATCCTGACGCCTTCGCTGCTTGCCCACGTCCTGGCCGGGAAGTACTGCGACCACCTTCCCTTCCACAGGCAGGAACAGATCATGCTCCGGCGCCACGGCGTGCGCATCCCGTATTAAACGTATTAAAAGGACAGACAATTTACGAGCAGGACATATGCTTGCAGATAGAGCTGGTAAAGGTTTCGCTGGTGGATCACTTTTAGATGAGGTTCAAGCTAGCTGGATTGGGCGTAATCTTCCCTGGTTTGAGTAAAGTTGAAAGATACCAGCTATTAAGAGATGCAGCAGAAAGGGCTAAAAATGAAGGGCAGTCATTACGTAACCTTCTACCTCAGTTAAATCAGTAAATGTTATCCGAGAAGGACTGAATTATGAAGAAGCGAAAGTCATTAGATTCTGAAACATTTGCGATAATTGAAGCAGCTCTTAAAGAGTTCAAAGATCACGGTAGGGTATTAACTGTGACTTGTCCCCATTGTGGTTCGTTGGTTGAGGTGAAAGCAGCAGGTAGTGAGATATTTGAAATGAAGTGTGACTGTGGTTATTTCAATGATACTTTGAAAGGCATATAAACCCATTAATGAGACAGACAATTTAAGGATTAAGAGATCGAGATGAACTACTTGATTATATTATGGATGTTGCTGATGAAGCGCTTGGTGTAGCTAAAACCAAACTAGAGGCATCAAAAATTGATTATGACCTTAAGAAGGACCGTGCTTTTTTGAACGAGTTTCGAGATTTAGTACTGGGCTGATTTTTTCACAATTTGCTAGTCCATCCCCCCATTAAAAGGACAGCAAGACAAATTGAAACATTGAGTGTGAGGGCTACATTAGCTCATGAGTTTCATGGGCATGCTGCTAAGCGTGGCAGTATTAAAAGGACAGACAATTTACGAGCAGACAATTTACGAGCAGTAAGCTTCCCGGTCTCAGGAGGAAGTAGTCTGCAAGCTGCCGAGTTCCAAGTGTTTAAAAACGCACACGAAGTGCATCTAAAAAACAATCTTCTGCGAAGTGGTTTACCTGTTGATAGTAAACTTCTGGAATCTACCCGAGCAGGATACCAACGAGCTCTAGACGCAGCTCGTGAAGATGTTGATTTTTGGCTAGGGCTATAACAATGAGTTTAATACGGTATATTAAGGTGAGAAAGAGCTTAGGTAAAATTCGTAAGCTCTTACCGAGTCAAGTTGAGAAAGCATTCGCCGAGGCTAAAAGGATCTGGCAAGCAGGAGAGGGTGTATACAGTCGAGCAACTCCTTTTGATGGCACTGAACGAAATGATTATTTGGTGTTAAAGGAGTTTTTGGAATTAGATGAAGCTGAATCATTATTTCTATCTTTGCTGAAGGAGGAATCAGCAATTTTAACAGGATATGGTATTCTAGGACTATTTTTGGTTGAGAGCCCAAAAATGAGCGTAAATCTAGAAATACCATTGCCTGAACGGAAAATTAGATTCTTCCACGACCCCGAAGAGGAATTATCATTATCAGATTTTCATGATAAATTACTTAAAGAAAAGCGAATACATGAAGAGAATATTAGACGGTTCGAAAATAGCAAATCTCACCCCTAGCGAGCCTAATATTAACCAAGAAAAGCAATCATTTGTAGTATTAGTGAGACAGACAATTTAAGAGAATGGGAACGCAGGGCTTGGGGAGCGGAGTTTGAGTTCCAGAAATTTATGGGAGGTGATACTTTTGCTGATGACATGAGTTGAATACGTGATTTAGTTAATAAATTATATTAAAATGGAAGAGATTGGTGATAAAGTATTGTGTTTTATTGCGGAAATTATTGCATCTCATAGTCGTGATTATGATTCTTTTGACGAAAGGAATGCACTTTTACTTGGGTTATCCAATTACTTGAATGGAAGTGGGCTAGTAATCATTAACTCGGCGTCCAAGTGGTTTCAGCCAGTGTATGAACTCATACGAAGTAATAAGCTAGATGCAGGTTTCGCACTTGTTGATGGCTCGCTAGTATTGAGGAAGAGTGCTTACAGTAAAGAGCAACTGGCAAGACTATCATCTATGACCAATGAGGAGTACCCTCAAGTATTATTGTATTCTCCAACTGGTATAGGATTGTTTCTATTGAAACTTAGAAAAAAATGGCGAGAGGTAAAAGGAGTGTTAAATAGAAAATCTTAACCATGTCGATCCTAACAGGAAACAATCCGTCTTTGAGCGTACACCATTCTCCTGATCCGTCCGTGGACTTTGCAGGCTTCCCAGCCTTTCGCGGTATTTCCCATGAAGACTATCTCCCGGCCAACAGAAAAGGAAAAGGCGGACGCCTCGGCGAACGAATGAAATCCATCAATCTCTGGAGTCTACGCAAGTTGGCAGAGAACGGGGTATGAATTTTCTGTTAGTAAGAAACGATAAGGAGATCATGCAAAGCGGTACGCCACAACGCAACAGCTAGGAGAATCCTGTACGGACAGAGTGAGATTGAATCCAAGGTAGGGGCCTAAGGAAGAATAAATCCTAGCCTGGATCTATAAGAAGCCGTGCCAGCTGAAAACTAACGCGTCAGATGAGTAAAGTGACCATGAGAGATGAATTCGATTGCCATTTATCCGAATATTGTCTGTCCTTTTAAATATTTTGGCGTTGGTGCCGCGTATTACTTCGACGAATGAGTGAATCGGGATTAGAGAAGATTGAATGGCCGGTGTTGAGGTTCGGTTCCCCGAACTGCACCGTGATGAAATATGAGTCTGGTGACGCTTTGGCAAACGCCTCATCTAAGACTCTCGACGTCTGGAAACAGATGGCCGAATACTTCGTCATCGACTCCAAGGGCAATCGCTACAACTTGAACAATCCCGAGTTCGTTGATCCGCCGAAAGGCTTTGGAAAGCTCATGTCGGGATTGAGCGGATCCGCAAGGCCAGTTCGTTGGGAGTCCGAGGATGCTGGTGCGCTTTCGGCTGATCAAATCCGATCGTTGATCATGGCTAACTTCGACGAGTATGAAACTGTCTGGCAGGCATACGAACTTGATGAACTGAAGCAGCGTGTAGCGTCAGCAAAAGATGTTGCTGAGATCATGGAGGTGTTTGGTTAGTCCACGCGCTGAGGCTGTCGCCGAAACAACGGCCACCCAAGCCGTCCCAAAAAATAAAAGGACAGAGAATTTATGAATCGTGATTTATGAATCGTGAACGGCCGAAATACGGTCGTGCGCAGTAATTGAATATTTAATTGAATATTGTCTGTCCTTTTATTAAAGGATGCTCTGATTGCTGATCCTCTAGCTCCCACCACGTTCTTTGGGAGAAGGGCACGAGCGGCTGGCTTCCCCAACGGAACTCCAACCGGGCCGATTCGAACCTTCGAGGTTAACGCTTCTAATTTGAATAGATGATGGATGAATTGACGGCAAAAATTGGAAAGGCGTTGGCTGATAAACTTGATGGCTTCAAGTTCGTGAAGTCTCAATGGCACCTAATCCGCAAGACAGAAGTTGGCTCGCAATCCATCGTGATCGAGGTGCTACCGACATCTGACCCTGAAACCGCTAAGCTGGCAGCACACGGGCATGTCCGCATCGATGAGATCGAGGATGGCTACACACCCCACAATCCATATTTGACGCCGAAAGACGCAAAGGCACACCCAACGATCGTAGTGAACTGCGACCAACTTCTCAGCGACAAAAGTCTAGCAAACGGCTTTCGCGTTGATGAACAGAGCATCAATCAGTTCGTTGATGTCTATGCTAGGGCACTAGAAGGGGACGTGCTTCCGTGGCTCAACAAATACTCTGACGAAGGCAATCTGTTTGAGAATCTGAGTGGTGAAGATCCGAAATCATGGATCACTTCTGATCGCCTCATTCGCTACCCAGTTTTATTAGCGATGTTGGCTAAGAAGGAAAACTGGGCGCGATTTGAGCAAATCGGAGAGGAGTTCCTGAACTACTGCGATCAACCTCACGCTCAAGTTTACAAGCCTCTTGCAGCTTCGGTTATCGAAGGCCTGAAGGGGGTGTAAGCTTCCCTCGAACTGAGACATTTCAAAACTTGATGTTTTCTTTCACACTCTCACTGAAGTGGAAAGTTAGCCTGCTTCTGGCAGAATGCCGAAACAGCGTGCCCTCGTGCTGCTATCTCAGCCACTTCAGGTCCACTTGCTTGCCGTGCTGGGACTTGCCGGCGGCGACGGCATCCAGGGTGAGGCTCATGCCGTTCTTGTGCAGAGTGGTGTCCATCCAGCCGATCGGTTGTTTGTGGTCGAAGACATAGCCGATGGCGGGTAGATTGATCAGGTGGATGTCCTCATGCTTGCTGTAGCCGTAGCGATGTGAGTGGCCGAATACTATGGCTTTCACCTGATTGCGGGAGGCCAGCAGCTTGAAGAGTCTGTCGCTATCGAGCAAATCATAGTCACCGTCTCCGAGGGTGTGGTGGAGGACGAGAATTGTCGGGATCGTTGATTCCTGGTCTAAAAAGTTTTCCAGCCAGGTGCGTTGGTTCTTCCCTAACAACCCGGCGCCATCATTCACGTGAAAGAGGGAGTCCAAGATGATCAAGCGGCAGCCTCCGCCCTCGATCACCGTGACATGCTTCTTGGCAACATCCTGGGTGTGCTTGTCGTTCTTTACCTCGGGAAAGACCTCATAGAAATTGTTCCGATGATCATGGTTCCCTAAATTGATGAAGACCGGGAGCTTGTCGGACATTGGTTTGAGGAGTTCCTTGAACTTCCGGTAGTCGCCTACGGTTCCTTTCAAGCGCGCCACGTCCCCATTGATCACCGCGGCATCAGGCCCGGCCTGGATGACATGGGCCACCACTTTTTCAAAATTCGGGATCGGCTCATAACCATTCCACCCGTCTGGTGGATTCTCCGGGATGTGTGTGTCGGATAGCAGGGCCAGCCGGAACGGCTTCTCCTCACCTTCCGCTCCAAAGAGGTAGTGATTGGAAGCCATCATCACCCCTGCTGCGGTAGCAGAGCGAACTAGGAAATCTCTTCTATTCATGGGATCAGGTGATTGAGTGAAGTTGCAGGATCTAGGGTGCCAGACACTTTATTGTTGAGGGGGATCTTTGGCGGCTGTTTATTTTAACACGAATCGCACGAATTTTCACGAATGATTAGGAGTGTGTAGCTAGCAGGGACGAACTTTCAGGGTGAAGGTGGGGGCGTTTGCTGTGTTTTTATTGATGTGATAAGGACATTCTACATTAAGATGAAACGCATGAACGCTAGGAATCTTACATAGGAAGGTGTTGTGGAATCGAGGAAAGCTACTTGCCTGATAATTGCCGATCCGTTAGCTGTTCTATCTATTGATCGAAATCTTGGCGCACAGGGTAGAATTATAAATTAGCAGCCATATGAAATACTTCCTCATCATCCTAGTCCTTATTTTCACAGCCATCCATCACAGTGCGGCCTGTGATGATAACAAGCGTGATGAAATCGTGTTACATCTTCCAAAGGGGAAGAAGATGGTTTTGTTTATTGGTGAAGGATCCATAAAAACTTTCGGAGCTGCTCATGGAGAAGCCACTGATTTCAGGATCTATGTGAAAAATAATGAATTGCGTGTTCAGGATTTAAGGGTCGGAGGGTTCGCAGAGAGTAGAATCCCAAAGACAAGCTTTCATCTGAATTTTGGGGTTAAACTAGATCAACTGAAAGAGGGTCAGAAAAAGTTGATAGGGCATTTGGAGAGCCAAGGGAAAGTTGTCGGTAAACTATGGCTTAAGATTGAATGATCCTATGTCTGTTAGGATATGTCTGGGAGAGCCATTCTAATCATGTGAAAAACTAGATGTATCCATGTGTAGATTGCCGAGTGGAGATTCTTCAGCTGTCGGCCTCACTTGCCCTCTTGCTCGGTGCCGTTGATGGTGACTTTTCTGACCTCATCGATCACGACTTTGTCACCTTTTGTTAGGGTAGGGTATTTCTTGCCGTTGCATTGGAAGGCTATGCCCTTGTTGTCCTCAAGCTGTTTCAGTTCGATAGTGACATCTGCGGCCAGGGTGATGGTGGCGCGTCCTGAGGAATAGTCGGGTGTGCCGATTTTGGACTCGGTCTGTGCCTGGCTGGCGCCAGCGACGGCGAATTCGACGCCTAGGGCCTGTCCGGTGGCTATGCCGGTCTTGCTATTCACCTCGAAGGGGCCGACGGAGAAGTTGCGCGTTTCTTTTTCGCAGCCGACGAGGGCGAGCAGGAAGGCGAACAAGGCGATGAGTAGAGAGTGGTTTTTCATGGCAGGGGACAGATGGTGAGGGTGCATCATGCCCTGATAGCTAGATGGTTGCGAGACAATTGTGGCTCAGGGGGATGCGGGGATTTTTAGGTGGCTTGTTTTTTAGACACGAATCGCACGAATTCTTACGAATGATGGGCGAAGGTCGATGAGGGACTGAGTGGATGAATTCTGGTCTTGTTATTAGACCACTTAGGTGATGGTGCTCAGTTACTTGGGGTTAGGCTGGGCAGTGAGTGGGAGTATGACAGAGGAATCGTGTCTTGCTTGAAATAGAGGGGGAAGTGGAGCAGTATTTGTGAGGCTCTCTATTTGGCTCCGTCGGAGCCAGCACTGCGAAACTTACTCTTACTCACGATGTCCGACACACAGACAATTTCCTGCGCTTGCCCGAATTGCGGCAAGGTGTTCCAGCTGGATGCTAGCATGCTTGGCCGCAAAGGCCGCTGCGATAGCTGCCAGACGAAGTTTTTGATCGAGGAGTCCCCTCATCCACAGGTCCAGGCTCCGGCTCCAGTGCCACAGCTGGCTTCTGGCAAGTCCTCCGGAGGCTTGGGCTTAACGGTGGTGGCGCTGCTGATCGCAGGTGGAGCTGGTTACTACTTCATGAATCGCGATGCTCTGGCGCCGAGCGAGAGTAGCAGCGGGCCTGCAAAGACTGTCGAGGCGGTGCCTGCGGATCTGGTAGAGGGTTCTTCGGCGGAGAAGGTGGTCGATATGAAGGGGCAGACTGGCCCCGCCTTGCCGCCCTTAGAGAAAAGCTTTCCGGTGGTGAAGTCGTTCAAGGATCTGGATATCCGCCAGTATCTGAATACTTACCCGAATGTGCATATGGGCTGGATGCCGAGCAAGCCTGAGCAGGCCGATGAGGCCCGGGGTTGGGGGCATCATCTGGGGCCTCTCGGAGTGAGGGTGCGCCCTTACGTGCCGCAGCACCAGAACCGTCCGGCCTTTGCGGCGAATGTTCCGGATTGCTTGCGTGGTCAGGATGGCAGGTTGGCGCTGACGGCTGCGGAGGTGGTGACGATTGCTCCCGGCTCTCCGGCCGAAGGTCAGCTGCAGGAGGGGGATTTGATCATCGGGATCGAGGGGGAGATGCTGAAGTCTGGCAGCAAGTATCGCCCGGATTGGGAGTTCATGCACAAGGATGCCCGCGAGCTGCAGCTGATGCTGGGTGAGAAGTTAGACCAGGCCCAGGGTCGTGGTGATGTGCGCCTGACAGTCATGCGCTACCCGAATGAGGTGGAGACGGTATTTTCCGAGGAGATGAAGCAGGCCGATGGCAAGCGTGAGCTGGCGGCTACTCCAGTTAGTGAGGGGGATGAGATCCACCTGATCGTGGATAAGAAGGATCGCAATGACTACGATCATTTCAGCTGGCTGTCGCCAAGCTTGAGCGGACCAAGTGGTACGCTGGATCTGGCCGATGAGGCCAAGGTGCAGCCAGCGAGTGCGACTACCGGCTGGGGCAAGGTGACCCGCGGTGCCGACCTGACAGGGAAGGCGATTGCGGAGCCGTGCTTGTCCGTGCATGGGGATTCCAAGTTGGTCTTCAAGGTGCCGACTGGCTATGACAGTTTCCGTACAGGCATGCAGGCCACGCATGGCAGGGGGGACTTGAAGGCGGAGGTAAAGATCGTGAAGGCACGCCAGTCACTGCCTGTGGTGCGCACCCAGCTGTGGCAGGGTGCAGGCGGGAACCAATCGGTCGGGGCGCAGAATTTCTCCGTGGAGATCCAGGGCGAAGGGCTGCTGACTCTGGAGAGTTCCCAGTTTGATAACAATATCCATGGTGATGGCACCCGCTGGTGTGACCTGGTGATCGAGGGTGACTACGGAAAGAAGAGTTTGTTAGAAATGCCGTGGGAGACGATCAGCAGCGGCTATGGCAGGCCGTCGGTGGAGCTGGAGAAGCCGTTTACCTTCCAGGACAAGAGCTATCAGCAAGTCCTGGACCTGCATGCTCAGGGCGAGGTGAGCTGGCTCCTGCCTGCGGGTACCAAGCGCGTGAGTGGGGTTTTCATTCCGGCAAGTTATGGCAAGGTGCAGCCTAAAGTTCATTTGACCAATGATGCTCTCCCACTGACGGGGATTCATCAGCAGAAGGTGGTCGAGCTGCGTTTCCCTATTGGCAAGGCTGGCAGTTACAGCGCGACCTATCCACGGGACTGCAAGAAGACGAAGATCACTGCCGCTAGGCATGTCGAATGGCTGGCAGCCCAGCAGAGTGAGAACGGCACCTGGCCGCGACTCGCTGGCTATACCACGGAGGGCTGGGATACTTCTTGGTGCGGGCTGGCTCTGATGTCCAGCGGGGACGCCAAGTACGATGAGCAGGTGAAGAAGGCCGCCTACTGGGTTGCTTATGCCGGGGCTCCTAGTGAATGGACGGCAGAGCGCGCGATGCGCCTCATCTTCCTTTCCGAGTACTACCTGAGAACCAAGGATGAGAAGATCCTGGCTGGCGTGCAGGCTGCCTACTACCAGCTGATTGATGTCTGTAAGAATGACTACATGGCCGGTCACAAGGTCAATGGTTTTGGTTACGGCATCGCTGGTCAGCATTACGGCACCGGCCATCTGGCGCTGGGTGTCGCCCTGGCCGCGCGTACCCCGATCACCGTGGATCAGGAGCTGGTGGGGAATATCCTTCGCCATGCCGGCGAGGTCTGTGTGAACGGTACCTATGCCTATGGTCGTGGTCGCAGGATGCTGCGTGACGATTCACGCCGCCACGGTGGTGGTAATGCCATGGTGGGGCCTGGTATCCTTGGGGTACAGATCGGCGGTGGTCACCGGACTGCGGTGAAGGAAGCGGTAGAGCGCTGGGAAGCTTCCATCGGCGATGGGGACAACTCCCATGCCACCAGCTCGCTGGCTTATATTTTCGCCTCGCTGGCCATGGCGGCCGCGGATGAGGAGGTGTTCCTGAAGCACATGCAGAACTTCCGCTACAAGATGACTATCGATGACAACTGGGAGGGTGGCTTCCTGAAGTCGGCATTCCCACTCGATTTCCAGGGTGGTGAGGGCGTGACCTCACAGTGGATCCGCTCGGCTGGCAGCATCCTGGTGCTCAACGCGCTCAAGCACAACCTCGCCATCACTGGCAAGAAGGAGCTGATGGCGAAGGAGAAGTTAGATTCCGTGGCCGTGAGTGAATGGGGTGGTCAGGTACATTCCTACTACCTGCGCAATTGGTGTCTCGCCAATGAGCTGCTGGGCCGCAAGGCTCCATCCAAGCTGGCGAAGGGCATCGAGCGGCTGGCCAAACTGGAGCGCGACATCACTCTGGTTCCAGAGACCAAAGAACTGGTGACTCAGCTGGCACCGGAGCTGATCCGCAGCATCGCTGCTGACAAGTCACTGGATGCGATGCAGCGCGCCTACGCGATCGAGCTTCTCTGTGGCCTCAACTTCCAGGTCAGCACAGAGCTGAAAGGGGATAAGCAAGTGGTGGATCTCAATGTCTACTTGCCGCTGCAGCAGTTGAATTGGTTAGAGAAAGACAAGGAATCCTTCTTTGCGGCGAGCCCGTTTCATCTCACGGCGGATGTGATTATTCAGAGTGATAATCTAAGCAAGCCACTTGAGTTCAAGGTCAGTTCACTGGATGGATTTAACTTCGACATGGGAAGCAGGAAATTCAGTGCCTCTACAGGTCTCAAGAACGCCAGCAAGAAGGAATTCGATGGTGCTGCCTGGATTCGTTTCACCGTGGGAGATACTCAGATTACCTACAAGCGCCCGATGACTTTCAATACTCTGTTAGTCACCAAGAACGAGGTCAACTACCGCCGCATGAATCTGAAGCTGAAGACGGGGCCGCGCGCCTACTTCCAGAGTCAGCCGCTGGTGATTTCTGGCATTGCCTTTGACTGCATGTACCCGATCGAAACCACGCCGCCGGTGACTTCACCGATCGGCCAGTTGGTCAACGTGCATGAAGGGGATGAGGTGCTGGTGAATGTAGGCAGTGACAACATGATCTGCGGTACGGTCTATAGCCTCAGTTATGACAAGCCGAGCCAGGTGACGCACGTGCCTGCGGCTACCCGCACGATGGTGCGCGGTCAGGTGGCTGGTGATATGGCTGCCTGGGTCGATCATGACGAGAGCAGCGCCACCATCAAGATGGAAGACGGCAAGGCGGTGCTGGAGTACGACTTTGGCAAGCCTGTGGCGATCAATGGTCTGGATGTGAAAGACGCCAGAGCCTTTATCCGCGTCTGGTATCATGACGAATCTCAGTGGGTGCCCTTGGTGTGGGACAATTACAGCACGAACACCAATCATCACCCGGTCTTCCCGGAGACGAAGGCGCAGCGCTGGAGGCTCGAGTTCCAAGGCAGAGATTTGAAGCTCAAGACCCTGAGGTTCTATCACAATCCGCACACGCTGATGCCGAGGCAGCCTCTGGCCCAGTCCAAGGGTGCCAAGTACTTGCCTCCTATCCAGCCGGAGTAATCCATGATCTCACCCAGGCATTACGCAATCGCTGGCATTCTTTTGTTAGGAGTGCCGGCGTGTGACCGGGCGCAACCGACGACGGCGACAGAGACGGTAGAGGCCAAGGTCGATTTATTGCCTCTGGATGCCACGAGCCAGGAGCTTGCCAAGGGCTTTCCCTTGCTGCCGCTGGTGGAGAAGGCCCAGTGGGCGGAACTGGTCAGGCTGGAGCAGGCCTATGCTGAGGTAGAACCGCGTGATAAAAACGCGCTGGCTCCGCAGATCAATGGCATCATCTCTAAGCTGCGGGAGGCTTATCCATTCCAGGTGGATGGGGAGTCCATCCGGCTTGGTGAGATCACCTACTTCAAGTCCTCGGGTCGGATTGAAATGCCAGCCAAGGTCACTTACCCGAAGCTGGACCAGGAGGGAAACATCCACGAGCTGGAGGTCGTGCTCTGTACCGACAAGGGCCGGGTGCACGAGACCTTGCTCATGACGGAGGCACGTCCGCTGCATCTGGAGCTCCTGCTGCACCTGACCGGGAGCAAGAAACAGGCGAGCCGTTATCGGGTCGCCATCCTGCTGCCGGGCGAAGAAGCGATTCCGCTAGAGACTCTGCTCAAGACGACAACTGGGAAAGCGCTGCCTGATCCCTTGCTTTTCAAGTTCACCGGTAGCGCTTTTCAAGAGGGATACAGGCCGGACAGTACGGGAGATTTGGTCATCACTTGGCACGCGCATGATGCGGTCTTGCAGGCGGTGGATGAAGACATCGCCCAGGCGCGGACACGTTTACTCGTGACCCGCCATCCCTCGCTTGAAGAGGGAATGACGGTACACCTGGCGCTGATCCCTGAGGAGTAGCGATTGGCTTAGAGTGCTTCGCTGAGTGAGCTGAGAGCCTGCTTGTGCTGGGCCGCCAGTTCATCGTTCGTGATGCCGTCTTCGCCGAAGTGGTCATAGAAGGAAGGCAGTGAGAAGCTAGCCTTCAGGTCGGCACCCATGCGTGGGAATTTGCTCTCCGCTGCGGCGAGGACGAACTTGGCGCCACCGGGGCCGGGTGAGGTGGCCATGAGAAGCATCGGCTTGTCTGACCACAGCTTCATCTCGATACGGGAGGTCCAGTCGTAGAGGTTCTTGAAGGCGGCACTGTAGGAGCCGTTGTGCTCAGCGAGGGATACGATGATGGCGTCGTGCTCGCGGATGGCATCGAGGAACTTCTGGGCGTCGGTCGGAATGCCGTCTGCTTTTTCCAGGTCTTCAGAGAAGATGGGGAGATCGTAGCTGTTGAGGTCCAGCTCGGTGACCTCGGCATCCTCGATGAGGTTCGCGGTGTAGTTGGCCAGGGTGCGGTTGATGGAGGTGGATGAAGTGGATCCACCGAAGGCGAGAATTTTCATGGTATGACTTTAGTTGAGAAGCTTGGCGAATTTGTCTTTCGCGGCGATGAGTAGGAAGGCTCCGAGGACGGAGATGGCGATCACTGGAGGATCTAACAATCCGGAAGGAGAGCCAATGAAGATGTGGAAAGCGAGGATGTTCAGGATAATTGGTCCGAGTACGAGCAAGCCAAGGTTGCGCGTTTTCGGGATGGCGACGAGGACACCACCGAGGATTTCGCAGACTTTGACGAAGGCCATGAAGCCAGTCGGGCCGACGGCACCGAAGAAGAGGGCTGGAGGTGACCCTTCTGGTGGGCCTCCGCCCATCGGGATGAAGTTCAGGAAGAAATTGAGACCGAAGACGATGAAGGCTAGGCCGAGCAGGCCTCCGGCGATGGCGGTGATGGTTTTCATGGAAAAACGGGGTAGCTTGTTGGGTGGAGTGAGGACCGCCCGTTATGGACGGTCCTTTCCAAGTTAGATGTTAGTTTACCTCAGGTTTGGCTTTGAGGTCAAATTTGATCACGACTTCTTCACGGATCAGGTCATCCTGCTTGCCCGGGTACTTGATGTCGAAATCGAAGCGGTTGATGTCGAACTCAGCGGTGAGGTGGATCTGCTCCTCGGATTTCTCCACCGTGACTGGGAACTCGATGGACTTCTCCACACCGTGGAGCTTGAGGTTGCCAGAGAGTTGGTGGGTGCCCTTCTCGCTGGCTTCAGATTTTCTCACGCCAGTGGCAACGAAGGTAGTCTGCGGGTATTTCTCCACATCGAAGAAGTCGGCGGACTTGAGGTGGCCGGTAAGCTTCTCGGCATCTGACCAGGTGGAGTCCATGGTGATGACGACCTGGTGGCCGCTCTCAGCGAGTTGGTCTCCGTTCACGTGGAAGAAGCCGTTGAACTCCTTGAAGCCGCCTTCGTGGCTGCCAGTGACTTTGGAGCCGATGAAGGAAATGCTGGAATCCTCGGAGAAGACCCACTTCTGGCCGGTGACGTCGCCTACCGGGACGGCTTGGGCTTCGCCTGTTTTGGCGGAGGTGGTCTTGTCTGCCGGGTTATCGCAGGAAACGAGCGCGATGGACGCAATGCCTGTTAGTGTGATGAATGTAGCTTTCATATTGATGGTATGGTTGGGTGGTTTGTTTTTATGGATTGATTTAGTTGAGATCGAAAAGGAGGGCTTCGGTGTCGCTGATGGCACTCAGTTGGATGGTACCGGGGTCTTCGGTGCTGGCCGCGTCTCCGGGATGTAAGAGGGTGTCGTTGAATTTTAATTCCCCTTTGATGAGTTGGAGCCATGCGCCACGTCCCTCAGTGAGTTCATGTGGCACACTTTCTCCGGCTTTCAGCTGGACGCGGTAGATGAGGGCATCCTGATGGATGGTGGCGGAGTGCTCGCGGCCGTCCGGGGAAATCAGGAGTGTCTTGCGGGCATTTGCCTGTTCTTCATTGGGCTTCCACTCGGTGTAGCTCGGAGTGAGATTGCGCTCAGCTGGGGTGAGCCAGATCTGCAGCAGCTCGACTGGTTCCGAGGCGGAGTGGTTGAACTCCGAGTGAGTGATGCCTGAGCCTGCGGACATGAGCTGGATCTCTCCCGGGTGGAGGGTCTTGTGGTTGCCCATGCTGTCCTCGTGGGAGAGGGCTCCGCGAAGCACGTAGGAGAAGATCTCCATATTGTCGTGCGGGTGGGTCGGGAATCCTCCGCCGGGGGCGACAACGTCCTGGTTGATGACGCGCAGTGAGCGGAAGCCCATGTGTGCCGGATCGTAGTAGCGGGCGAAGGAGAAACTGTGATAGCTGTCCAGCCAGCCGTGGTTGGCATGGCCTCGCTCCTCGGAGCGGCGGACGGTGATATTCTGTTTCGTTGTCATGGCATCATGGTGCCAGAGCTTGGCGGTTTTGTCTCATGTTCAGAGTGATGTCATGCTATGCCTGATAGGCATGCTTGAATCTAGGTGATAGGTATGCTAAAGGGAGGTATGGATCTAAGAAAGCTGAGGTACTTTCTGGAGGTGGCGGATGCGGGGAGCATAACCGCGGCAGCAGAGCGCTTGCGAATGACCCAGCCCGCGCTCAGCCGTCAAGTGCGTGCCTTTGAGGATGAAATGGGCTGGCCCCTGCTCGACAGGGGCGCCAAGTCGATCCAGCTGACTAAGCAGGGTAAGGTCGTGCTACGCGAGGGGAAAGCGATTCTGACCGCGGTGGAGGGCGGTGTGGAGCGTATGAGGCGTGAGATCGAGGGAGGGGTAATCCGGATTGGTTACGCGCCCAGCCTGGGAGGAGAGATTCTCAAGAATGCGATGGGCTGCTTCGTGCAGCGCCACAGCGGGGTGAAGCTCGAGCTGCATGACGAAACCACTGAGGAGATGCGCCGCAAGGTACTGAGTGGCGAGCTGGACCTGATGATCGGTGTCCGTGCTCACAAGGCGGACATGGAGTGGGTAGACCTCGATAGCAAGAAGCTGGTGCTCGCCGTGCCGCAAGGTCATGCCTTGGCGGACAAGAGTCGCATCAGGCCAAGCGATCTAGAGGGTGTAAGATTGCTACTACTTTCCCGCCATGACTATCCCGAGTACTGGAGCCAGGTGATTCATTTTTTCAAAGACCAGGGCGTGAATGCCAAGGTGGCCGGTGAGTTTGATGGGATTGAGAGCTTGGGCGTGGCTCTGCGGGCTGGAGTGGGGGTGGCCTTGGTGGCTGAGAGAGCCTCTGTGGGTGAGGGCGTGCGCTTGATTCACATGCAGCCTGAGCCTGATCCAGTGAGTGTGGCTGTCGGTTGGCGAGCGGATCGGGCACTGGATGCGATGACCTCGGCCTTTGTCGAGGAGCTCAGCCTGAATGCCCAGAATGCGAAAAGCCCCGGCCAGACGCGCTGACCGGGGCATACCCTAATAATCCATTAAGTAATGGAAATCTGGTTTAGCGACGGCGTCGTAGGATGAAGCCGAGTCCGGCCAGCCCGACCAGAGCTGTGCTGGATGGTTCCGGGATGGCAGTGAAGGTGACCGAGTCCACGCCGAAATTCGCGCCGCCACCGGAGGTGCCACTGGACTGTAATTGCACGCCCAAGGTTTTTCCAACGTCTCCAGCCTGCACGATGTAGGTCGTCGTGGAATCGGAAGTGACGCTAGGAGCTGTGGCTGTGCCCGATGAAAAGCTGAGGTTGCCAGTTTCCGTTCCCACGGTGGAGCCGTCCAGAGTCAGTTGGAGGCGGACATTGGCGAAGTTGTTCGGGCCAGTACGGTAGTGGAGTACGGTAGCCGATGCTTCCTGGCCAATCATCCCGGAAGTGATGACCAGAGTGCTGGAAATGATGACGCCATTTCCTGTGCCTGTGCTTGCTGGGATGCCGAAGTTGGCTGCGCCATCGTTCAGTCCGTCTCCGTTATCTCCATCATTGGTGATCCTGCTGGAGGACCAGTTACCAAATGTGGATACCGCAGAGATATCTGAGCTGAAATCTACGATGGTGGTGGCTGCACATAATGAAGATGCTGTGGCTGCCGCTATCAATGAGGTGAGCAGAGTTACTTTGAGTTTCATAGCTGGTTATTTTAGTGAGGTGTTGCGGGACACAGGAAAGTGGCTTCTAGCGGCGGCGACGCAGGATGAAGCCGAGTCCAGCCAGTCCGAAGAGGGCTGAGGTGGTGGGCTCAGGAACCGCTGTCACCACGGATACATTGTCCCAGGCCACCACGGCGGTGGAGACATTCCGGCTACTTTGCAGGTTTACCCAGAGGTCTTTGCCGGCATCAGATGCAGTGGCCACATAAGTCAGCTCTAGCTCGGACCAGCTGCCGGAGGTGGTACCGGTGCCTGTGGCGTTGCCGCCTAGCTTGTCAGCAGGGTTGTAGCCTGTAGGTGCGGTAGTGGATAAATAGGCCGCACTGATATTGTAGGAGCTGCCGGCTCCTGCGCGCCAGACGGTGAAGGTGTATTCTTCACCCTCGGCCATAGTGCCTACATTGTAGGAGAAGATGGCCGAGCGTCCTCCATTGAGGAAGAAGCCGGTGTCATCCATGGTTTGCACGGTCACACCGCCGCTGCTGTCGGCGTCAGGGCGAAGACCTATAGAGGCGTGGTCACCTGTGTCAGGTGCGTCTAGGTAGGTCCAGCCAGTCGGTGTGTCGCCAGCCGAACCAGAGGAGTTGAAGTCGTCCAGGAAGAGGGTCGCTGCGCTAAGAGAGGGCGCGGCTAGCCCCATGAGGAGTAGTGATAGTGTTTGTTTTGCTGTCATGCGAAGGGTTGTTTGATTTGTAGTACAGGTAGAATTAGTGAGTTGCCAACCTGTAGTAAAGGTAAAAGTGGAATTATTTGTCATACAGATGATTTGGGTTCTGTCGCTTTGCCGTGGACGAGCTTTTCAAGGGAACCAGAATAGTGATGCTGTAACTATGTAACTATAAATGGTCTGCAAAAACTTATTTGAGTAAAAAGAGTAAAAAGAACTTGAATCTAGCTGTGAGCTTTGTTAGATGGATACGCTATGAAAGTAGAAAGTGTGTTGTTTTTCACTCTACCCTTCGCACTGCTGCTAAGCCAATGTGCCGAGCCAGTCTCGAGTGCAGACACGGCCGCAGAGAAGGGGATGAAAAAGGCCACGCACGACGCATACGCACCACTAACACTTCGTCAGGAAGGATCCTCAGTCAAGGTGGTGAACGGAGCAAAGACAGTGTCCACATGCACTTCTAAACTCCCCAATGTAGAAAAATTTAAATTCGTGAAAAACAAGAGTCAGGTAGTCGTGAAATCCCGTGGAAACCACGGACCTGCTGTCGTGGAGCTCTTCGATTCACTAAGCGGTGTACGCCGGGCTCGAGTGATGGCGTATGAAATCAGTAATGGACAACCAGACTGGGCTGTAGGAATGGCCGATTAGAAAAATTTGTTGTGAGGAATAACTGGAGTTAAATCCGGTGTTTGTGTGTTGCGCCCCGTCGGTGGAGACCGACGGGGTGTTTACTTTCCGGGCAGAGCCAAAAAGAAAAGCCCGCACACGGTTAAGTGAGCGGGCGGGTTGAATTGTTGGAAGATCTCGTTAGGCGAGGGCGGCATTGGCTGCCGCGAGAAGTTCCTGGGCCTTGTCTCGCTGAGGAGCGGCGCCGCGTGCCTGGTCTGGCTTGCCGCCGCCCTTGCCGCCAGCTAGAGGAGCAAGGTCCTTGATGAGGTTGCCTGCCTTGTGGCCAGCTGCCTGACCATCTGCGCCTGCAAAGGCGCCGAGGTGGAGGCGCTCGCCGTCATCGACGATGAGGAAGGCTGCCTGAGTGAATTGCTTCTTCTTGAGGCCATTGAGTAGCTCCTGCAGGAGATTGGCTGGACCTTCGAAGGTGGAGACGATGTTGCCACCCTGTTCTAGCAGGGAAACGAGTGCTTCGTCAGCCATGGAGGCGGCAGCAGCGGCCTGAGCCTTCTTGAGGGACTTGTCAGCCTCTACCGTGGCGTTCTTGAGTGACTCCACGTGCTTGATGTAGTGCTGGAAGGTGCTGTTGATATCCTCAAAGTCACCCTCTACCAGCAGGGCGCCCATGATGTGCGGGAACTCGCCATGGTGCACAGGTTCGGCACCAGCTTCCTGCAGCTTGGCGTTCACTTCATTGAGCTTGTGGCGAAGTTCTTTCTCTTCGTGGTCGTGCTTCTCGACTTCCTCGCGGATGTAGTTCCAGGCGGAATCTCCGCAGACCGCTTCGATTCGGCGGACGCCGGAGGCGATAGCGCCCTCGGACTTGATCTTGAAGATGCCGATTTCAGCGACATCGGAAACGTGGGTGCCGCCACAGAGCTCCATGGCGTAGCCGTCGAGTCCAAGGTCATGGCCACCGATCTGGACGACGCGGACGAGCTCGCCGTACTTGTCGCCGAAGAACTGCATGATGTCGCTGCGGTCTTTCACGTCGACGTGCGGGACTTCAACGTAGTGAACTGGAGCGCCTTCCTTGATCTTGCTGTTGACCAGGTTTTCGATCTGGGAAATCTGCTCATTGCTGAGTGCGCCGGAGGTGAAGTCGAAGCGCAGGCGGTCGGTGCCCACGAGAGAGCCCTGCTGCGTGGCGTCTGTGGAGACGACTTCGTGCAGTGCCCAGTGGAGCAGGTGGGTGGCGCTGTGGTGAGCCTCGATCGGGCGGCGGCGTGAGCTATCGACTGTGAGGGCGATGGCCTTGCCGATGACGATCTGGTCTTCTTTTACCTGAGCTTTGTCGATGACGTGGGCCACGGCGGAGCCGATCTTCTGGACGGCTGTCACTGGGATGGCCTCGTCTGAGTCGATGATGGTGAGGACACCTGTGTCGCCAAGCTGGCCACCCATCTCCACATAGAAAGGAGTGCGGTCGGTAATGACGAGTAGCTTGTCCTCGTCTTCGTGGACTTCACGGATCTCAGCCTGAGAGGAGTCTTCGTCGTAGCCGGTGAATTCGGTTTCGACTTCGGAAGTGATGTCGAGCGCACGGACGATGGTCTTCTTCTGATTCTGACGGCCGCGTTCCCTCTCCTCATCCATAAGTTCATAGTAACGATCAATGTCTAAAACTAATCCGTGCTCTTCACATAGGAGACGGGTTAAGCCGATTGGAAAGCCGTAAGTTTGGTGAAGTTCAAAGCCACATTCACCAGTAACAGTATTTACCAACCTAGAGATAGAGTTCTGCCATCCTACGAGAGTACTCTGGTTAATGTCTTTGGAGTAATTGCATAAGGTTGTGCTGACATCCAAATATTCCTGAACAGTTGTGGCGAATTTATTAATTGGCCTGAACAGAGCTTGTTCTGTAGGGGATGTAAATTTCTCGTATGAGAGTTGTAGATTAAAGACGGCATTATTTAAATGACCTGCTATATCTTTAATTTCATTGATGACCTCGTTAGGAAGGGTGTCCATATTCCACGGGTCAAGAGCTATTAGCTTCTTTATGCTCTCGTTAGCAGTGCCGATATGTTTTCTTCTTTCGACAGCGTATTCTACAAAAAGATTCTCTCCATTGTCTAACGTCTGGTTGCAACTATCTTCTTCAGAACGGAGGATGGTTTTAATTTTTTCAGACTGCTGTTGCAGTTCAGGGAAAACGTGACTCATCTGGTCTGCTAGTGTATCTACAAGGTCTGCTAAGAAAGTTTTTTCTGCGGAGAAACCAAGTCTACGTCCATATCTGATACAACGTCGTAATATACCTCTTAGTACACTATTTCTTCCATTTTTTCCCGGCAGGATGCCATCGGCGATGGAGAAGGAAAGGGTGCGGATGTGGTCGGCAATCACACGGAAGGCGACGGCTTCCTTCATCTCGGCGGAGAGGGTGGACTTGTCTGTCTCTACAGACTCTGGGTAGATGTCCTGATAGGTCTTGCCGGAGAGTTCTTCGATCTTCTTGAAGAGGGTGGTGAAGACGTCGGTGGCGTAGTTGGTTGGCTTCTTGGAGAAGTCGGTAAACCCTTGGGTTCCCTGATAGATGGAGCAAGCGCGCTCAAAGCCCATGCCGGTATCGATGTGCTTGGCAGGGAGGTCGCGGAAGGAGCCGTCGGCCTCTGCATTGTACTGGATGAAAACGAGGTTCCAGATCTCGATGCAGAGATCGGAGTCTTTATTGACGAGTTCTCCGTTGGTGTCGCCGTTCGGGGTGAGGTCTACGTGGAGCTCGGAGCACGGACCGCATGGGCCAGTGTCACCCATCATCCAGAAGTTGTCCTTCACGTCGCCATTGACGATGTGTTTTTTGGGGTCGAGGCCCTTGGCTTCGAAAAGTTTGGCCCAGAGATCGTAGGCTTCCTGGTCGAATGCGGATGGGTCGCCTTCACCCGGCATATAGACGGTGGCGTAGAGGCGCTCAGGTGGGAATCCCCAGCGCTCGACGATGAGTTCCCAGGACCATTGGATGGCTTCAGCTTTGAAGTAATCACCGAAGGACCAGTTGCCGAGCATCTCGAACATGGTGTGGTGGTAGGTATCGTAGCCTACATCGTCCAGGTCGTTGTGCTTGCCGCCGGCGCGGATGCACTTCTGGGTGTCAGCAGCGCGGGGCGGGCTGTAGGGGGCCTTCTCGGTGCCAAGGAAGTAGGGGACGAACTGGTTCATGCCCGCGTTGGTGAAGAGAAGTCCGGGTGACTGTGGAAGGAGGGAAGCGGAAGGCACGATGGTGTGCTGCTTCTCCTTAAAGAAGTCAAAGAAGGATTGGCGGATTTCGTTGGCGGTCATGGTGACGGTGAATCGTTAAATGAAAATGGTGAATGGGTGGCTAGCGCGTCTGGGGGCGCTGGTCAGTGATTGTGAAAGGGCTTAACAGCGGAAACGGGTGCTGTGAAGTGTGATTTCTGTAAGTATGGGGGTTCTTAAGCTCCTAGGACTCGTAGTAGGTGTATCCGGCGAGTCCTGCGCGGTAGGCTTCCATGATCTCGCGGCGCTGGGCGGCGCTGATGGTGCCCTGACGGACGGCTCTCTCAGCGAAGGAACGGAAGCGCTTTTCGAGCTCTTTCGGGTCGTATTCCACGTAGGAAAGGACGTCGGCCACGGTGTCACCTTCCACCTCGTGGGTGTAGGTGACCTTGCCGTCTTCGATGCCGATGGAGACCACGTGTGGGTCGCCGAGCAGGTTGTGCAGGTCACCGAGGGTTTCCTGGTAGGCGCCTACGAGGAAGGCCCCGATGTTGTATTCCTCGTTTGGCTGGCGGTCGTGTACGGGCAGGAAGGTAGCGATGTCTTCGCGGTCGATAAAGCGGTCTACCTTGCCATCGCAGTCACAGGTGATGTCTGCGAGAATGGCGCGGTGGGTTGGCTCCTGGTCAAGCTTGTGGATCGGCATGATCGGGAAGAGCTGGTCGATCGCCCAGGAATCCGGCAGGGACTGGAAGACGGAGAAGTTGGCGTAGTAGAAGTCGATCAGGTTGGACTCCAGGTGTTGGAGGTCCTCAGGGATGTGCTCGAGCTTCTGAGCTTCTACGGCGATGCGGGTGCAAAGGTGCCAGTAGATTTTCTCAGCGCAGGCGCGTTCACGTAGGCCAAGCACACCGTGGCGGAAGAGTTCGCGAACTTGGTCGCGGTAGAAGAGGGCGTCGTTGAAGCACTCCTGCAGGTCGCTGTTGCCGATGCGGTTGCGGACTTCCCAGAGACCTTTGGTCATGTCGTGGGCATCTTCCTTCGGAGCCTCTGGTTCCTCTGGGATCGCGAAACGGGTGACATCCAGGATGTTGAAGACGAGCACGGAGTAGTAGGCCACGACGGCGCGGCCGGACTCGGTGACCAGGGTCGGGTGCGGGATGCCTGCGGCATCACAGTGTTTCTGCACCACTTCGATGAGGTTGGTGGCGTACTCGTGCAGGGTGTAGTTACAGGACGAGGAAAAGTTGGTGTGGGAGCCATCGTAGTCCACAGCCAGGCCACCACCCATGTCGAGAATTTCCATGGCGGCCCCTTCCTGGGCGAGGTTCACAAAGACGCGGACCGCTTCCGTGGCGGCCTCACGGATGGCGCGGATGTTAGGAAGCTGGGAGCCCTGGTGGTAGTGGAAGAGTTTCAGGCAATCTAGCAGATCCTCTTCACGGAGTAGATCCACGGCATCGATCAGCTGCGGCGAGTTGAGGCCGAAGACCGAGCGGTCACCACCGGATTCAGCCCAGTGACCCTCAGATTTGGTGGAGAGACGGAAGCGGATACCCAGGTCCGGCTTGATGCCGAGCGCCTTGGAGCGGGCGATGATGGCAGGGAGTTCGCTAGGCATTTCCAGGACAAGAATCACACGAAGTCCCATCTGTTTGGCGCGTAGCGCGAGGTCGATGAACTCATCGTCCTTGTAGCCGTTACAGATGACATAGGCGCTCGGGTCGTGCATGTAGGCGAGGGCGGCGATGAGCTCCGGCTTGGAGCCTGCCTCGAGACCGTAGTGGTACTTGCGGCCGAAGTCGGTGATTTCCTCGATGACCTGTTGTTGCTGGTTGACCTTGATTGGGTATACGCCGCGGTAGGATCCTTGGTAGTTGGATTCCTGAATGGCGGCATTGAAGGATTCATTGAGGTGCTCGATTCGGCGATCCAGAAGATCGCGGAAACGAAGCAGCTGCGGCATGGCGGAACCACGCTCCGCCAAGCCTTCGATAATGTGCTGGAGGGAGACGGATGCCGTCTTTTCACCATCGCGTAATTGCACGCAGGCGTGACCGTCTTCGTTGATATCAAAGTAGCCATTGCCCCAGCGTGATACGCCGTAGAGTTCGCGGGCAGATTCTATGTTCCAGCTCATGCCGTGAGTTGTAGTATGGAGTTTGCAAGTTTCAAGTGCGATGAAGCGCTTAGGATGGAAAAAACGACAGCCGGCATAGTAGTGGATATCGAGGCATCTGGGCACAAAAAAAACCGGAGATGCTGAGATCTCCGGTTTTGGATTAAGAGTTCGTCTTAATGGTGATTAGTCTTCATCAGTGTATGAGGCGCTACCGCCGTGAGCACCAGATGGTACGAGTACATCAGCACTGCGTGGCAGGAATGGCTTTCTGAAGATGTTGATCTTGCGGCTGCCACGCTCTTCCACGATTGGGCCAGTCTTGCTGCCGCCATCTTCAGTGTCGAGTTCACCAGTGAAGTCGATAGGCATCGTCTTCACGGACTGGTCGATACGAGCCACGATGGCGTAGCCGTCCCAAACAGCGGTGTCGAACTTACCAGGAGAAATAGCGGAATCGAAGAGGATCGGTGCTTCTGGCTTACTGGTGGAGCTGAGGCCTCTTACGTAACCAGTGGTGCATTCGTCGGTGGTCAAAGAACCATCGTTGTCTGGACCCTTGGTGCTGGTGAGGATGACTTCAGCGTTCACCTGGCTGTAGAAGTATTTCTCTTCGTTGATGTACTTACCGCTGAGGAGCTGGTTGAAGCATCCTTCGAGGGTAGATCCATCTTGGCCGCTACGAGTGGTGTCCTCGTTTGGGTACATGCCATCGTTGTCGGTGGCAAAACTCTGGAGAGCCATCAAGACCTGTCTCATGTTACTGGTTGCTTCAGTTTGCTTGGACTTCTTGATGTTTCTCATGATCGGGCCATAGGACATGGCTGCCAATCCTGCGATGATAGCAATCACCACGAGAAGCTCCACGAGAGTGAATCCCTTTGGAGCGCGGTTTTTGTACTTAATTTTCATTAGTTACTTTGGTTTTATTAGTTTTATTGTTCTTTTATGTATATAGTGGTCGACTCCCAGAGAAGCTCAGTTAGACGCCACCATACGGTCAAACGATATGCTTAACCGTTAAGTCAAGTTAACGAGGAAAGCCTGCTAGGCAAGGTAAAAAGCGGGGCTCGTTTAAACTATCGAGCGTTTAAATGAAGATGCTTAAGAGAGATTGGATATCCCCAGATTTTTAGATAGAATCAAGGGTTTCCAGTCGCTCAGGGGGAGCTGGGGATGAGGATGGAAGCCTCTTTTGGTATAAGATCTATAAAGATATTAATATTATGTTCTCCACGTTGCTCGAAGATAGCACCTTGTTGGGGAGTAGCTGAAGTTTGCTCAGTGGGACTCTGTGCAGTGATTTCCATGGCGACGACGGCATGATTGAGGCGGCCAACAAGGGCGCGGCCATCCCATACTGCTGTTGAGAATTGTCCTGGGCTGACTGCGGCATCAAAGATGAGTGGGGTGTCTGCGGGTGAGTGATTGAAATTGAGGCCGCTGACGTATCCGAAAGAGCATTCCCCCGGAGTTAGTTCACCGTTGTTGTTAGGAGGTTTGCTGGCGTTCCAGAGTGATTCAGCATTTCTTTGGTTCCAGAAGTAGCGCTCGTCATCGATATATTTTTGCTCGATGAGTTGAGAGAAGCACTGTTCTACTGAGTCTCCAGTGGGCATCTGGCCGTCATGATCCACGGCATAGCTGTTCAGAGCCATGATGACCTGCCTGATGTAAGAGATCGCCTCAGTTCTGTACGGGCGATGAGTACTATTCGGGATGACCGAAAAGTAGAGGAAATACCCTGCTAGACCGGCCACGGCGATCAAAACGATCGCCGTGGCAATGACTGAGCCGTTGCTTTGCTTGCCTTTATCCATCAGAAGTTTCTACTTCTGGCCGAAGGCGGCGGCGAGGTCGGTGAGGGCGTCGGTGTCCGGTTTGTCGGCGGCGCTGATGGCGGCCTTCTGGAGCTGGACGATTTCTTGCACGCCCTTTTTGGAGAGTTCTAACATGCCCATCATTTCTTCCGGTGAGAAGGTGGCTTCTTCACCAGATCCCTGGAGTTCGACGAAGTTGAGATCTTCGGTCATGACGACATTGAAGTCGACGGAGGCGTCCTTGTCCTCCGGGTAGTTAAGGTCGAGTACCGGGGTGCCCTGATAGACGCCGGCGGAGACGGCGGCGACGAGTTGTTTGAGAGGGGTGGTCTTAAGTTTGCCGGCTGCCATGAGCTTGTTGATGGCGATGGCTGCGGCGACACAGCCACCGGTGATGGAGGCCGTACGGGTGCCTCCGTCAGCCTGGAGGACATCACAGTCGATCCAGAGAGTGCGTGGGCCGAGTAGCTTGAGGTCTACTACGGCACGGATGGAGCGGCCGATAAGGCGCTGGATCTCGGAGGAGCGCCCGTCGATCTTTCCGCGGGTGATATCACGCTGTTTGCGGTCGAGCGTGGAGTAGGGAAGCATGTTGTATTCGGCTGTGAGCCAGCCGCCCTTGACCTTCTGGTGTTTCATCCAGCGAGGGACATCTTCTTCCACCGTGCAGGCGCAGATGACGCGGGTATCGCCAAAGGATACGAGAACGGAGCCAGTGGCGTGAGGGGCTACGTTCGGGGTGAAGGTGATCTGGCGGAGTTGGTCAACCGCGCGGTTGTCAGGGCGAGTCATGGGTTAGAGTGTTAAGTTTTCAGTTTTAAGTTTCAAGTATACAGTCGGTGTGTGTAGCCTGTGGCCGCATGAAGGAGACTCTGGAGGAGCTGGAACAGTGGGGAACCGAGGTGATTTTCGGGCGCGCGAAGGGATTTCGCGCGACGCTGATGCGCATCGTTCTGCGTTTGTTCTCTTTTCTCTACAGGGGCATCATTTTGATGCGACTGCGTTTATTCCGCAAAGGGTGGAAGGATCAGGCCCATCTGGGGACGCTGGTGGTGAGTATTGGTAATATCACGGTGGGAGGTACTGGGAAGACTCCGGTGGTGGAGTTGTTTGCGCGTACGCTGCGTGACCGTGGGCGCAAGGTGGCTATCCTGAGTCGTGGTTATAAGAGTAAAAAGCTGGAGGAAGTGCAGGAATGGCCGCGCCGGGCCACAGGCGAGCCGGTGCATGAGGATGAGATGCCCAAGGTGGTGAGTGCTGGGCGAGGACTGGAGCTGGATGTGCAGTATGCGGGTGATGAACCCTACATGCTGGCGAAAAATCTGGATGAGGTGGCTGTGGTGGTGGACAAGGACAGGGTCAAGGGAGGGCGCTTCGCTATCGAGGAGCTGGAGTGTGATACCCTCTTGCTGGATGATGGACTGCAATTTCTCAAATTAGGCCACTCGATTGATGTGGTGCTGGTGGATTTCAATGCTCCTTTCGGCACGGGTGCCATGTTGCCACGTGGAACCCTGCGTGAACCGCCCAAGAATCTTTGCCGTGCGGACTATATTTTCATTACCAAGTGTAAACAGGCGGGTAATTACGAGCTGATCGACAAGATTCGCAAGCACAACCCGGTGGCGGAGATCATCGAGTGCACTCACGGCCCGATCCATCTGGAGAATGTCTTCACGGGTGAGGTGGAGCCGCTGGAGTTTCTCGAAGGCAAGTACGTGGCTGCGATCAGCGGGATCGCGGTACCTCAGAGTTTCGAGGATAAGCTGACCGGTCTGGGAGCCAACGTGCTGTTTCACCGAACCTTTGCTGACCACCATACCTTTACCAAGAAGGATATCGATAGTTTCATGCGTCGCTGTGTGCGCCGTGATGCGGATATCATTGTGACCACGGAGAAGGATGCGGTGCGTTTCCCGAGACCGGAAGAGCTGGATGTGGAGGTTTACTTCCTGCGTATCGAAGTGGATATCCTCAGCGGCGAGGAGGTCTGGGAAAGTCTGGTGGATCGTATTTGCGGTGTGAAAAAGCCGGTCGATCCTCTGCTCTTGTACGAGAGGGTGAGCTAAACGGCTGATTTTCAGGTCGGGAAAATTTTTTCCGACTTTTTTAGGAAAGCTTGTTAAGATTCTGGATGATCTGGCTATGTGCCAGTACCTCCGATGAAGAATCGTCCGCACAGCTCTCTACACACCTCCGCAGAATTTGTCTGTCTTCTGACAGAGCATCAGTCTGCCCTGTGGGCGTATATCATCACGCTGATGCCAGGAAGCCCGGATGTGGCGGATGTCCTGCAGAAGACCAATCTGGTGCTCTGGACCAAGCAGGAGGAATTTTCTCTGGGAACGAACTTCAAGGCTTGGGCCTTCCAGATCGCGCGCTTTCAGGTGCTCGCCCATCTGAAGAAAAACAAGCGTCTCAGCTGGATGGTGTTTGAGGAGGATCTGCTTGATACGGTGGCCGAGGAGTCGGGTGCCGCTCTGGATGCATCCACGGGCAAGTTGTCCTATCTCGATAGCTGTATGCAGCAGCTTTCTGCTGAGGATCAACAGTTATTGAGGTACCGTTATCAGTCTGAATCCAATCTGGCCGAGTATGCCGCGAAAAGTGGGCGTAGTGTGTCTTCTCTCTCGGTGACCTTACACCGCCTGCGTGTGGCGCTGCGGAATTGTATCAATCGTAAGATTGAGGAAGAAGGGAGGTTGGCATGAGTATGGAGATCCACCAGCTCATTCATAAGATGTTTGATGGGGTTATTACCCCGGAGGAGTTTGCCCAGCTGCAGGCTGAAATGAAGAGGGATCCCGCCGTGCGTGAACTCTACTATGAGTATGCGGCCATGGAGCAGCGTTTGCAGTTCCGTCTCGGGAGGCATGCCGCCCAGGCGGGCGTGGCCGGCTTGTCTGAGTTGCGCCTCATTCGCCAGCGCAAGCGCACGATCAAGGTGGCCTCCTTGACTGCCTTGGCGGCATCGATCCTTTTAGCTATCGGTCTGAGCCTTCTTTTTATCAAGGATACTCCGCAACAGCTTGAGTATGCCTATGCACCGGGAACCAAGTATGAGCTGACCCATGCAGAGGGTACCGGGGAGGTAGATGGACCGCTGATGAAAATGGGCTCCCGCATGGTAGTGACCCAGGGGACGGTGGAGTTAAAGTTTGAATCTGGGGTGAGGGCGGTGATTTCAGCGCCTGCGGACATGACTTTATTAAGTGGATCGGTGCTGCAGATGCCAGAAGGCCGTGCGTGGTTTGATGTCCCGAGGGAGGCAATCGGGTTCAAGGTGTTGACGAAGGAGGTTGAGGTGGTGGATCTGGGGACGACCTTTGGGGTGGTCTCTGATCCCTCAGCGGGAGACGAGGTACATGTATTCCAAGGGAAGGTGAGAGTCAGTACTCTGGCGGGAGAGAAAGCTATACAGGAGTTGAGTGTTGGTGAGGCTGTGTTGGCCAATCCTCGAGGGAAGCTCAGTAAAATTGAGGATCAAGAAGGATCCTTTCTTACTGAGCTTCCCCAGGCCCTGCCTCATGTGCATTTCAGTTTTGATCAGGAAGGGGAATTCATGTCTGATGATACGCTCACTGGTGTGGATGATTTGAGTTACCAGTGCCACGGTGCGCGGCCTCAGCTAAGAGAGGGGGTGTTCGGAAAGGCGCTCCAGCTCAATGGTCAGGATAATTTCCTAGAGACCAATTGGCGTGGAGTCATGGGGGATAAGCCACGCAGTGTGTTGTTCTGGATCAGAATGCCTGAAGCTCGGAAGGGCAGGGATGTGGAGCAAGGCTCCCATACGATCGTGGGTTGGGGGATGCAACGGAGTGGATCCACCATGGAGAACAAGTTTAACAACAAGTGGACCATCCATTTGGACTATTCTCCCAATCGCTATCCCATGCTGAATATCAGTTTCGGGGGCTTCTGGTATTACTTTCCGGGGGTCGTGCTGGATGATGATCAGTGGCACCACGTGGCGGTGATCTACACGGGAGAATCGGATGAAAAAGGTCTCCCCGTGCTGAAGCTGTACCTCGATGGGGTGGCGGTGCCGATCACGGATTCGAATGTGACGAGCTGGGAAAAACTTCTGGATGCTCAGGGCAGGGTGATGGTGAAGACCTTGGAGAAAAGCCCCATGAGTGTAGGGGCCCGATTATCCAGAGAAGCGGATGAGAGCTACCATCAGGAAGGGTTCCTAAGGGCGGGTATCGACGAATTGTATGTCGTCGAAGGGGTGGTGGACGAGGAGACGGTGCTTTCCTTGATGAAGCAAAACACTTTTCCAAAACGGAAATAGCAGTGCGGTGCTGAGTAGGTGCCGAGCTGTATCTTAACACATAAACACAGATGAAAAAACACACGCAATGGATGGCTGTACTGGCAGCGGCTGGGCTAAGCACAGGCTTGGCTCAAGCGACTGTCATCAGCCTTAACATGACAGATGGCGGTGGTGGTGCTGGTACAGCCAGTGCAGGAAATACCACAGGTGCCGTGCTCTCCGGCTACTGGAACACTATTGGTAAGAACGGTAATGCCCTCTCTGGTACAGATGCTGGGAGTTTGACCGATGACAGCGGTGCTCTCTCCGGTGTCTCCTTTGTGCAGTCTGCTGCACAGGGTGGTTACTGGAGTTCAGCTTCTGGCTTCTCTGGCACCATCGGGGATAACGTGATGACTAACTTCGCGGACTCCTCCGGTAACTATACTTATACCTTCAGCAATCTGAATGCCGGGGTAGGTGCGGTCTATGATGTCTATATCTACAGTGCCCGCGGCTTTTCCAATACCGGGGTGACTCAGTTCGACGTGAATGGTGAGACTCTCTACCTGACGAATGAAAGCATGACAGGTGATTTCACAGAGAGTGGTTTCGCGACTCAAGGTGAAGCAGAGGCCAATCTGAACTCAGGTAACTATGTTCGTTTCCGCAATGTCTCCCTGGATACTTTGCAAATTGGCATCACAGGTCTGACTGATAGCACCAATGGCGGTACCTTGGCAGCGGTGAATGCGGTCCAGATCGTGGCGGTTCCTGAGCCATCTTCCACAGCTCTACTCGGTTTGGCGGGTGTGGCTTTGCTGCTGCGCAAGCGCCGCTAGGGCATCCCCATCTCACTCATAATACTTGGATTATCCCGTTCGTTTTGGTCGACGAGCGGGATTTTTTTGTGCGCTGGAATAAATTTCCGACTTTTTAAAGGGAATTTGTTAAGATTTCGGATGTGTGGCTGTTTGCCAATATCCTAAATGTTTCAGCGTAAGTCCAAGTCTCCTCAACCCTCTGCTGAGTTCGTCTGTCTACTGACCGAGTATCAGGCGGATTTGTGGGCGTATATTATTGCCCAACTTCCCGGCTGTCAGGATGTTGCAGATATTTTGCAGAAGACGAACCTGGCGCTCTGGACCAAGCAGGATCAGTTCGAGCTGGGCACGAATTTCAAGGCCTGGGCTTTCCGGGTGGCTCGCTTTGAAGTGCTGGCCTACCTGAAGAAGAGCAAGCGCGGGAGCTGGCTGGTCTTTCGTGAGGAACTGGCCGAGACGATTGCCTCGGAATCGGCGGATGAGATGGACTCTTCCATGGAGAGGCTGCCCTATCTGGATGCCTGCATGCAGCAGCTCAGGCCTGAGGATCAGCAGTTGCTGAAGCATCGTTATCAAGCGAATGCGCCTCTCGAGGACTACGCCCAGAAGACCGGGCGCAGTGTCTCTTCCTTGTCAGTGACTTTGTATCGGCTGCGTGCAGCCTTGAGAAGTTGCATCAAGGAAAAGCTGCAGGAAGAAAGGGGGAATGCATGAGTAAGGAAGTGCATGTCCTAGTCCAGAAGCTGGTGGACGGCGATATTTCTCCGCAGGAGTTTGATTTCTTGCAGGATCAGATGGAGGCAGATCCGTCTGTGCGGGAGCTTTATTATGATTATGTGTCGTTGGAGCAGGGCTTGCAATTTCGCTTGGCGAGAAAAGCGCAGCAGTCTGGTCTGGCTGGGTTGGCCGAGCTGAGATTGCGTCAGCAGCGCAAGCTCATGCTCAAGGTGGCCACTATTTCCTCTTTGGCCGCTGCGGTGTTGATCGCCATCGGTTTGAGTCTCTTTTTCATCGAGCCTGAAGGCGAAGGCTTGCAGTATGCCAGCTCACCGGGGACTCAGTTCAAGTTGGTTCATCCTGAGGATGCCGGGGAAATCCCAAATGGCCAGATGGTGGTGGGTTCACGGATGGAGGTGAGTCAGGGGGTGGTCGAGTTCCAGCTGGATACTGGTGTGCGGGCGGTGATTTCAGGTCCGGCGGATATTAGTCTGCTGTCCAAGAACCGCCTGTTCATGAAGTCAGGAAGCGGGTGGTTTGATGTGCCGGAGAAAGCGCATGGTTTCACGGTGCAGACCAGTGAATTTGAGGTGGTCGATCTGGGGACCAAGTTTGGAATCATTGCTGATCTGGCGGCGGAGGACCAGGTGCACGTTTTCCAAGGCAAGGTGCGCGTGCATGCTCTCCAAGGTAAGAAGCAGCAACGAGAGTTGACTGAAGGAAATGCCCTCAGGGTGTATCCTGCAGGCGATCTTGAAGCCACTGGGCCAGAGAGTGATTATTTCCTTACCCAATTACCGACTGAATTGCCTCATCTGCATTTCACCTTCGAGCATGCTGATGATTTGTTAGGGGTAGAGTCGCTGACCAGCCAGAAGGAGTTCAGCTATCAGTACCAGGGCGATCAAGCGGATTTTGAGAGTGGCCGCTTTGGAAACGCGCTGCGCTTGAACGGAATTAACAATTACCTGGAAACGAACTGGCCAGGGATTCTGGGAGATCAGCCGCGCACGGTGGCTTTCTGGATTAAGATGCCCAAAAAGCGCATTAGTAAGGAGGAGAAGCATATCTCCGACACGATCGTGGGCTGGGGAATGCAGCGAGATCAGAATGAATTTGAGATGAACTTCAACAGCAAGTGGACGATCCATCTCGATTACTCCTCTTACAGGCGCCCTAGCTTGAATGTGAGCTTCGGAGCTTTCTGGTACTATGTGCCTGATGCCGAGCTGGACGACAACCAATGGCACCATGTTGCAGTTACCTACTCCGGTCTCGTCACTGAGGACGGTAAGCCCTTCGTGCGCGTCTATGTAGATGGCGCCGAAATGAGGCTGAAGGTGAAAGCTGATCGAGAAACGGTCAGGGATTCGGCGGGCAATGTCGCCGTGAGAACCTTGGAGAAAACACCTCTCGTCGTGGGTGCCACCCTTTCGAGCGACCCGATGCAAGACACGATCCAGGGTCAGTACCTTGGGGCGCTGATTGATGAGCTCTACATCATCCAAGGTGAAATCGACGAGGCGACCGTGCATTCGTTGATGGAAAAGAACCGGATTTCGACTCCTCCCTCCGTGGTTGGGGAGGATGGTCAATGAACCAAGGGGTAGCAAGTTTGCATGCTGAACTTCAAAGCCCCCAGAAACCACGACAACACAACACACAATAATAATGAAAAACACAATGCTCCTTACTGTTGGCTCGCTTCTCGCGGCGTCGGCAATACACGTATCGGCTGCAGTTATCGTACAAGATGACTTCAGTGGTGATTCCGCAACAGACCTTAATGGCACCGCCGCGGATGTGGGCGGTACCTGGACTGCAGATACAGTCTACCCTTGGAAAGCAGACGGTTCCTATGATAGCACCGCCTTCAATGATAAAAGTGCTTTTATCGCTCTCTCTGGCTCATTGGAAACAGGCACCATTTATACCCTGACGGCGACGGTAGGTAGTCACACCGATTCTTTCTTTTATCTTGGTCTGCATGATGCAGCTCCTTCTACTTCTTCCCGCCTTCAAGCTCAGGATAATGGTATTCAAATGGAGTGGGACGCTATCGGCGACACTGCAGCGAACCTGCACATCAATGCTGGGACATCAGAGTCACGCCCTTTGACAGGAGCTTACAACAATACACTGTCCATGGTGATCAACACAGGGTCAGATCTAACAACTGCGAATGTGGATTTCTATTCCGGAGCGAGCTTGGTTGGTAGCGTTACTTATGACGTGACTGACCTTAACCATCTCGTGATGGGATGGGAAGGTGGCAATGGAGCTGTAGATATCGACTCTGTAACTTTCTCCTCACAGGCAGTTCCTGAGCCGTCCAGCACCGCTCTTATCGGTCTTGCAGGCATCGGATTCATTCTGCGCAGACGCCGTTAATTTACACGCAAGTGCCCGTCCTCCGGAGTTCGTGAGAACTTTGGAGGATTGGGGCTAAGCATTTCAAGTTATGTGGAAAGCAACTAACAAACTCTCCCTCGCTGCTTGCATCGCTTCCGCTGGGGCCCTGACAGTGACTGGTTATTCAGCAACCCTGACTTGGGATGCTGGCGGTTCTGATGGTATTTGGCAGACTGCCGGTAACTGGGACAGTGATACGGTGCCGGCTACCAATGATGATGTGATCATCAATAATGGTGATACTGTCACCTACTCTCCAGGCGATGACCTGAAGGTTGAGGGTGGCGGAAGTGTGACCGTAAGCGGTGGCTCTACCCTCACTCAAAGCACCTCTCACTGGGCTCAAGTCAATGGCGGTCAGTTTACCCTCAATAATTCTGCACTGAATTTCACCCATGCGAACAACAAGCTGGTGCTTGGTCTGACCACTTCCAGTTCAGCGACGTTCGTGGCTACTAACAGTACTGTCAGTCTCGCAGGTGAACTCTGGCTGGGCCATAACAATAATACTGGAAACCAGGTGATCAGCATGGATCTCACCAACTCATCCATCGATGCCAATGGTGTCGTGGGGATTTGGTTCTGGGATACCGATGCATCAGGTAATGATTTTACGCTGAATATCAATGGTGGTGGGACCACGATCGAAGGTCGTGTGGGCCGCCGCAATTCAGTGAGTGGTCAGGAGAACGATGTTTCCTGGGAGACTCTCTGGAACGAAGGTATTCTTACCTATATTGGAAGTAATGACGGTGAGTTCGCCGACTACTTCATCACCAGTGGCACGCCTGGAACCACAGGTTACGTGCTTACCTCTGTGCCTGAGCCATCCAGTACCGCTCTGATCGGCCTTGCTGGTGTTGGTTTCATCTTGCGCAGACGTCGCTAGATCGGTTTTTGCCGTTTGTGTTACGCGGCTCAATAAAAAATCCCGCTCGTTGTCATGTGGCGAGCGGGATTTCTTGTTTTATGGAGATTGGATTATTGCTGCACTCCACCAGGAATCTCGGAGATGTTGTGGAACTTGGCTTTCTCCTCAGCTTCCTTCTGAGGGTCGTATGGGATGGAGTTGACCACGGAGACGTTACCGCTTGTGGTGGGAAGGAGGCGTGGAACGCCAGTCGCACTGTTCTTGTGGTAGGTGCGCTCGATGGTGCGCCCAGCTGGATTGATAACAGTGTGGCAGGCCACTGATGGGCTAGTGTGGAAAAGTACGTGAAGGTTGTTCTGCCTGTCCAATGATGTCTGGAACTTGCGGAAGGTGATATGGCGGCCCAGGGAGTGGGTGGCCAGCATGCGACCACGCTTTTGGTCTTCTACCTGGATGTAGAGCTCAGGGTATTTGTCGCCACTGAAGGTGATCAGGCGGTATTTACGCTGGTCCCCAGCTGTACCGGGAACGCCGACACTCTGAGACCAGGCTGTGACGCCGCGCGTCACGGTGAAATGGGTTGACTGGGTTGGCGTGCCTTTACGATCCCCTTCACCTGGCATGCGGATGACAGCGAGTACAGAGTAGCTCCCCGGGTTGGTGAGGTTGAAGGAGTTGTTGAGAGTGAATGTAGAGGCCACTGTCTGCCCGGTGCCGATGGATACAGGAGAGTAGGCAACGTCTTTGGTGGACAGGACATTTCTTCCCGTGTGGTCACGCACGAAGAACTCGATCCAAGGCTGGTTGGTACGGTTCTGGAGAGTCAGCGGCTTGCCTGAAAGGTTGGTGATGTTGACCGTCATGTTGACAGGTTCAAAGGCAACGAATTGATCACGGTTTGCTTTGAGTGTGGCTGACAGTTGGCCGAATACCGTCTGGCTCAGCAGCAGTGCGGATAAGATGATTAGCTTGCGCATAGGTTAAACGATTGGTTTTTTGATGTAGTAGGTGATGTTTATTCGCTCGGAGCCGTATCTCCGATGGTTCTGAACCCTAGATCTGGTCTGCGTAGGTCACGTGGGTCAGTCAGATCACTAGTAGAGGGATCGAGCCATTCACGTGATGTGGCGGTAGAACCCGGTTTGAGAAAGCTGCCGCCACACAATACGACCATCTTTGGTTTTGTAGGATAGGCTGGGTTTTTAGCAAGTTTTCGAGTCCATTCCGAGACATTACCTGCCATCCCGTGTATTTTATTAGCCGTCAGGTCTTCATCTGACTGGTCGACTGGTCCCCAAGGTGAGGCTTTGATTTCCTTGAGTGGAGTCTTTGAGCTGCTCAGAGCCGCATACCATTCCTCCTGGGTGGGCAGGCGTCTGCCGGCTTGCTCCGCAAAGGCATAGGCATCCCACCAGTCCACCCCGACGACCGGGCAGTTCAAGGTGACTTTCCTGCCGTTCCAGTTCATGCCCTTGCGTGCTGCTGCAAGCAGGTTGTCCCAGTCGTCAGGTTTGTGTGATTCTTTGCTCTCCGGCTGATCTTCGTGCTGGAAATTTTCCTGCTGGGAGGGGGTAAGCTGGTCCATCAGGGCCAGAAACTCGGCATACTCGCCGATAGTAACCTCGTGGGCGTCTATCCAGAAGCTGCGCAGCTGGTTCTTGCCGCCATCATGAGTCGGATAGTTTCCGCTGGGGATTTCTACAGCTTCATTGAGAATGCGCTCCTTGGGGCGGTCTGGTCTGTTGATAAAGAGTGAGGCAATGATGATCAAGGCTGCTGCACCGATACCGATTCCCGTGAACAGAACGAGCTTCTTACTGGTGTCATTCTTTCTCAGTTTGACTGTGGATTGCTCCAGAGCCAAGGGCTCGTCCGGAGTCGTCAGTTGCCGCTCGATGCCTTCCGAGAGGTCTCTGATTTGCTCCCAGGTAATCGGGATGTCCCTTTCCAAGTCGGTCATGTATGAGAGAAGGGACTTGGTGCGTGTGGAGCCTGGTTTGTCTTTCTCCAGAAGTTCAAGCAAGGCGCTGCCCAGAAGGTGCTTTTCCTGGGTGGAGATGCTGTGATCCCTGTCTCCGCCGACCGCCATGTTGACAATGCGTGTCAGGTAGCCTTCGCTCACATACACTTGGTTGCTCTCTAGTGGGAGAGAGGCCACGTTGTGCTTTTCCAGGTAGAGGTTTGCTTCTGAGATCTGGCGTAGAATGTGAGCAATGTGTTCGGGGGCAAGTTGCTGGCCGCTCTCGATCATCTCTTCCAGGGTTTCGCCAGAGAGTGCTTCGCGGGCAAAGAAGCAGAGCCTACCCTCACGTATGGCTTCATAGACGGAGCCGATGAATGGGTGGTCCACTCGGGCCTTGGCTCTTACGTCCGCCAAAAATTCAGAAACAATGTCATCGTCCTGCTGATGCTCCCTGTTCAAACTGTCGATGATAACAGGTCGGTTTACGGAAACCTGTCTAGCGACCCAGGTGCGGGTCGCAGCTCCTTCAAAGGCGATTTCTTCTAACAAGTAATCGCCGATTTGCATGCCTGGTGTGAGGCGTTGATCTTCTGGTACCACGGTGGTGAGCGATTTGTTTATTTGCGGGGTAAGGGGGGAAGGAGTGGGTTGTCAGGATTGATGTTCGGCAAGGGTTCTTCCAAATCAAAGTCTGATGGCCAGTTGAGATCCATTCCGGGGACTTGGTTCTGCTTGGCATGGATCGCGTGCAGGCGGCGAGGTGATGCTTGTTGGTCTAACAATTCACCTTTGTAGTAAAGCTCGATGACGTGGCCAAAATATTTCCTGTTGCCGAAGAGGTGGGTGTCGGCAATCGCAAGAGGAGGAATGACGTATTCGCATTCCAGCACCTCTTCGGCCTGATCTTTCCAGTCAACGGGAGGGTTGAGCCAGCGAGTAGTGATGTTCTTGGCTCTAGCAGGAGGTACGGGTTCGATCTTTTTGCCATCCACGATATCGTAGATGTGGACGCGGATGTCCACCTTGTCTGGATCGATGTCTTTATCTTGAAGAGCCCGGACTGGGATCGGTAGCTTGGCGTTGAGTTTATCCTCTGCAATACGTGGGATAAAGTTGCCGAGCACCATCAGGCCTTGGATGTCACGCTCTGGGCCAAAGCCGCGGGAAAGCTTGAGTGAAGCTTGGGCGTAGTAGGAGCCGATCTCGGGCCCCATATCGAAAAGTTTCTGGTAATTGTCGCCGGCTTTCTGCCAGTGGCCCATGTCCTCGAAGAGCTCAGCTTTTTGGTAGTAAACGGCTGGCTCATTCGGGTCGATATTCTCAGCTTCCTCGAGTTTGAGGATGGCGCGCATCATATCACCATTGATATGCAGGCCGTGAGCTTCACGGAGAATTTCTGCTACCTTGGCATTGTCTACCTGAGGGGTGAAGTGATCAGGATCTCCGCTGCGGTTCTGAGGTGAGATCGGTGGGTGGACGGGAATGTTGGGGTCTTTGATGGTGGGGGTGAAATCTCCAGCGTATTTTTCAGAGATCGAGGCTCCGTCTCCGGCTACCTCCACTTCCTTGATTTCTGGTTGTGCCCGCACGGTCGGAATGGAGACAATGATGGGGTCACCCGGGATGATTTTTTCCACGATGCGCGTTTCACCTGCGCGCAAAGCTATCGCCACGCCGAGGGCCATCAGCTCCGCAAAGCCGATCGCGGCAAAAGTGGCGCAGGTGATACCGAAGGTGTGTCTTTTTTTGATCAGGGATGTAGGTGTAATATCTCCCATGGGGATGGCACTCTAGATAAGGATGCGGCGGCATGGGAAGGAAGATTTTTAGTGTCTTCTCTGATCTTTGGGGAGATTGCTGGGATTTGGGGGTAGAAACGCTGTAAGTAGTTGCTCTCAGGAGAGTCTTGAGAGGTGGGGCTGTGACTAGTTTTCCTGGGAATCTTTGAAGCTCTGGTAGGCATCGAGAGCCTGCTGGCGGCCTTTTTCGTGGGAAATGATCGGCTCGGGGTAGTCTTTGCCAAGGGTGATTCCCGCAGATTGAAGCTCAAGTGGTTCCATCTCCCACGGACAGTGGATGTACTCTGCGGGGACATTCTTAAGCTCGGGCACCCAGCGTTTCACGTATTCGCCCTCCGGATCAAACTTTTTGCCCTGGATGATGGGGTTGAAGACGCGGAAGTAGGGTGAGGCATCGGCACCGGAGCCGGCGGTCCATTGCCAGCCCATGGTGTTGTTCGGCAGGTCAGCGTCTACCAGTGTGTCCCAGAACCAGTGGGCCCCTTCTTGCCAGGGCTGGAGAAGGTGTTTCACCAGTAGGGAGGCTACGATCATGCGGACTCGGTTGTGCATCCAGCCAGTGGCCCAGAGCTGGCGCATGCCGGCATCCACGATCGGGTAGCCAGTCTGGCCTTTTTGCCATTTGCGGACGATGGCTGGATCAATCTTCCAGGGGAAATTGTTGTATTCCTCGCGGAGTGGCTGGTCGCTGGTGTGCGGGAAATGGAAGAGAAGGTGGGCTGAGAACTCCCGCCAGAAGAGTTGGCGAAGGATGCCCTTGTGGGCAGCGTCCTTGTCCTGGCAGTTCCTCAGGACTTCGGCGTGAAACTCAGCGGGACTGATCTGGCCGAAGTGGAGGTAGGGGGAAAGGCGGCTGGTGGCGTCTTCGGCCGGGATGTCCCGGTGATCCTGGTAGCCGGGTGCCTTGGTGATAGCCTCTTGGAGGAGTTTCTCGCCTCCCTTACGTTTGGGGTCCCAGAAGGCCTGCATCTCCTTGTCCCAGGGAATGTCCGGCAGGAGGGCGAGACTGTCGAGGGAATCGCCCTTGAGCTTTCTGGATCGGGAATCCTTGGCTTTGCGGGCCTTGGCTGTTTCGGGCTGCTTGATATCCATCGCAGCGCAGTGCTTCCAGAATGGGGTGAACACCTTGTAGGGGGTATCGGACTTACTGGCAATTTTCAGCGGATCGAAGAGGAGGTTGCCGTTAAAAGTCTCCACGGTGAAGCCGTCTTCGCTGAGAGCTTTTTTGATCTTGGTATCACGGTCCACGGACGCTGGCTCGTAGCAACGGTTCCAGCAGATAGCTTCAGCTTGGCTGTCTTTGATGGCTTTTGTGAGAGCTTCGTGGGCTTTGTCCGCTTTGTGAATAAATAGTGAGTAACCCAGCTTGTCGAGTTGTTCGGAGAGGTCGGCCAGAGCGTGGTGAAGCCACCAATTGGATGCACCACCGCGTGCCCACTTGCCGTCTTCTTTCGGGCTGTGGATGTAGAGGGGGATGATGTCTCCTCCGGTTTCTACAGCGTGGTTCCAGGCGGGGTTGTCTTGCAAGCGGAAGTCTCGGCGAAACCAAACGATGGTGGTGGGCTTACTCATGGGTAGTCTTCAGGGTAGGTTCTCTCTTGAGCAGCACGCGGATGAGTCTGGCCCGCGTGTAGCGTAGGTTCAGGATGCAGGGCAAGTTCGATGCAAACGCGTAGATTGCAATGATCAGATTGGCTGGCCATGGGTTCCACGCGATAAAGCCAAGAATCACAATTACCTGTGCCCAGTGAGAAAATTCACCGCGCCGGGTTTCGGTGATGAATTGCTTCAGGTAGTTCGGTTCCGCACTCGTGAGGTGGGCCTTGGGGACGCCTCCCATCCAGGGGGCGGCGTCAGGCAGCAGGTGTTTCCAGTGGCGGGTAAAAAAAAGGTGATGGTGGAGGCTGATTTCCCAATCAGAGAATGGGGTGATCGTCCGTTGGGTGAAAAGTGAGGAAGGCATCCGTGTAGCACCCCAGGCTAGGCCGAGGTGGGCGATCGGGATGCCAATAATATTGATGAGGGCGATCCAGAGACTTGGAAGCTCGATCCACATGTTAGTCCACGGGCCTTCCTTTCCAGGTGGTCTTGATTCCCTTCTTTCTGTCGATCACGGATTTCGCGAAGAGAACCTGATAGAAAAGCAGAGAGATGGGGAAGAGTGCGGCGTTCCACATGCTGAATCTCCCGGCGATCTGGAAGGCCCAGTAGGCGGCGATTACATTGGAGACGTAGCTCATGATCGTGAAGATCACAAAAGCAGGGGTGCCTAGTGGGGTGAGACCGATAAGCATCGAGATAACGCTGAACATGCCGCCAGCCACCCAGGCAGAGGAAAATATCAGGGCATTGATGTCTGTATGGGCAGCGCCGGAGGCAAAGCCTTTCTTCCAGCTATTCCACAGTTCTTTGTATCCCTTAGGGAACATGCGCATGCTGATCAGCCCTTCGCCGAGATAGCAAAGGCAGCGGCCATGAGCTTCTTTGAGGTGCTTGGCCAGGTGGAAGTTTTCCAGCACTTTGTCTTTCACGGCGGCATGGCCGTCGATGAGAAGGTAGAGGCGTTTCGGAATCAGCAAACACTGGCCAAAGAGTGCCGGGTCGCGGCCATCGAGTTCGAAGCAGCCAAAGGCCCCCACCCCGGCCACCATCAGTGAGTTGAAGTAGGCCGAGAGTTCCTCGTAAGGCTTCTCAATGGCATGATAGGGGTAGATCGAGTAGGCGGTGTTGGTGTCTCCATTTTCGATCAGGTCGGTAATCTTGCGCATTGCCCCGGGATGAAGGCGGACGTCCGAGTCCAGGAAAAGTAGCCATTCTCCCTCGGCGGCTACAGCTCCTTGCAGGCAGGCCCAGGGCTTGCCTTTCCAGTCTTCTGGGAGTGGTTCGGAGGTGATCACTTTGGCCCCGCCTTGCTCAGAGAGCGATTTGGTGGCGTCTGTCGACTCATCATCGACGATGATCGTTTCGTGAATGAACTGTTTTTCCGAGTGGAATGATTCTAACAGTTTTGGAATGTTGTCTTCTTCATTGCGTGCAGGGACAATGATGGAAATGCTGGGCGGAGTCTCGGCATGCTTCTGTGGCTGCGGGATCTCTCGTAGGAACCGTGGCTTACCCATCACCATGATGAGGGCTGCTGGCAGCAAGATCGCGAAAATGGGAAGAATGAGAAGCATCAGGAAAGAGGGTGGCGCTTGATGATGCGGTCGGCACACTTTTGTCCGGAGAGAATGACCATGGGCATGCCCCCGCCGGGATTGGTGCTGCCCCCAGTGAAGTAGAGGTTGTTGTAGCGGCTGCTGGTCTTTGGGGCCTTGAAACCGTAGTTCTTTTTCCAGTCTGTGACCACGCCATAGATGGATCCTTGATTTGACCTGTACATGCGCTGGATATCGACAGGGGTGAGGAGGTCTTCGGTGATGATGCTCTCACGTAGGCCGGTGATGCCGCAGCGTTCCATCTTGTCGATGCAGCGCTCTTTGAGTGCTACGTAGTCCTCGTGAGTGATGCCCGAACCCTCCTCGATAGGTGGGATGTGCGGGAGGATCTTGATGTTATCACAGCCATCGGGAGCTTTGCTCGGGTCTGTGCGGGTAGGCGCTACCACATAGAGGGTCGGGTCGTCTGGCAGTTGCTTCTTGTGGAAAACGGTCTCGAAGTGCTTGTGCTGGTTCTCCGAGTAAAAGAAGTTGTGGTGAGCCAGTTGCTCGTGGATCTTGTTGGTGCCAATGTGCAGTACGATTCCCGAGCAGGCGGGCGCGAATTTTTCGAGCTTGTTGGTGAAGCTTTTCTCCTCTCCTAACAAGTGCTTGTAGCAGGGGATGACTTCCATGTTGCTGACGATGATGTCGCTCTCCTGATAGGAACCATCAGCGAGATGCAGGCCTTTGACGGATTTGCCGTTCTTTTCGATGGAGCTGACATCAGCACCTAGGTGGACAGGGATTTCCATTTCCTCCATCAGTTTGCCGAGACCGCGAGCCAGATTATACATGCCGCCACGGACGTACCAGAGGCCGTAATCAAACTGGATGATGGGCATCAGGTTCATGTAGCCGGGAGCATCCAGAGCTGAGGAGCCGACGTACTTGATAAAATACTCCAGGATCAGGCGCATCTTTGGGTCGCTGATACGGGTGGCGATGGATTCCGCCATGCTGGGCTTGTAGTCGATCTTGCCTGAGAAGAGTTCTTTCCGGTAGTGCCAGAGGAATTCCCAGAGCGTGTCCAGCCCTTCGCGGAAATAGCCGTCATCAACGATCTGGTATTGCTCGCGTGCGTAGTCGAGAAAGCCCTGAAGCTCCTGCCAGTGTTTTTCCGGGTCTCCCTGTAGCTTTGCCAGCTCGGCCTTCATCAGTTCAGGTTCCTGATAGAGGTCGATGGTGGGGTGGTTTTCAAAGAAGTTGCGCCAGTGGGGGGTGACGGGGTCGAGCTGGACGTAGTCGTCCATGTTCTTGCCGGCACGTTTGAACAGATCTTGGAAAAATTGCGGCAGGGTGAAGATGGAGGGACCTAGGTCAAAGGTGAAGCCGTCTTTCTCCAACACATTGAGTTTGCCACCAATGCGTTCATTTTTCTCAAATACTTCGACTTGGTAACCAGCTGCCTTGAGCGAGATAGCCGCTGATAGACCGCCCAGTCCGGCGCCGATGATAGAAACACGAGGTGGCTGCATGATTGTATCATTCCATCTAATAATACCTTGTCAATGATGTGAGCTGATTTAGGTTCAATCTAGCATCTATCATCATGTCAGTCGTTCCGAATCATCCGCCTCTTGGCGAACTTATAGGCAAACAGAAACAAGCGCTAGCAGCAGGTGAGTTGCGTTCCCTGGAGGTGCGGAGAAATTATCTTCTGAGGCTGGAGAAATGCCTGATGAAGTATCAGGAGAGGATGATAGAGGCCTTGGACAAGGATTTGGGAAAGCCGGAGGCGGAGGCTTATCTGGCGGAGTATCATTTTCTCCTGCAAGAAATTCGGCTGGTGAGATCGAAGCTCTCGGCTTGGCTCAGCCCAGAACGGGTGGGAAGTCCGCTGTATTTTCATCCTTGTAGGAGTGAGGTCCTGCGTGAGCCCTATGGTTGCGCGCTAATCATCGCGCCCTGGAATTACCCGTTCCAGCTGGCCATGGCTCCGCTGATTTCAGCCGTAGCTGCGGGGAACACCGTGGTGCTAAAGCCCTCTGAGATCAGTACACATAGTGAGGCTTTGATCGGAGAAATTATCAGCGAGGTGTTTCCTCCTGAAACCGTGAGTGTAGTGACAGGAGGCGCTGAGGTGGCAGGTGCTCTGCTAGAGGAAAAGTGGGATTTCATCTTCTTTACTGGCAGTACCGGGGTGGGAAGATTGGTGGCCAAAAAGGCGGCTGAGCATCTGACTCCCTGTGTTTTAGAGCTTGGTGGAAAGTGTCCTTGTGTTGTGGATAGTAGGGCGGATCTCAAGGTGGCTGCTGGTAGGATTTTAGCTGGCAAGTTCTTCAATGGAGGGCAGACCTGTTTTGCTCCGGACTTTGTAGCGGTGCATCACGATGTGAAAGAGGAGCTGCTGGAGGCGATGCAGTGCGAGTTAGAGGCAGTGCCTTGGCATGAAGAAATGGCGACAGTCATTAACAAGCGCCATTATGATCGTCTACGTGGCTTGCTGGATGGGGTGGAGGAGGCTCGCATCATTCAGAGCGGGGCGGACGATGAAGAGAAGTTAAGGCTGGCTCCCAGAGTCGTGAAGGAGGTGGCTTGGGAAGACGCCTTGATGAAAGAGGAAATCTTTGGACCCGTTTTGCCTGTCATTTCCTACGAGGGAGATGATGAGTTGATCAATAGACTTCAGCAGCTCGAGGATCCTCTCGCGCTTTATCTCTTCACGGAGGATGAGGCTTTTGTGAAGAAAGTCATGCAGGCGAAGCGCTCTGGAGGAGTGTGTGTGAATGATACGCTGAAGCAATCCTCTAACCTAGAGCTACCGTTTGGCGGTGTGGGTGATAGTGGTTACGGGCGCTATCGCGGGAAACACGGAGTCTATGCCTTTTGTTACGAGCGGGCGGTTGCTCGACGAGGTAAGCTGGGTGCGGGGCTCATGGATATCAAGCCCCCCTACGATAAGGTCTTCAAGTGGTTGAAGCGCGTTATGCGTTGAAGATTTCTTCCGCCAGTCGATAGCGTTCGTCAAAGATGTGCTGAAGCTGTTTTTTGACGTAGAGTGCGTGAGCGATCCTGCCGATCGGGCCGAGGGGGAGTGCGTAGTTGACGTCATCAATCATGTAAACGCCCTGGTCGTTTTCTTCGAAACGGTGGGTGTGGTGCCAGAGGGCATAGGGGCCTACGCGTTGGTCATCGATGAAGTGTTTCTTGTCTGCGACCTGAGTGATCTCAGTGACCCAGGTCACCCAGATGAGTGGAGCTACTTTGACTTTGTAGGCAATGATCTGGCCTTCGTGCATATGCTCGGACTGGCAATGCGTGATCTTGAAGCCGACGGCATCCGGAGTGAGTTTGTCGAGGTTCTTGGGGTTTGAGAAAAATTCCCAGGCCTCGTCCGGTGTGCAGTTGAGCTGTTGTTCGCGATGTAGGTGATACATGGCAGGTTACTTGGTGAGCTTGCCGTATTCGGAATCAGGGTCGAGCTTGTGGCAGAGTGATTTGGCCTTGGACGCATCTTTATGGTTTTCCTCCGTGAATGCTTTCCAGGCGTAGTAGAGGATCGCCTGCTTTTCGTTCTTCTGCAGCACGGAGTTTTTCTTCGCGGTTTCTCCTAACAGTTTTTCAAAATCTGAAATTGAAGTGGGTCTGGTGTCGAAGCGCTTAGGCACCCGGTAGTAGGCGATGGCTCGCACCATGCGGACTCTGGGGTTGTCTGGGGAGCCGGTCACGGCTGCTTCCATGAGTTCCTTGCCTTTCTTCAGTGAGTTGAGTTTGGTGAGCGGGAAGACAGCGTGTTTGGCCTTGAGCGCGTAGGCACTACCGAGATAGGCGCGGGCGAGATCGTCTTTCGGGTTGGCTGTGATCTGCGCTTCAAACTGGGCGATCTTCTTTTCGATCTCGTCCATGTCTCCTTGTAGGCAGACATCGTGCCATTGCCTGTACTGCTGGTGTAGCGGGGCGGCTTTGGCTTCTTTGTGGACTACGGTTTTAGCCTGGCCTTCCTCCGAGCAGGCGGGAGTCACGATACAGAGGGCGGAAAGTAGGAGCGCTGGCAGGACTTTCATGAGAATGGATAGTCTGGTCACTTAGCTGGTAGCCGTGTTGAGGATTTCCGTGGCGAAGTCTATCCGCTCGCGTTTCTTTCCGTAAGACTCACAGATGAGGTTGGAGGAAATACGCGCACTTTCATAGATGGTGGGCAGACCACTGCCGGGGTGAGTGCCGCCGCCTACCAGATAGATATTGTCGAAACCTTGCATGCGGTTGTGTGGTCGTAGGTAGAGCATTTGGTCCAGGGTATGCGCCAGGTTGAAGGTGGCGCCCATGAAGATGTCTGCCTGCTGCCATCCCTGCGGGGTGATGATTCTTTCCTCCACGATGTGTTCGCGCAGATCCTTCATGCCGGTGCGCTTGATGATACGGTCGAGGATGCGGTCTTTGTAAGCTTGCTGCGTAGCTTCCCAGTCCTGGCCGTGGCGGCAGTTGATGGTGGGAACTAGGATGTAGAGCTGGGAATGGCCTTCAGGAGCGACTGTCGGGTCTGTCACGCTGGAGTTGCGGATGTAGATGGACATGTCATCAGAGACCACCTGCTCATCCTGGATGTCCCGCAGATTCTGGTGGTAGTCATCGGCAAAGAGGACGTGGTGATGGGGCTCGTCTGAGTAGAGCTTGTCGAGGCCCAGGTAGAGCATGAAGGTGGAGCAGGAGTACTTCTTCTTCCTTAGGGATTCTTCTTCTTCATTCTGAGGCCCGAAAATACGGTTGCGGGCATGGGCGTAGTCGGCATTCACGATCAGGTCATCGCATTTCAGGACTTCGCCATTGGTTAGAGTGACGGTGGCTGCCCGGCGGCCATCGTACTGGATTTCCTGCACCTCGGTATTCAGGCGGAGCTCTCCGCCTTCCTCCTCGAATACTTTGGCCATGCCGGCTGAGATGTTGGAGAGGCCGCCCTGCACGTGGTAGATGCCGTGGGCGTACTCGATGTAGGAGAGGATGCTGAATAGAGCTGGGCAATTCCATGGGGACATGCCCAAATATTTGGCCTGGAAGGTAAAGGCGAGTTTGAGTCGCTCATCAGTGAAATACTCGCTGAGAACGTCCATCACTGACTTGGTGGTGGCGACATAGGGCAGGGCCTTCACCAAGTGGCTACTCAGAAAGCTAGATAGCTTGTGGTAGGGCTTGAGCAAGCACGGGAAAATCGCTTGGAGCTTCTTGGCGTGGTCGTCCATGAAGCGCTGGTAGTTGGCGGACTCACCAGGGAAAGCCGCCTCGATATTGCGGGTCATTGTTTCCTGGTCAAAGCTGGTCTCCATGGAGATGTCTCCCCAAGTGAGGGTGGTCATGGGGTCGAGCTTCACGAAGTCCATGTAGTCCTCTGGATTGCGGCCAGTCTCGGCAAAAACTTCATCCAGCGTGAACTTCTGGTGTAGGAAGGTGGGGCCAGTATCGAAAGTGTAGTCACCTGCTTGCAGGGCTGCATTGCGACCTCCAATGACCGAAGCTTTCTCAAGGATGGTGACATCATAGCCGCGGTGGGCTAGCAACATGCCGCTGGTGAGGCCGCCCGGGCCCGCTCCGATGATGATGATTTTTTTATTCATGGAAGATCTGCTAGAGGTAGACTGCAATACCTGAATGGTATCTGAAAATGGCACACATGGCTTACGCCGCAAATACTATTCTTATCTTTTCTTAACTAATTTACCATGAGTCTGCAATGGTCTGTCGAGCCGAATGAGGGGATGAATTAGTGGTGTTTTGGTGATTTGGGGTTGTAGAACGCTGGTGAACATTGAAGTCTGTGGCCGACCCGATAGCGATGCCAGCCAGATTGAGAGAGATCGAACTAGACCTGAAGCCGGAGGAAGTAGCCTCTGGCCTGAGGCATCTGGGTGGCTTGGTCTACTTTGATAGTTCGGGGAATATCCCTGGAAGTTACGGGGAGGTTGTTTCCATCATTGCTGCCCGGCCCGCTCAGGTGTTGACGGGGCACGTGAGCGATACAAGCGAACTGGAGCGAGTACTTGAAGAGCACCAGGCTGCGAATAGCCCGCTTCCCCACGGAGGCTTGTGCGGCTGGCTGGAGTATGAGGGGGCCTACTGTTTTGGAGTTTATGAAGAGATGCTGGTGTATCGCCATGCAGATGGTCAATGGCTGGAGGTAGGGAATCTGTCCTCCGCGATTCAGTCTGAATCTGGAAATGCAGCGGTACGTATCGGTGAATTCCGTTCTCTGATGAGTCATGAGGATTATGTGGCAAAGGTAGCGAGGATCCGCGAATACATCGCGGCAGGTGATATTTATCAGGTGAACCTCACCCAGAAATTCGAGGCGGACATCGAGGGTGAGGGGGATTTGTTTGAGCTTTACCTTGCTCTACGTGAGAAGTCGCCCGCTCCGCTGGCCAGCTACATGGACTTGAATGGCAGGGAAGTGCTCTCGTCCTCACCAGAAACCTTTTTACGAATCAGTGGTGGTGTGATTGAGACCCGCCCGATCAAGGGGACACGTCCTCGTCATGAAGATCCGGATGCCGACCTGCGCAGTGCCTATGAGCTACGCAGCTCCGAGAAGGAGCGTGCCGAATTGGTCATGATTACGGACTTGGAGCGTAATGACCTTGGCCAGGTGTGTAAGTTCGGCTCCGTCAGAGTGGAGGAGATGCTCAAGCTGGAGAAGCTGGAGCAGGTCTATCATCTGGTGTCCACTGTGACGGGGGAGCTTCGGGATGGAATGAGTCATGTGGAGGCTTTGTCAGCCTGCTTTCCAGGTGGGAGTATCACCGGGGCTCCGAAGAAGCGCGCGATGGAGATCATCGATGAACTCGAAAGCGAGCCGAGAGGTCTGTACACAGGAGCGATGGGCTACTTCGGCTTTGGTGCGGAGAGCCAGTTTAATATCGTGATCCGTACTCTTGTTAGGGAGAGTGGAAAACTGCACTACCATGTGGGTGCCGGGATCGTGGCGGACAGTGATCCAGAGGCTGAGTACGAAGAAACTCTCCACAAGGCGCGCGGCATGCGTGAGGCGGTGCAGTCCTTTCTGGGGGCCTGAGAGGGTGAAATATGCCTGAAGAGTAACGCGTTGAGTAGTTTGCCTTGTAAAATTGCGTCGAGAGTAATTTTCGTTCTAATATATTAACAATTCCTGAATTTCAATGTGTGTTTCTGGTGTTTCTTGCTTAATGTAAGTGGGTTGTGTGTTTTATTGTTAGGTTGTTATTTTTTGTATTTGTTTCTGTATTAGTGATTTGTATTGATTCGGGTGTATTGGGTTGCGGTGGTTGTGTTTTTATGAGGTTGACGTATTTGGGGGTATGTACATAGCATGCAACCTGCTCTCTACTCGCTACTTACAGGTGGTGAATGTTGGGTTTCTATATGAGGCCTGATATGATTTCCCTCATTCTTCTATAGAATGAAAGTTTTGTTTAGGGGGCGAAACCCATCGCCTTTCTGAGATGTCCCGCATGCGCCTCACCATAAGGTAGCGTGAGGGGTTAGATCGGAAAGGTGTTTTAACTCATAATTACACTCCGTAATGAAAACCCTAATTCATAAAATGCTCAGGCGGCGATTTTGTCATGCCGTCCTCTTGCTGATAGGTTCTATCAGTATTGCACAGGCTGCACCCTCAAATGTGGTGCAGAGTGTTACCTACAATGGTGAAACCATCACCATGCGAATGGATCTGCAAAACCTCCGGGGGTCGCAGTTCGAACTATGGGCTCAAAACGCCTCGGGAGGTTACGATACTCTAACACCCGTGGATGAGAGGTCTTATATTGGTACAGTCGATGAATATCCGGGAGCTGTCTCCTGCGGTATTCTTCAGGATGACGGACAGTTCTTGGGAGCTGTCTACTTTGACCGAGGAGTCATGTGGCGAACTCTTGGCACATCGGTGATCGGCACACGAGGTCTTGGCTACGGTCCTGATGACTTTACCAACTACCAGTATCCCTCGGCATCCAGCGTGACCGCTGGTCAGGGTGGTACCACCATGTACGCCTATGATATCGGTATCGATGCCGAGTATGGCTACTACAGTGGTCCTGGCGGAAGTGATACCGCGAGAACCTTCGAACTGATCGAGTACAGCGTGTGTGTCACGCGTGCGATCTATATGCGAGATGTCTTGCTGCGTCCCTACCTGGGCCGTGTGATCATTCGTACCAATCAAAGTCAGGACCCATACAATGGTCTTGGCGGAGGTACCTACCTTGATGCCCTGCGCACTCACTGGAATGCGAACCACACGGCTGCCAACAGCGACCTCGTTGCAGGTGTTACCCCTGGTAAAGTGGGTGGTGGTCTCGCCTGGGTCGGTGTGGTAGGAACCAGTAGCGGCTACTCGGTAAATGACAGTGGTAGCTCCGGCCATTTCGATGTCGTGTGGCGCCATGAGATGGGTCACAACTGGAACTGTGGTCACTTCGTGGGCGGAAGTCCGGAGGGTGCCGGCCTGATGGGTGGTAACCAGCCTGGTCGACTTAGCGGTTGTGAGGCGTACCGAGTGTTAGCTCACCGCGCTAGCAAGATTTCCAGCGGTATTGTGGATAGTGAAGGTACCTACACCGCTGTAGAGCTTCCTCCTTACGCCAGCTTGGATGCTGCAGTATTCGTGCAGTCAGTGGACAGCAGTGTGAGCATCCCTGTACTTGCCAATGACCATGATGCCAATGGTCAGACCATCAGCTTGACAGGCTTTGATAGTGCCACCGTTCAAGGTGGTACAGTAAGCCAGGCTGGCCAAAATCTGGTATACACTCCTTCTGGAGCCTTTTTGGGAACAGATTATTTCCGTTACACCATTACAGACTCAGCAGGTAAGACTGCTACGGGTATCGCTGTGATTGATGTGCAGCCTAGTGATAATCTGAAGCTGTATCTGAATCTGGATGAAACCAGCGGAACCGTGGCAAATGATGCCTCTGTCTATAGTAACAACGGTAGTCTCAATGGCACCGATTTTGGGACTGTCTCTGTAGCCGGTCAGTACGGCAATGGTGCAGACCTGGATGGTGTGGATGACCACGTAACAGTCTCCGGCATGAAGCTGAATTCTAATACCGTGACCATGACAGCCTGGATCAAACCTGAGGTGACTCAGCCATCCTGGGCGGGGATTATCTTTGACCGTACTAGCGGAGCGCAAGGTTTGAACTTCGGTACAGCTGGTGAGCTTCGCTACCATTGGAATAGCGGCAACTATGGCTGGAATTCCGGCTTGGTGCCTACGCCTGGTGTGTGGACCTTCGTTGCTCTTGTGATCGAGCCGAACAAGGCAACCATCTACATGAACAATGGCTCTGGCTTCCAGTCTGCTGTCAACAACGTGACTCATACGGCTGCTGGTTTCGGTACTACTTATGTAGGTCGTGACCCTAACAGTAGTGCTCGTAGTTTCAATGGAGTCCTTGATGAGGCTCGTGTCTACGGCAAGGCGATGACCCAGGCCGATCTTCAGCAGGTCTATGACGGCGGAACCGCTGAAAGTCCTAGCCCGTTTGATGGCGCGAGCGAGGTGAACGCACCTACTGCTAGTTGGGCTCCAAGTGCTGCGGCCACTTCCTACCAAGTGTACATCGGTACCAATCAAACTGCAGTGGCCAATGCTACAACCGCATCCGCTGAATATCAGGGAAGCACAGCCAATCCTGAGTGGATCTTTGATCTGGATACAGACACCACCTACTTCTGGAGAGTGGATGTCGTGACTGCCTCAAGCACGATCACAGGTAATGTTTGGAGTTTCTCCACGGATTCCATTGTGTATGAGGCTGGACTGGTTGCTCACTGGAAGTTTGATGAAGGCAGCGGTGCTAGCACCTCGGATTCTTCGCTGAATTCCAATACGGGTACCGTGAACGGTGCTTCTTGGACCACAGGTTTCACTGGTAACGGTCTGCAGTTCGACGGTGTTGATGACTCCGTCACCTTCGGTAATGGTCCTTCACTGGGTGGTCAGACAGACTTCACGGTTTCCGCATGGATCAAAACCAGCGCCTCGTCCGAGCAGGTGATCATCCAGCAACGTAACGGCGGTTTCAATGGACAGTATGCATTCAGAGTGACTGCAAGCGGTACACTGAACTTCTATGTCTATGGCAATAGCGCCTATCAGTTCAACTTCAGCACGACTGCGACCGTGAATGATGGCCAGTGGCACTATGTGGCCGCTGTACGCGATGGTCAGAACGGTTACATCTACATTGATGGGAACCCTGTCGCTGCTGCCTCAGGGTCCGGTACCATCCGTGACCTGAGTTCCAGTATCGGGGTTGGCGTTGGCCGTGATATCCGTGACAACAACAAGCCATTCAATGGGTTCATCGATGAGGTGAAGATCTATAACGTGGCAAAGAGCGGACAGAATCTTAATGATGTCTATAACGAGTATCAGCCTGGAACGAATAATCCTCCAGTGGCAAACAACGCCAGTGGTACTGTGGCTGAAGATGTGTCTGTAGGTACTAGTGTGGCTACGGTCAGCGCCAGCGATCCTGATGTTGGTGATACCCTGAGTTTTGCTATTACCGCAGGTAATGTAGGAGGCGCTTTCGCGATCAATAGCTCCACTGGTGAGGTGACTACGGCCACCGCCTTGGACTACGAAACCACAGCCAGCTATTCATTGACAGTAACCGTGACTGATAGTGGTGGTCTTACCGATACCGCTATCGTAAGTGTGACTGTTACGGATGTGAACGAGGGTGGCGGTACTACCAGCTACACCAGTGACGCTGAGACCATGATTGATGGTTCTATTATCTCTGGTTCTCTAGCAGATACTCAAACATCTAACAATGTCTATGAGGTTCTTCGGGAGGAAAAAACCAATGGCAAGCCGTCATCCCGTGTATCAAGCCTTGAGCATACTTGGAGCTTCGATATCGGTTCTGGTGGCATCCTGGTGGAACTCAGTGTGGAGGCCTACCATAGCTCAAACACTGAAGGGGACGACTTTGTCTTCGCCTACTCTACAGACGGTATCAACTTCACGGACCTCATTACGGTGACCAAAACCTCGGATGATAACACAGCTCAGATCGCTCCGCTGCCAGCAGGGGTGACTGGTACTGTTTATGTCCGTGTGCGTGATACGGACCGTACGGTGGGTAATGGTGGTCAAGATACGATCAGTATCGATCATCTCACCTTGGAAGTTACCGAGTAACCTTCACTGCAATATAACTGATTATCAAGCCGCTTCGAGATCTCTCGTGGCGGCTTTTTCTATTAAGTGAAATGATATCATTATTTGTTTAGGTTTCTTTACTGGATGAGGGATTGTGGTGGTCCTTAAATGGTTCCGGTTTTGGGTGGTATTTCCTGTTAAATAAGGATAAATGGTATTTTGAGTCAGGGTTTCTTATGGCTCAGAAAGCAGTTGAAGGGGAGAACTTAGTTGTGGCTTCTGAGGGGAATTAATATGTCAGTGGTCTAATCTATTTAATGTAACTGATAAATAACCCATATATTTCAGTTATGTTAGACGGCTTGGAGATAAACACTCACACAGCTCATGAAAACCCTAGATAACCACCGATGGCGGAAAGTCGCCATGAGGCCATGGTGTGCCTCATTAATTTGTACCTTGCTGATTTCGCTGTTGCTAGTCGGCAGCGCTAAAGCTCTGGAGGATAATATCACGCAGACTGTTACTCATGACGGCGAAACGATTACGCTGCGTTTAACAAGGCAGGTGCTCCGAGGGATGCACTTTGAGGTGCTCGTGCAAAACTCCAGTGGGGGATTTGATGCATACACGCCGGGAGAAGAAAGGTCTTACCTGGGAACGGTAGATGAATATCCCGGGGCTGTCTCCGCGGGTATTGTACAGGATGACGGTACTGTGCGCGGCATGGTGATCTTTGACCGAGGGGGGACCTGGTTTACTTCTGGCCAGACGGTTACCTACAAGCGTGGTGTGGATGAGTGGAAGAATTTTGCTTTTCCGACTTATGGGCTGACTCCTGGCGCGGCAGGGAGTACGACCTACGCCTTTGATAGTGCGGTGGATGTGAATCATGCCTACTATTCCAATGCGGCGGGAAGTAGTGTGGCAAAGGCCTTCGAGAATGTGGAATACAGTTATGCCTGTATACGTGCGCTTTACATGAGTAGTGCGATGCTTCGGCCCTATTTGGCGCGTGTGATCATTCGTGCAAACGCGGCGCAAGATCCTTACCAGACGAATATTGTCGGTTTGGGGCCTCTCACAGATGAATGGAGGGCGAACCAGACAGATGCGAACCGAGATTTTGTGTCTGGCTTTGGTTATGGTAGTGGAGGCCAAGCTTGGTCGAGTAGTATCGGAAATACCTGGGGTTACAATGTGAGCCAATCCAGCGGTGATAATCATTACGTGGTGTTGAGGCATGAGATTGCACACAACTTCAGGGTGAACCATGAGGATGGCGGGGCTCCGGAGGGATCCACCACCAACAGTGAAAGAAACCGCCTCTCCAGATTCAGTGCTCCAGAGATAGAAAAAATGTTCTACCAGCGTGATATCTGGGTCACCGCAGGCTATCTCGACTCCGAGGGTACTTATTCTACGATTAATTTTCCACCCTACGCGGCACTGGACTCAGCAGTCTTCAGAAGAGGGATCGATACCTCAGTGGCGATTGATGTGATGGTGAATGATCACGATGCAAATGGACATGCAATTACTGGTATTATCGCCTTTGATGCGTCTTCTCATGAAGGAGGTTCGGTGACGATGAGCGGCACTGGATCAAGTGCTCAGTTGATGTACACACCGCCTGTGCAGTATGTCGGATTTGACTGGTTCAACTACACCATCACTGATTCTACAGGGAAAACAGCCACAGGTTTGGTATGTATTCATGTGAATTCTGAAGAAGATCTGGTGGCTCATCTCAGGCTGGACGATGCGACAGACGCGATTGATCTGGCAGACTCTAGCGGGAATCTTAATCTGGCAAGTTCCGCTAGCAAGCTGGTGACATCTTCAGGCCAGTTTGCTGGAGCCGCCACCATGGCGAACTCTGACGACTACATCGAGATCCATGGTGCTGATTTTAGTTCCATAACAGCTACGCTAACAGGGTGGATCAAGCGTCCTGCTCAGAGCCAGGCAAATACGGCTGGCATCATTTTCAATGAAGGTTCTCGCAGTGGACTGAACTTCGGTTCCAGTAATGAGCTGCGTTACCACTGGAATGGTGGCAAGTGGGGCTGGGACTCAGGCCTGGTGCCTCCTGCAAACCAATGGGTATTCGTGGCACTCGTGGTCGAGGCGGACAAAGCGACCATCTACATGCATGATGGCACGACCATGCAGTCCGCGGTGAACACCGGTACTCATACGCCAGCCAATTTCACAGGGACTACTTTCATTGGTTGGGAGCCAGCTTTCGCTTCTCGTAAATACACCGGGGATATCGATGATGTGAGAATCTACAAGCGGGCTCTGAGCGCTGCTGAAATCACAGGTCTCGTCAATGGTGGGGCGGCTACGGTGCCAGTGCCCTTCGATGGAGCCAGTTCTGTTACTGCGCGTGTGTTGAAATGGAATCCAGCTCCAGGATCCACCCAGAGCCAGGTTTATCTGGGAACGAGCCAGAGTGCGGTGGCTGCTGCGAACACCTCTTCTTCTGAGTATGTGGGAGCAACATCAGCGGATGATATTCTCGTGAACGTGCAGCCGAATACGACTTACTTCTGGAGAGTAGATTCGGTAAATGCATCTACCACCGTGGCAGGTTCGGTGTGGTCGTTTACTACTGGCAGCTCAATAGATGATATCAATACGAGCCTGTTAGCTCACTGGACCTTTAATGATGGTAGCGGCAATGCTCTGGCTGACTCAGCGGGCTCTCATGTGGGTGCGCTTCAGAATGGGCCTGTATGGAAGAATAGTCCGAATGGAGGTTCGCTAGACTTTGATGGTGTGGATGACCATGTGATCATTAATAAAGGTTTGTCTGATGGTGGTACATCAAAGACAATTGTTAGCTGGGTGAAACTGCCTGCTGCCGACCAGAAAAGTGGTGGCGCCGTCTATTTCACGAGGAATAATAATGCCTCAGGTCTCAATATTGGTTCCGGTAACGCCTTGGGTTATCACTGGGATGGTGATGAGTGGTGGTGGAGTTCCGGGCTATCCGTGCCAAAGCAGCAATGGCTGCTCGTTGCCATGGTGGTGGAGACGGATCAGGCTACGGTCTATTATCATGATGGCACCCTGGCCACTTCTACGAATGCCAAGTTTCACACGCCTGAGGCATTCAATGGGCTTAGCTATATTGGTCTCGATCCAGGGAATAGCTCGCGTGATTTTACTGGAGAGATCGATGACCTGCGTGTTTATGGCAGAGCATTGCATCCTTCAGAGCTTGAGGAGCTCTATCAGCAATTTCTCAACCATGCTCCTGTTGCCAGTGGATTCAATGCACAGTATGCAGAGGATGCCTCTGTGGGGACTATAGTTGGTTCCGTGACAGCTAGTGATCAAAATGCTGATGATGTCCTCAGCTATGTCATCACCTCTGGAAATGACGGTTCATTTGCAATCGATTCTGAAACAGGTGAAATTACACTGGCGTCCAGTCTGGATTATGAAACGAGCACGAGTTACACGCTTACCGTTGAGGTGACTGATGCCGGTGGCTTGAGTGATACCGTGAATGTCTCTATCGAGGTGACTGACATTGCGAATGATGACTCCGATGCCGATGGCCTGATCGATGAATGGGAGGTCTCAACCTTTGGTTCTGTAGCAGCAACCACCGGCGCAGAGGATTTGGATAATGATGGCCTCACCAATGCGAATGAATATGCGGCTGGAACCAATCCAAATAGCAGCGATTCAGATGCTGACGGTTACAGTGATTTCTTTGAGTTGGCAGAAGGTTCGGATCCGCTGGATAGTGCTTCCTTGCCAAGTGTGAATGGCGGTCCAGGTCTGGCAGCCTACTGGAAGCTGGATGATGGAGTTGGAACTGGTGCCATGGATTCCATGGGGCTATCCGATGGGGTTCTTGTAGCTGGTCCTAGCTGGATCTCAGGAGTTGATGGGGGTGCGTTGGATTTCGACGGAGTCGATGATCAAGTGACTGCTCCTGCACTTAACTTGAACTCTAACACGGTAACTATCTCCGGTTGGGTGAAGAGAAGTGGAAATGAGAGCTTTGCGGGTCTGGTGTTCTGCCGCGGTGGAAGCACTGTTTCAGGTCTGCATGTTTCCAATAACGAGCTGCGGTATCACTGGAACTCTGGCCAGTGGGGATGGAGCAGCGGGCTTACTCTGCCTGATGGAGTATGGACCTATGTGGCCTTGGTCGTGGAGCCGACTCAGGCGACGATCTACATGAACGATGGCACGGGTATGCAGTCTGCCGTGAATGTGGGATCTCATGCCGTGGAGGCATTTGATGCGCAAACGGTACTCGGAGTCGATCCAACTGGTGGTGCTCGTTTCCTTAATGGGAGCCTGGATGATATCCGGGTTTACAGCCGTGCGTTGAGTGCAGCAGAAATTACTGCTATCTTTAATGCGGATGCGGTGGGGAACAGCGCTCCTGTAGCGACTGATTCCACATTCTCCGTGAGTGAAGATGCATCCATTGGTGCGATTGTTGGTATAGTCAGTGCGTCTGATCCAGATGCAGGAGACACGCTTACCTATAGCATTACAGCTGGCAATGCTGGTGGCGCATTCGCGATCAACAGTGGTTCAGGTGAAATCACCGTGGCATCTGGATTGGATTTTGAATCCGCCAGTCAGCATGTGCTGACCGTTGCAGTCAGCGATGGCAGTTTGAGTGATACCGCAACGATCACTATTGATGTGAGCAACGTGAACGAGGCTCCTGTGGTGAACAACGGCAGTGCTTCCATTTCGGAGGGAGCAGTGATTGGCTCAGTGGTAACCACGGTAACCTCCAGTGATCCAGATGCGGGAGATGGTGTTACCTATGCCATTACTGCAGGAAATCCGAGTGGGGCATTTGTAATCAACGCTACTACTGGCGAGATTTCGACGGCAACAGTTCTCGATTATGAGACCATAGCCAGCTACTCATTGACAGTAACCGTGACCGATAGTGGAGGTCTGACCGATACTGCCATCATTACCGTGAATATTACAGATGTGGCCAATGATGACTCGGATGCCGACGGTCTTACCGATGAGTGGGAAGTATCCAACTTCGGATCGGTTGCCGCGACTGACGGGGTGACTGACAGTGATGGCGACGGTCTGACCAACGCCGAAGAAGAAGCTGCTGCCACCAACCCGAATAACACCGACTCGGATGGCGATGGCTACAGTGATTCCCTGGAAGTTTCACTAGGAACAGACCCTAACAATGGAGCAAGTAATCCTGCTCCTAAGGATCTGGTGTGGACTGGAGTGGCTGGCGACGGCGACTTCTTTAATGAAGCCAACTGGGATAGCGATTCTGGTGCGTCGGGTACTCAGGCTCCGGTGGCTGATTCGGTCAACTCGGGTAGTGACCTGAATGCGTTGAGTCTTACTGTTGTTAATGCTGACTTCTTTGATCTGGCTGGCTACATCGTTCCAAACGGGGCATCTATTCATATGGATGCGAGCAATCTAACCACTACTGGTTCCTATGGAATCAATGCGACAGCTTCGCTGGTTTCCAGCTTGGACATTAGTGCTGGGAGTTATGCGAGCTTCCAGTTCTTGGCGAATATCAATGCTAGTCTGAGTGGAGATGCTGTTCTGGAGTTGCGTGGTGGAGGGAATCCAGTCAATGGTTCTGCCATTGACCTTGCAGTAGATTCTTCGGGGTATGTTCGGTTTATCAATGAGACGGTGGCGGATGTGACAGCCGAGCATCTGAGCAAGTTCACCGTGGGTGGTAGCCCGGCCGTGCTTGGAACGAACCTTGAGATCGTCTCTGAGAATGGAGCCACCATCGTTCGCTTGTATCAAGAGCCGGCTCCTCCTGTCAGTTATCTGAGTAATGGCGAGGTTCTGAGTGATGGTTTATTTGTCTCGGGAAGTTATCTCGATACCTATTCTTCAGACAATGTCTACGAGGTGCTGGAGGAGAACAAGACCTCAGGGAAGCCTTCATCACGTGTATCCAGCTTGGAGCATACCTGGAGCTTCGACATCGGAGCGGGTGGCGTGCTCGTAGAGCTCAGTGTAGAGGCTTTTCATAGTGCCAATAGCGAGGGGGATGACTTCGTCTTCTCTTTCTCTCCAGATGGAGTCAACTTCACGGACCTCATCACGGTGACCAAGACCTCAGATGATAATGCACCTCAGATTGCTCCTCTGCCAGCGGGCGTGACCGGAACGGTCTACATTCGTGTGCGCGATACCGACCGTACGGCAGGTAATGGCAATCAGGATACTATCAGCATCGATCATCTCTCACTTGAAGTGACCGAGTAAGATTATCAGGATCACCCGGATAAAACTAAGCCGCCGCATTTTGAGATGTGGCGGCTTTTTTCATGCAGTGACTCATTAGGGTGTGTGATGAACAGGTGTTTCATGCTTTTGCGCGTATTGTTGATGGATTTAGTGGGGTTGTAGTATTTTGTCTTAAAATGTGTTATGTGTGTTTTTCTGAAAAAACATATGAGAGTGTTAACATTGTGGTTTGGCATCTCATATATATATGGAATCGCTCCTCTTAGTGGAACTATACTGCTCAAATCTTAGTTCTGCTCCCGGTGGGTTTGATTCTGCTCTCTACATGGCTGTGGGTCTGAAAGGTCCTCAGCTTCAATCAACCCAAACTACCCACACACATGACAGCAAACCCCTGTTGCGTGTTATTGGCGGCTTGTTCCATGACCCCGCTGATAGCATTTGCACAAACCTTGCCGGACAGTCTTGTCCTGAATCTTGATACGGACGGTAATCAGACCGCCGAAACGACGGTCAATTTGACCAAGCGCTCAGTCAGAGCGCCAGGTGTTGCTTACTACCGATTTAACGGAAACAGCCAGACCTATACCTTATCACCCAATGATATCCCTCAGGTACGTACCTACCGGGGTACAGTCGCAGGTGACCCCAACGTGATTGTCTGTGCCACGATCCTTCCCGATGGTACCATTAAGGCAGACGCATTCGATCATTTGAAAGGCCGAGGCTACGTCTGGCAAGTCAGCGGCTATGATGTCTCCGCAAGTCTCAATCAAGGCGGTGCTGCAACAGCGAATCCGACCCGACCTGAGGGGGGTATGGGGGAGTTGCCTATGGGGGTAGATATTAATTACCACCGCTTCGTCAACGAAGGTGCGAGTGATCCAGATCTAGCATGGGCGTTAACCGAGCATAATTTCAATATTTATGACCTCATGATGGGTCGAGATACGGGTGTAGCCGTATCGATTGCCACACTAGTGACGCGTGAAAATCAGGAGTACTACGTTCCTACAGGTTCTGGAAACCACCTCAATATCATTGAGGCGGAGTGGTCTGATGCGGCCAAGCCATTGAGGAATGCTGCTTGGGAGCAGATTTTCAGTTACAAGACAAGCGTGGGTCTCTTCGGTACCGGCGGTTATGCATGGCAGAACCGCATCGGAAAAAACGAGACTATTAACTACGGGCAGGGTGCTATCGGTACTCAGACCCTTTACCACGAATCCGGTGGGCACAACTGGAATGCTCATCACTGGGGATACGGTCGCGATGCTATGGGGTCTAACAGACCGAACCACGGGCCTTACAACGTAGAGCGTGTGCGTGAGAAGCGCGACATCAAGATAGCTGATGGAACCTTGCTTCAGCCTAATGGGGATTACCCGTCACCAGCGCATCCATATTCTCATTTGGATCTGGCAACGACTAACGTGAACCAGGCGGTAACGATTTCACCACTGGTCAATGATACAGACTTCAACGGAGATAGTATTTCGATCGTCTCTTTCACCGCGACAACCGCCAATGGTGGTACCGTGGTCCAGTCTGGAAACGACCTGATCTATACGCCGCCCGCAGGTTATGTGGGCAAGGATATCATTGCCTATACCATCGAGGATAACTCGGGTGCTGGTGACGGTGGTGCCAACCTGCAGGCTCAGGATTTGATTTTCATCGAGGTAGTCAACAATGGCCTGACCCTGAAGTTTGATTTCAATGATGTCTCCGGTGCTTCTGTGAGCAATAGCACCGGACTTGGCCACTCAGCAGTCTTGCAGAGCTCTAACATTGAAAGCCAGCTCACAACTGGACCAGACGGATATGCCTTGGTGGTTCCTTCCGGTGGTTTGTTGGTGGATGATACAAACATCCTTCCAATTCCTTACACTGGTAGCACGAATAACTTCTACCCATTTGATAGTGATCAGATGTCTCAGGGGAATTTCTTTGACCCGATGGACAAGGATTACGCCATCTGTCTCTGGATCAAGATGGATGATGTGATCACCAAGCTGGACATTCTCGATAAGTACAAAGCTCAAGAGCGCAGCACTGGTTTCCACCTCTTTGTGGAGAACGGTGTTCTCAAGGCTGACTGTGGCGAGATCGAGGGTATCTACAACAAGCGCAGTATCACAAACGGTGGTGCGGTGACTGCCGGACAGTGGCATCACGTGGCGCTGGTCTTTGACCGTACTGCAGATCAGATGAAGATCTTTTTGGATGGGGCTCAGACCGCACAAACGGCCCTTGCTGCCGGCTCATTCATTTTCCATGGCCGTGAGCCGCTGATGATCGGCTCTGGTAGCGGTGGCACCATGGCTGTGGATGATGTTCGTCTCTACACTCAGAACCTCTCCTCTTCAGACCTTACAGGTATCATGGGTGAAGCTAGTAATGCCGTGGATGAGCTAGCTCTTAACAACTCACTCCAGACCTGGTGGGCGCTGGATGATAATGCCGGAGCTACAGCGTCCGATTCTTCCGGTAATGCCAACGCTGGTGCTCTCTCCGGAGGTGCAGCCTGGACTACGACAGCAGTTGATGGCGGCGGCGCTTCCTTTGACGGAGTTGATGACAAGATCAAACTCGATCTGGCCCAGTCTAACGTTGGTGCCTTTACCGTTGCTATGTGGGCGAAGTCCGGAGCAGACGGACAGGGTGTCTATAGCAGTGTATTTAGCAACCGTACGCCTAATACAGGAGGTACCTTCCAGATCGATATGGGGAATGGCTTCCAGTATCGAGGTAGTCAGACTTCCAGCTTTGGTGCGGCACCTCTCGACCAGTGGGTTCACCTTGCGGTAGTATCCGATGGGACGGATACCATCCTCTACTATAACGGTGAAATTGCTAAAGTGCTCTCTGGAGTCAATGATGACCTCTTTAATGCACTCGTGCTTGGTGCTAACAGGAATGAGGGAGACTTCTTCCAGGGGGAGATCGATGACTTCTGTTACTTTGATCGAGCTCTCAACCCGAGTGAGATTCAGTACATCAAGTCCAGCTTGCTGAAGAATGTAGCGCCAAGCGCATCTGATGATACCTTCGCAGTGGTTGAAAATGCATCAGCAGGCACCAGCCTTGGTGTTGTCAATGCGAGTGATCCGAATTCGGGAGACGTGGTCAGCCATGCGATCACTGGAGGTAATGCAGCAGGTCTGTTTGCCATCACTGCTGCAACTGGTGAAATCACCACGACTGCACCATTGGACTACGAGACAGCATCCAGCTACGTGCTCACAGTTACCGTAAGCGATGACGGAGGTCTTTCCGATACAGCAACGATTACCGTAAACGTCACTGACGTAGCAAACGATGACTCCGATGCCGATGGTCTCACGGACGAGTGGGAGGTGGCCAACTTTGGTTCTGTGGCAGCAACGACTGGTTCAGCTGATAGCGATGGTGACGGCTACACCAACGCTCAAGAAGAAGCCTCTGCTACGGATCCAAACAACGCTGCTAGCAACCCGACTACCCAAGTGTTGGCTCACTGGAGCCTGAATGAGGGGGCTGGACTAGTTGCGACTGATAGTTCCGTGAATGGCTATGATGGTCAGCTCACTGGCGGCACCGCCTGGACGTCCTCTGCCGTAGATGCCGGTGGAGCTTCCTTCGATGGTGTCGACGACAGAATCGATTATGCCCTGACTGAGACAAATCTCGGTGCCTATACCGTAGCCATGTGGGTGAAGAATGGTGCGAGTGGTCAGTCCATCTACAGCTCGGTCTTCTCAAACCATACTCCGAATACATCCAATACCTTCCAGATCGATATGGGTAATGGGTTTAACTACCGTGGAACCCAGACTGCCTCCTTTGGTGCAGCTCCTGTGGGAACCTGGGTACACCTTGCCGTAGTATCCGACGGCACGGATACACGCCTCTATTACAATGGTGTCCTCTCGCAGACGCTTGCAGGTGTGAATGATGATCTGTTTGACACGATCACTCTTGGCACGAACCGCAACGAAGGAAACTTCTTCCAGGGTGAAGTGGACGAACTCTACGTCTATGATGCAGCGCTCAATGATGAGGATATCTTGGCCTTGGCGACACCGCCTGCCCCTAATCAGCCGCCAGTCGCTACGAATGGAAGCGGTTCTGTAGCTGAGAATGCATCTGTTGGAACTGTGGTCACCACGGTAGTCGCGAGCGATCCAGATACTGGTGATACGCTTAGCTACAGCATCACGGCCGGTAATACCGGTGGCGCATTCGCGATCAACAGCGGTACCGGTGAGGTCACCGTAGCTGCTGGTCTGGATTTCGAGTCCATTAGTCAGTACATTCTGACTGTTGAAGTCAGCGATGGTAGCCTCACGGATACAGCAACGGTCACTATAGATGTCACCAATGTCAATGAAGCACCTGTAGCAAACAATGGCAGTGGCTCAGTTTCTGAGGGTGCTTCTATTGGTGCGACTGTAAGCACGGTAAGCTCCAGCGATCCTGATACGGGTGATAGTGCTACCTATACGATTACCGCTGGTAATACTGGTGGTGCCTTTGTGATCAACAGTACCAGCGGTGCGATCACGACAGCCACTGGTCTCGATTATGAAACCACGGCTCTCTACTCGCTCACCGTGCAGGTGACTGATGGTGGGGGACTGACTGATACGGCTACGGTGACAGTGAACGTGACTGATGTGGCCAATGATGACTCCGATGCCGACGGTCTAACCGATGAGTGGGAAGTGTCCAACTTCGGCTCTGTGGCTGCACAGGATGGAAGTGGCGATGCTGATAGCGACGGCTATACCAATGCTGAAGAATTTGCCGCAGGTACGGATCCTAGTGACCCACTGAGCGCACCTGCTCCGCCGGATCTTGTCTGGACAGGTGCTGCAGGTGATGGAGACTTCTTTAACGAAGCGAACTGGGATTCAGACGCGTTGACGGCTGGTACTCAGGTGCCGTCTGCTGACTCGGTCAATGTGAATCAACCTCTTGTCGCTTCCAGCTTGACCGTGGATTCCGCAAACTTCATCGGTATTGGAACAGTGATTCCTGATGGAGCGCGTATTGATATCACCAATACTACGCTAACGACTTCGGGCTCTAATGGATTCAATACGACGAGCTCTACTCTATCCGAGTTCAATATAGGTACGGGTGCGGATGTATCCTTCCAGTTCATTGCCAACACGACAGTAAGTCTTGCTGGGGATGCGGTACTGGAGTTCCGTGGTGGTGGAAATCCGGTTAACGGCTCTACCATTGATCTGGCGGCAGACTTTGCCGGACAGGTACGCTTCACATCTGAAACGGTGGCAAGTGTGCTTTCAGAGCATATGTCTAAGATTACCGTTGCAGGCCAGCCGGCAGTGAATGGCGTGAATGCTTATGTCGTGGATGTCAACGGTGTGACTGTGGTCAGCCTAGAGGCTCCTAACAATGCGCCGGTGGCCAATGATGCAGCCTTTACGGTCGCTGAAAATGCTGGAGCAAGTGCGACGGTTGGTACTGTCTCGGTCTCTGATCCTGATGCAGGTGACAGTTGGACATATGCTATCACGGCTGGTAACGGCGGCGGGGAGTTTGCTATCAATTCCACGACTGGTGAGATTACCACTACCACAAGTTTGGACTACGAGGGAGCATCCAGCTACGTGCTTACAGTTACGGTAACCGACGCTGGGGGCCTGAGTGATGTAGCAACCATCACCGTGGATGTGCTGAACATCAATGAAGCGCCAGTGGCGAATAGTGCCAGTGGGACTGTTTCTGAAGATGTTGCAGTGGGAGTCACCGTGGCCACAGTGACTTCCTCTGATCCGGATGCGAATGATACCCGTACTTATGCAATCACTGCCGGAAATGATGGTCGCTTTGTGATCAATGCCTCTACTGGTGAAATCACCACGGTGTCCGCTCTCGATTATGAAACAACCAACAGCTATAGTCTGACAGTGACCGTGACTGATGCTGGAGGTCTGACAGCTACAGCCATGGTTGCAATCACCGTGACTGACGTGGTCTTCGAGGACTACGACAGTGACAGCCTGGATGACAACTGGGAGATCGCCAACTTTGGGGATACCAATACAAGTGACGGTACTGGTGACGCTGATGCCGACGGCTTGACCGACGGCGAGGAGTATCTTGCCGGAAGTGATCCTAACAGCAGCGACGGAGACGGCGACGGCTTCCACGATGTGTTGGAGATCAACGTGGGTACCGACCCTATGGATATTCTCGACTTCCCGGCCTCTGAGTACGACGGTCTCGTGCTTTGGTGGAACCTGGATGAGAGCGCAGGGGCGAGCACCGTTCTCGATGATACTGGCAACAAGATGTCTGGTGCCGTGAACGGAGCCACTCTGAATGGAAGTGAAGGGAGCTTCGATGGCTCAAATGATAGTATCGATCTTCCGCTCGCTTCCGG
>NZ_FQYR01000011.1 GCF_900141815.1 Rubritalea squalenifaciens DSM 18772
GTGCCTTCAGTGTATCCCTCTGGGTGAAGAACGGAGCCACCGGCCAGAACCAGTACGCATCCGTGTTCTGCAACCGTCACCCAAGTGGAGGAGATAGCTTCCAGATCGATATGGGAGACGGCTTCCGCTACAACGGTGGCACGAAGGCCAGCTTTGGTACTGCTCCAGTGGGAACCTGGGTGCATCTTGTAGTAGCGAGTGATGGTACGGATACCAAGCTCTACTACAATGGTACTTTGGCGGCTACGTTGACAGGCATATCCAACGGCGTATTTGAAGGATTTTATCTTGGTGTGAACCGCAACGGTAACAAGCACTTCAATGGATCGGTGAAGGATGTGCGCCTCTATGATCGAGAGGTGGATATTACCGAGTTCTATCCAGCTCCCTAATTTATTGTACTGAGAAGTATCATACGTAAAGTCTGTCTCGCTAAGGTGAGGCAGACTTTTTTGTTAGTTATATATCAAGTCTTGCGTTTAGATTGGTCTAGGCCGTGTGGGTAAATTGAATAAACCTCGAAAAAACAAGGGGTTCCGGCACCTTGCGGCAGCTGAAATGAAAAGTGATACACACAAGATGCCGGGCGCGCTCGTTGAGCACGTAAAAAATTAACTTATTCTCCAGCAAAGGAAATCCAACATTTTTAAAAGTGTCCGCAAGCCCGCCGATCTTTCAAAAACATTGGATGGGATCTGGTGGATTTTCGTGACGGGCTCGTAGTGGAGCCAGCTCCCGGAAAGCTATGGTAAATGGAACAGCGTCTACCGCTTTCATCTACATATTCTTCGTATGTATCGACTCCTCAGTCGATTGGGTCAAGTAGCCGTTTTGTCCACGCCGCCTAGAAGAGACCGAATAGAGCTAACAGTCGCAAGTAACAAATGCTAAGCCGCCGCTGGTCACTCCAGTGGCGGCTTTTTGTTTGGATGAGGTGTTAGTGGGGTGAATGTGTCTAAGTATGTTTGGACTCAATCACTTGTTTTTAGTGATTCCGGGTTCGACGCAAATTGTAAATTCAATTGACGATATTTATGGGGTTTGTTGTTTGATTTATTGCTATCACAAGCCTGCTTCGGACTTATTTGATAGGTTTTTCGATAGCTCAAGATGTCAATGCTTCAAGGTGTTGATATTGGTGAATTATCTAGCAGGTACTGAAGCGGTTGATAACCCCTATATATAAGTGATTCTGAGCCTTGGTGGTATCGTGTTCGGATGTCTTGTTTTGTTAGGAGGGTATCAAAAAGACACAAGTCTACTCAACACACGCAACTCAGAGCTCCTCAAATGACAAGAAAACCAAGTATAGCCGCGTACGCGCTGGCTAGCCTGATGGTATCTGGTGCCCACGTATGTGCGGCAGCCCCAGATACATTGACCCAGATAGTTAGCCATGGAGGTGAGACAATTACTCTCCAGCTGAAAAAGGAACCTATCCGCGGAGCGGAATTCGAGGTTCTCGTGCAGAACAGTACGGGAGGCTATGATGTCTATAATCCGGTAGAAGAGCGTTCCTATCTGGGGACGGTGGCAGAGTATCCAGATGCGGTAGCATGTGGTGTGTTGCTGGACAACGGTTCCTTCAAGGGTGCGGTGTATTTTGATCGTGGTGGTACTTGGTTCACATTGGGAAGTTCCGTGATCGGTACGCGTGGGATCGGGGAGCAGAGCTTCACCTTTCCGAGTGGTGGCGATTTGCAACCCGGTCGTCAGGATGGTGCTGAGATGTATGAGTTCGATGTGGCCTTTGATGCGGATTATAAATACTATACGCAAAGGGGGAGTTCCGTTGCCTCAGTGGTTGAAACGATTGAGTACTCTCTCTCCAATACACGAGCGATGTATATGCGTGATACCTTGCTCAAGCCCAAGGCTGGCAGGATCATCATCCGTGCTGATGAAGCGCAGAATCCTTACACAGATGACTTCTCGCTATCTTCAGTAAGAAGTGAATGGAGGGCTAGTAATCAAAGTGTTAACCGGGATGTGGTCTGTGCGATCAAACCGGGTATTGGAGGTGGTGTTGCTTGGGTAGGGACAATTGGTACAGGCAATGGTTATTCGATCAATGGAACATCAGGGGACGGGTCCTTTGATGTGGTGTGGCGTCATGAGCTGGGGCATAACTGGAGCCTGGGTCACTTCGTGGGTGGCAATCCTGAGGGGAAGGCCATCATGGGTGGCAACCAGGTGGGTAGGTTAAGCGGTCCGGAAGTAAATGGTATTCTTAATCACCGGGATAGCAGGCTTCACTTGCTGGACGGTATTGGTACTTATGCAGCAGTTAATCTTCCTCCCTATGCTGCCCTAGATCCAGTGGAGGTGGAGATCGAAGCTGGTAGAGTGGAGAGCGTCACCATTGATGCGCTGGCTAACGACTTCGATGCCAATGGTCATGCTATTTCGATTAAATCTTTCCAGGCCAAATCTAATCTCGGCTATCCGGTATCTCTCTCAGTAGGGACTGGGACCGATGGTCAAGATGAGCTGGTTTATTCTGCTCTGGGCGGCAGTGGTTTCGACTATTTCTCCTACACTATCGAGGATAGCAGCGGTCAGACCGCGACTGGCTATGTCTTTATCAATTCCAAGGAAAAGCCAGTATCTCTATGGGCTCTTGAGACAGATGCGGATGTGATCGCTCAGGTGGGGTCATCCACTAATTATGGTTCAGAGGAATTTCTCTTCTTGAAAAATTTCGGAGCGAGCAGCAGCTATACCCGTCTTGGTTGGATTCACTTCAATGTGAGCGACAAGAGCTACGGTGATACAGCTGAGATCGAATTCACCATGGGTGATCATGTCAGTACCGCAGGCTACGTAGATGTATGGGGCGTGGTTGATGGAGTGAATGGTGATCATCTGGGTGTCGATTGGACTGAGGATGGGCTTACGGGGAGCAATGCACCTATTAGTTTCAGTGAGGTGGGTGGAGCACAGACAACTTATCTTGGAAGAATTGAACTCGCTGGTGGTGGTTCCAGCCACAAACTGGCTACACCAGAGTTGCTTGAATTCTTGAAGGCTGACAATAATGGTGAGGTAACGATTTTACTTGTTAGAGAAGAGGGGCAGCAATCAAACTTTTCTTTTAGCACCAAAGAGGATCTTGACGGTAGCGGTGCTGTCCTGAGGACTTACTATGCCAACAATGATCAGAAGGTAGCAGACGCTTTTGTGCGTAGTGGGTATTATGCGAATAGTAACTACGGAGATGAGACGAGGTTGATCCTTAAGAAAGATTCCGGGAGTTACGCCCGTGAGGCTTACCTTCGTTTCGATCAGACCGTAGCGAGCAACTATGCAGATCCGCGTAGCTTCCTTTCGTTGACACCTATGAGCCTTCAGCCTAGCCAGATTATCAGAATCAGAGCTGTAGCAGACTCTGGTGATAGCTGGGGTGAGAAAGAGATCACCTGGAACACCCGTCCGATCGGATCTGGTGCAGGGATGACTCTCAATGCTAACGATCTACAGGTCAACGTGCCGGTCTTGATTGATGTGACCGACCTTATCAACGAAGTGGGTAATGATAACGGAGCGATCACCTTCCATATTGACGCTCAGGTATTGATTGCCAGTGGAGGTAACTCATTTGCTTCTCGCGAGCATCCAGTTGCTGAGTACAGGCCGAAGTTCTATGTTGTAGGCGACGAGACTACCGATACTGACGGTGATGGTTTCGCAGACTACTTTGAAATGGAGCAAGGCACAGACCCGACTGATGCCTTGGATGTGCCGAGCACACGTCTGGCAGCACTCTGGAAGTTTGATAAGAATCTTGCTGGTGATGCTGCTGTGGCAGATGTGATCAGTGGTGCAGCTGCTGATTATGTCGGTGGCGCAGGCCTATCCGCTGATACCCTTGGTCGTAGCGGTCAGGCTGGAGATAAGGCGCTTGATCTCGGTACTGCAGGTAACGGCAAGTACATTACCGTCGAGGATGTGGCTTTCCTCCAGCAGGCGGCAGGCGATGGTAAACTGACCATCAGTTTCTGGCAGAAGTTGAATCAGACCGGCAAGTACATGAGTTCCTTCTGGGCGCTGTCTCCTACCAGTGGGTCTAACAATCGAGGCATGCAGGCTCACACGCCATGGAGTAACGGGATCATCTACTTCGATGCAGGTGGTACTTCCTCGGTAAACCGCGTTTCTGGAGGTGCTCCAGCCGGTACGGACTGGACTGCATGGAATCACTTCGCTCTTGTTAAAGATGGTGATGTTTCTGAGATCTGGATGAATGGCGAAGTGGTCGCCAGTGCGTCCGGCAAGTCTGATCTGGTGACTGATTTCGCCAAGCTTATCATCGGCGCCAACTCGGGAGGTGGTGATAGCGTGAGCGGCATGCTGGATGACTTTGCAGTATTCAATACAGCACTCAACTCCGGGCAGATTACAGCTCTGGCGGGTGGTGTTGATCCTGTAGCTGTCGGGATAAGTACTGCTCCAGTGGTAGCTGACGCTACATTTACTGTAGCTGAGAACACACCAGCTGGCGCTAGTTTGGGTGCAGTCACAGCTAGTGACTCCGACTTAGGTGACACGCTTAGCTATTCCATCATAGAAGGTAACGAAGGCGGCGAGTTCGCCATCGACGCAGCTACTGGTGAGATCACTACACTAGTAAGCTTCGATTACGAGACGGTCTCTAGCTACATCCTTACTGTGGAAGTCGTAGACACAACAGACCATGTGGCTACTGCTACAGTCACTGTGGCGGTTGGTAATATTATCAATGACGACTCCGATGCCGATGGCCTGATCGACGAATGGGAAGTGGAGAACTTCGGCTCAGTAGCAGCAACCAATGGTACTGAGGATTCTGACGTAGACGGTCTAAGCAATGCTTCCGAGCAGTCGAATGCCACGGATCCTAATAATGCTGACTCCGACTTTGATGGTTACAGCGACAACGTTGAGCTCGTTAACGGAACTGATCCATCAGATGACCAGAGTGTGCCGGCCATGGCTCCATACGTCTACTGGACATTAGACGATGCCTCTGGTGATACAGCGACAGACGCTTCTGGTTGGCTCAACGACGGTCAGCTTGTTAACGGTACGGCATGGACCGCATCTGCAGTGAAAGGTGGAGGTGCATCATTCGATGGTGTGGATGACAGGGTCAACCTGAACCTGACACCGTCCAACATTGGTCCATTCACAGTGATGATGTGGGTGAAGTCCGGAGCAGATGGTCAGAGTCCATACAGTTCCGCATTTGCGAATGCTGGTTTGTCAGAGAATGCTACGTTCCAGATCGATAGAACAAATGGTTTCACGTATCGTGGAAGTTCTGTTGCGAGCTTTGGTGCTGCACCGCTGAACGAGTGGGTTCACTTGGCGGTTGTCTCCGATGGAACAGATACCAAGTTGTACTACAACGGCCAGCTTTCCAAGACTCTCACCGGAGTGAGCGACGACTACTTCGGGGCCATGAGGTTGGGGGCGAACCGTAATGAGGACAGAATGTTCGAAGGTGAAATCGATGAGTTTTACCTCTTTGAACAGGCGCTTGAACAGCAGGACATCATTAGTATCTCAGGCCAGCAGTTTACCCCTGAAATCTCCGACGCAACATTCTCTGTTGCTGAAGATATCTCAGTTGGAAGTCTCGTGGGGACTGTGGCTGCTACTGACCTGAACAGCAGTGACACACTCAGCTACGAGATTGTTTCTGGCGCAGAAGGTAAGTTTACGATCGATGCCTCGACTGGTGAAATCTCCACCATTGCAGGCCTCGATTACGAGACAGCGATCAGCTACGTGCTCACAGTAACTGCTGCTGACAATGGTGGCCTGAGCGCAACTGCCGAGGTGACTGTCGATGTGACTAACATCACATCAGGGGACGATTCCGACCAGGACGGTCTAGAGGATGACTGGGAAGTGGAGAACTTTGGCTCTGTGACTGTGGCAGTTGGCGATGAGGACTCTGACGGCGATGGTCTTAGCAATGCTTCTGAGCAGGTTACAGGCACGAACCCTACCGATGCTGACTCTGACGGAGACGGCTACAGTGATAACGTCGAGCTAGTAAACGGTACTGATGCAAGTGATGCGCAGAGCGTGCCAGCAATGGCTCCGCTCATCTACTGGTCCCTAGACGATGCAGAAGGTGACACGGCTATGGATTCTTCCGGTTGGTTGCACGATGGTGCTCTGATCAATGACACCGAATGGACCACAAATGGTGTCAAAGGCGGCGGCGTCTCCTTCGACGGTGCTGGAGACCGAATCAGTGTCAATCTGGAGCCTGCTAAAATCGGAGCGTACACAGTCATGCTATGGGCGAAGTCTGGAGCTAACGGGCAGTACGCCTATAAAGGTGTATTTGCTAGTAACCATGGGTCTTCAGGGGGGACATTCCAGATCGACCGAAGCAATGGCTTCTCATATCGTGGCTCAGTTCTACGTAGCTTCGGTCCGGCTCCGCTCAATGAGTGGGTGCACCTAGCCGTAGTTTGCGATGGTACTGATACCAAGCTCTACAATAATGGCCAGCTGGTTCACACTCTGGAAGGTGTCTGCGACGACTTCTTCGGTGAAGTAAGACTGGGCTCTAACAGAGGTCTCAACTATTTCTTTAAAGGTGAGGTGGATGAGTTCTATCTTTTCGACCAAGATCTCAGCCAGCAGGACATCGTGGAGCTTGCGGGTGTGCAGATGGCTCCTGAGTTAGGTGATGCAAGTTTCAGTATCATTGAGAACTCCGAAGCTGGCAGCCTTATTGGTGCTGTGGTTGCTACTGACCTGAATGTTAGTGACGTTGCATCCTACGCAATAGCTGCTGGTAACGAAGCTGGCAAGTTCAGCATCGATGCTTCTACTGGTGAGATTACGCTAGTTGGAGAGCTTGATTACGAGTCTGCTACCCATTATGCGCTCACCGTTGAGGCGAAAGATACAACGGGCCTTACGGATTCTGCGACTGTTTCTATTAACGTGACTAACCAGAATGAAGTTCCTGCCATCGCTGGCTTCAGCGTCAACATTTCTGAAGATGCAGCGGTTGGTACAAGCCTGGGTGCAGTGGTTGGTGCAGATCCTGATGTTGGCGACGCGCTTACCTACAAGATCGTATCTGGTGGCAACGGCGCCTTCGCGATCGATTCCGATACAGGTGAAGTCACCACGGTAGCCGGCCTCGACTATGAAACAGAGACTGGCTACACGCTTACTGTGAAAGTAACGGACGCAGGAGGTCTCAGTGCGACTGCTGATGTGGCTGTTAACGTGACTAACGTGACTACCGGTGACGACTCTGATCTGGACGGTCTTGAGGACGACTGGGAAGTGGCAAGCTACGGTTCTACCACAGCCACTGCTGGTGACGGCGACCTTGATGCAGACGGTCTTACCGATCTCGAGGAACTTGCTCTCGGTAGTGATCCTGCTTCAGGTGATTCCGATGGCGACGGATTCGCAGATATCCTCGAAACAGTGCTTGGCACCGACCTCGTGGATGCGGCAGATCAGCCAGATTCCACCTTCGAAGGTCTTCACGCCTGGTGGAACCTCAACGATCTCGCAGGTGCGGACAAGGCAATCGATAACTCCGGTAACAGCTTCCACGCGAATGTAAGCGACATTACCTTCAATGGTAGTGAAGCGAGCTTCGATGGTGAGAATGATTTCCTCAATGCGGGCCCAGATGCGGCAATCCTCGGCAAGACTGACTACACGGTATCAGTCTGGATGAAGACTGCAGCGGACTTTGACTCCAAGGGGGTACTCGTCCAGCAGCGTGACCCTGGTAGCGTAGGTTACCTCGGTGAGTACATGCTGAACGTGAATGCAGACGGTAGAGTGAATTACTTCATCTATGACTACGGCTATCAGGTGAATCTTACCACCACACAGACTGTAAACGATGGGGAATGGCACCACATCATGGCTGTTAGGAATGGTGATCAGGTCACAGTTTACATTGATGGCGCTGTGGCTGCGCAAGGCTCCGGTCCAATTAAAACGCTGAAGGCGCGCAGTGTGGTGATTGGTTACGATCACCGTGATAACAAACATCACTTCAAGGGGGTGATCGATGATGTCCGCATCTATGATCGTGCTGTTGACATCGTTGAGTACAACGAGGCTCCGGTAGCTGGTGATGCGGTATACACTGTTGATGAGAACCTTTTAGCAGGTGCTGCAGTAGGATCAGCCATCGCAACAGATGCGAACAAGGGTAATGTGCTCAGCTACTCCATCGTGGGGGGCAATGAAGGTGGTGAATTCCAGATCGACTCTGTTACAGGTGAGATCAGCACCACTGGATCCTTCGATTACGAGTCAGCCAGCGAATACCTTCTCACCGTAGAGGTGAGTGACGGCTATGTTAGCGACACCGCATCAGTGGAAATCTACGTGAACGATGTGAATGATGCTCCAGTAGCTGAGGCGGCCGAGGCTACGCTTGTTGAAGGCGCGGCAGTGGGTAGCATGGTGGCTACCGTAGGTGCTTCCGACCAGGACACGGGTGCGGTTCTCAGCTATGAGATCACCGGTGGCAACGACGGTGCATTCACGATCGATTCCGCAACTGGCGAAATCACCACCGCAGCGCCTCTCGATTTCGAGTCCGCCAGCCAGCACGTGCTGACTGTAACTGTTAGCGACGGTGAGCTGAGTGACACAGCGACAGTAACTATCGACGTGACTGACGTGAATGAAGCTCCGGTCATTGCTGATGCAAGCGGTGTAGTTTCCGAAGATGTAGAAATCGGCACTTACGTAGCGACTGTTGCTGCAACCGACCAAGACGCTGGCGACTCTGTCAGCTACGCGATCACTGGTGGTAACGATGGTTCCTTCGCGATCGACTCCGCAACCGGTGTGATCAGCACAGTGGCTGAGCTCGACTACGAAACCATCCCGGCTTATGAGCTTGAAGTAACAGCCAGCGATGCAGCTGGTCTTACCGACACAGCCATCGTTTCTGTGGAGATCATCGACGTGGTCTTCGAGGATCATGACGGCGACACCATGGACGATGCTTGGGAGATCGCTAACTTTGGCGGCGTGGAGGTTTCCGACGGATTCGGCGATGCTGATGACGACGGCCTCAGCGATGCGGACGAGCACCTCGCTGGTAGTAACCCGAACTCCAAGGATACAGATGGAGATGGCTTCGCCGATGTTCTTGAGTTCACGGTAGGTACTGAGCTGGCAGATGCTACAAGCAAGCCGGACTCCACCTTCGCAGGTCTTGTGGCCTGGTGGAACCTGGAAGATGCTGCTGGAGCTATAAGTGCTACGGATAATAGCGGTAGTGCCATCCATGGCTTTGTGGACGGAGTCACATTCACTGGTCAGGAAGCTAGCTTCAACGGAAAGGACGACTTCATCGCCACAGAGGTGGGTCTGCTCAATGATATGGCGGCCTTTACCATCTCCGGCTGGTACCGTTCACCGCTTGAGAAAGCGCCTAACGCAGGTATCTGGGGGCAGTCCGGTGTGGTTGAGTTCGGTATCAATGGCACCTCCCTGAGAGTCTGGACATCCGGCGGCGGCAGCACCCAGGTGAAGCTTCCCGAGCCAGGCGTCTGGCACCACGTGATCGTGGTAGCTGACGGTGAAGGTCTGAAACTCTATGTCGACGGTGTGCTCAGCGCGAGCAACTCTAAGTCCACAGGCAACTATGGTAGCTCCAGCACCTCATTCAATATCGGAGGCGGTGGTATCTGGCACAAGAAGAACGACTGGTTTACCGGCGACATCAAGGACGTACGTGTTTATGACCGCGCGGTTGATATCACGGAGTTCTACCCGCTAGGCAAAGATGCTGAGTAGGTCTTAACTTATTTTAATTGGTTCATATCAGGCCCGTCGCGTGATTTAGCGTGACGGGCTTTTTATATTAAAAGTTTCTCGTTGGGTAATGATATGTTTTTTCTAACTAAATGTTTATTAATAATGTTAGAATGCTGTTGTTTATGCCAGTAGGTGAGTGGTTTATGCGAGTGACGTTATTGGATAGGGTGAAAACTGCCTGAATTTATTTCAGGCGGGACTCAATCGATCGTGCTCAGGGATCCTGACATGACCGTGCTCTCTAACTACATAACTACATGCAATATGAATAATAACCTCATTGGGGCGCCGATTGCAGCGGCCTGCTTTAGCGTATTGTGCGCCGGTCTCTCAGAGGCTGCTCCAACAGCGCTCACACAGTCGGTGACGTATAATGGCGAGACCATTACGCTCCAGCTGAAGAAGGAAAGTCTGCGTGGCGCGGGCTTTGAAGTATTTGTCCAGAACAGCAGCGGCGGTCTGGATGCCTACTCACCCGTGGATGAACGTTCTTACATTGGTACCGTGGACGAGTATCCAGGAGCGATTGCCTGCGGAATTCAAAAGGATGACGGGACCTTTCGTGGGGCTGTGTATTTTGATCGGGGTGCGACTTGGTTTACCCAGGGCTCCTCGGTGACAGGAACGCGTGGTACGTCTTATTCTAACTTCACCAACTACCAGTACCCTACAGCACCTACCGTGCAAGCTGGGCAGGCGGGGTCTACCGTCTACGGTTTTGGTCTCGGCATTGACGCTGATTCGAATTACTTTAATGTGAGATCTGGAAGTGATGTGGACACTGCAATGGAGGGGATTGAGTACTCCATCAGTCTCGTTCGGGCTCTTTACATGAGGGATGCCTTGCTGCGTCCGTACCTTGAGCGAATCGTGATTCGGGCAGATGCTGCACAGGATCCTTTTGTCGGTTCATCCTCCTATTTGAGTGATCTTCGTAGTCATTGGAATACCAATTTCACAACGATCAATCCTGATGTGGTGGCAGGTGTTTCCACGGGAAAGGTGGGCGGAGGTCTTGCCTATGTAGGGACAGTGGGTACTTCGAGTAAATATTCGATCAATGACTCGGGTTCTGGTGGAGCATTTGATGTGATATTCAGGCACGAACTCGGCCACAACTGGAGCTGCTCACATTTCGTAGGTGGAAGCCCGGAGGGTGCAGGCATCATGGGGGGAAACCAGCCTGCACGTTTCAGTGGTTGTGAAGTCTACCGGATACTCAATCATCGGGATAGTCGCTTGGGCATCATGAATACTCAGGAGAGTTTCACGGCCGTTGAGATCGCGCCTTATGCGAGTATGGATGTGGCGACCTACGTGCGTGCCAGGTCTGGTGAGTTAAGCATCGATGTTACGGCAAATGACCACGATGCGAACGGTCAGAGCATTAATCTTACCTCCTTTGATGCAACATCAGCGAATGGTGGCACTGTGACTCAGCAGGGTTCACAGTTGGTTTATGTGGCGCCGCTAGGATTCACTGGTACGGATTACTTTGAGTACCAGATCACAGACAGTGCCGGTAAAACGGCTACTGGTGTCACAGTGATCGAGGTGATCGATCCTGTTGATCCCGTAGCGGTATGGAAATTTGACGATTCACAGGATCGGACAAAAGCCTCCATCGGCACAGACCTTCAGCTGGTTGGTTCTCATCAGACCACAGCTGGTATTGATGGTAGCGATGGAGCTGTTCGTATCGGGCAGGGAAGCCACTACATCGCCACCCACGGTATCGCCGCTAATGGTAGTGGAACCAAGGTGAATGAGTATACTCTACTGATGGATGTGAAAGCTCCATCTGCTAGCACGGGTACATGGAGGGCATTCTTCCAGACGGATACAACCAACAGTAATGACGGTGATTGCTTCATCAGGAATTCCAATGAAACGATAGGTGTAAGCACTACGGGATATAGCTCCTGGTCAATGCCTGCGGATACATGGGTAAGGCTGGCAGTGGTTGTCGACAATGATAGCTTCTACCGCATTTATGCAGATGGAAATCTCATCCTGAATGGCAATACCCAGACATTGGATGGAAACTATGCTTTAGATTCCGTGTTGAGATTCTTTGCTGACAATAACGGTGAAGATCATGATCTGGATGTGTCTGCTATCCGTATCTATGACCAGCCTTTGGGCGCAGCTTATTTGGCGGCACTCGGAGGAGCTGATGCCAGCGTGGCGCCTGTGATTGCAAATGAGACAATCAATGTGTCCGATGAAGCTCCAGCGGCCACTTCGGTTTATCAGGTGGCTGCGATTGATGGTAATGTGGCGGATGTGATTACCTACTCTCTTACAGGAGGGAATACGGGGAATGCATTCTCCATCGATAGTTCCACTGGTGAGCTTACGACCAATATCATGCTGGATGCCGGTGTAGTCAGCCAGTATGTGCTGACTGTAACAGCTACCGATGATGGCGGTCTTACAGGAAGCGGCACGATCACTATCAATGTGGTGAGTGATGCTGATGGCGACGGGATGAAGGACACCTGGGAAATTGCCAACTTCGGCTCTATCGAAGCCAAAGACGGCAGTGGTGATACCGACTCTGACGGTGTCAGTGATCTGTCCGAATTTATCGTAGGTACAGACCCTAATAGCACGGATTCTGATTCCGACGGTTTCAGCGACTCGCTTGAAATTGCAATGAGTACTGATCCGACGGATGGGCAAAGTACACCTAATGCTAGCCTGCAAGGCCTTGTAGGTTGGTGGGAGTTTGACAATGCTGCCGATCTTACCGAGGCCAAGGTGGGTCAGGACCTCGTGCTGAATGGTTCTGATTCTGCGGTGTCTGGCAAAGGAAGCGCGGATGTTGCTGCCCGCATTGGTGCAGGCAGTAATTACCGGGTGAACCACGGCATTGATGCCAATGGTGGCGGTACTCAGGTGAATGAGTACACCTTGTTGCTGGATGTGAGCTATCCGTCATCAAGCGCGGGAACTTGGATCAGCCTATTTCAAACTAACTCAGGAAATGGAGATGATGGCGACTGCTTCGTCCGTAATAGCAATGGTACGATCGGTGTGTCTGCTACCGGTTACAGTGCCTATGCCTTGTCAGCTAATAGCTGGGCAAGACTCGTAGTCACTGTTGATAATGGTTCCTTCTATCGCATCTATGCTGATGGTCAGCAAATTCTGAATGGCTCCGTGCAGGCTGTAGATGGTAGGTTCTCGTTTGGAGATGCCTTGCTTCTCTTTGCCGATAACAACGGAGAGGATAATACCATCGATGTGACTTCTGCTCGCTTATACGACAGGGCTTTGACGGCAGCTGAAGTGTCTGCCCTTGGAGGTGTTCCTCTCTATAAGAGTGCGCCTGTGGCCAGCGATGAAACATTCGCTGTGTCAGAGAATGCATCTGCTGGAAGCGCCGTTGGATCGGTGACTGCCACGGATGCTGATCAGGGGGATACACTTGTCTACAGTATTACGGCAGGCAATGGTGGTGGCGAGTTTGCTATCGATTCCGCTACTGGGGAAATCACGACGACAACAGTACTCGATTATGAATCGACAGTTCAGTATGTGCTGACGGTGGAAGTGAGTGACGGTGCACTGAGTGACTCGGCTACGATTACCGTGGATGTTACAAACGTGAATGAAGCTCCAGTTGCTAGTGGTGCGAGTGTGAGTATCTCAGAAGATGCAGTAATCGGCACTGCCGTGGCTACGGTTGCTTCCACTGATCCCGATTCTGGCGATACTGCGATTTATGCGATCACAGTAGGTAATGATGGGGGCTTCACGATCAATGGTGCCACTGGAGTGATTAGCCTGGCTGCCATGGTGGATTACGAGACGACGACAAGCTACACTCTCACGGTAACCGTGACAGATGGTTCCGGCCTCACTGACACAGCTGCGGTTAATGTTGCCGTGCTTGATGTAGCTTTTGAGGACTATGATAGCGACGGTCTAGAGGATAACTGGGAGATCGCTAACTTCGGTAACACGTCCAGCGCTGATGGAACAGGTGATGCTGATGGTGACGGGCTGACAGATGCAGTAGAGTATGCAGCGGGTACTGATCCTAACTCTAGTGACAGCGATAGCGACGGTATTGTAGATGCGATGGAAATCGCCTTCGGTACCGATCCGACCGACAACCAGAGTTCACCGGGAGCTTATAATGCAGACCTTGTAGGATGGTGGAAGTTTGACGACGTGCTTGACCTAACCAAGGCGACTTGGGGCGCAGACCTCGTGCTGACGGGAAGTGATCAGGCCGTTTACGGCTACGATGGTGCTAGTGGTTCCGACGGTGCATCCAGGATCGGGATCGGTAGCTACTACGCGATGAGTCATGGTATAGCTGCGAATGGTGGCGGTAGCAAAGTGAACGAGTACACGCTCGTCATGGATATCAGCTATCCGGCCAGTAGTGCAAATAAATGGATCAGCCTCTTCCAGACGGATACGACGAATGCTAGCGATGGTGATTGCTTCATTCGTAATTCGAATGGAACGATTGGGCTCTCCGCAACCAAGTACAGTGCATGGTCCTTGGCTTCTGATAGCTGGGTGAGAATTGCAGTATCTGTGGATAACGGATCCTTCTACAGGATCTATGCTGACGGGCAGCAAATTCTTAGCGGTAACACACAAAGTGTGGATGGCAGGTTCTCACTTGAGAGTGTCTTGTTACTCTTTGCTGATAACAATAGTGAAGATAATCCGCTCGATGTGAGCTCTGTCAGGATCTACAGCCGTGCTCTGACAGGCAGCGAGGTTCTGTCTCTGGGGGATGTGACTAATCAATAGATTTCTAACCCTTCATTCTACATTCAAGCCCGCTCTGTAGCTCTGCAGAGCGGGCTTTGCTTTGCCTGGATTGAGGAAAGCGCAAATTGTTTAATCGTAAAGAAGGTGTGGGTATGTTTTGGGGATCTAAATTAAAGGCTTGTTTGAGATTCTTCTAACACATGATGGTGAATGATATGTGGATATGTTGACTATTTGCGTGATGTGAATCAATAGGCGGTTGAGAGTCGTAGGTTTTTAGTGTTCCTGTATTTGCAGGCCGATAAATAAGGGATATTGGTCGTAAGGATACGCGTGTTTAAGGTGTTGGTTACAGTCGTTAACGGAGTGCTTACTTTGAAGAATTAGCGTATCTAGTTTCGTGTGGGTGAATATGCGTATATAGGGGGCAATAATTGTAAGTTTTCGTATGACGGTAATATATGTTTGACGTAGAAGGTGAATATTTGCCTTTATACAATTTATTCTGATCATTTAGTTATATCTGCATTGGTGGATGGTTTATCCGAATAGGCTTCGGTCTATAGGAAACAAGTCACCGATATGACCACCGCTCTCTGGTCAGAAGTTCCGCTCACATTCTCTACAACGCTCAATGAAGCCTCCTCTCGGGGGCATGCTCTGAGAAAACCCACACGCAAAACCCATGACAAACAAACTAAGCGGGTCGCTGCTCGCTCAAGGTTTATTTGTGGCAAGTGCCACTAGCCTTTTTGCAGCTGCACCCGTCGCTCACGATGATGTAATTGCCGCTCAGCAAGATGTCGCACTCCAGCTCGACTATCTTCATCTTAATGACAAAGATGATGACGGTGACGCCCTAACGGTATTGTCCGTTGGAACTCCGCTCTATGGTACACTCACGCCAGTTGGGGCTAACCACTACCAATACACTCCAGCCAGTGGCTTTACTGGCAGGGATAGCTTTACCTATGTGGTTTCTGATGGAAACGGGGGTACAGACACGGCTACTGTGACTATTTCGGTCAATGCTAGTGTTAATATGGAAGCTGCCAGAGATGCGATTCTTCTCAATGTGGCAACTCTAGCAGATCCTACCCAGCCTGGTTACATGACGGCATGGGGGCCGACAGCATTCAGTGTAACCAACTATGCCGGTGAGGGTGAAGACCGACCAATGGTCGCGGCTTCCACGCTCGGTGCAGGTAAGGTGATCGCCATGCCTGACCATCAGTGGTTGAATATGAATAGCTACGGAGGCGATGCGTCCACTGGGAATTTCTACAAGAATGGCATTTCCTGGTTGGCTGGTTCTAGCAGCCAGACCATTAAGATCGTTACTCTTAGTTCAGGGGTTCAAACCTGGCTGCAGGGTGAGGGTTACACGAATGTAGTTCTTTCTAACACATCAAGTCTTTCTACAGACCTCTCAGGTGCAGCGGTTTTGATTCCCGGCTGGCTGGGTAGCAATGCCTCGCAGGCAACGCTCGACACGGTGGGCGACTATGTGAGAGCAGGCGGAGGTCTCTTCATGTGTGACTACAGCCCCGGATACAGCTGGTGGTGGGGTAAGCAGAAGTACGACATTCCGGGCAACAAGCTTTTGCGTGAAGCTGGCATCTATTTTGTAGAGAATGGCTATTCTGGAGGAGTGCAAAACCTCAACCGAGGCAATGACCATGTGGACTTCGACCTGATTGAAGGTGTCTTCACCAATCCAGGGGCGCACACCCAGAACGAAAAAGATTTGGCAGTCGGAGTCATGCAGAAGCTGGTTGACTCCCTACATCCGGATGATATTGCTTACGCTCGTCTTGTAAGTCTCTTTGGGGACACCGTGGCTGGCATTACTCCCACGGAAGCCAATCCGGTGACTGATAGTTTTGAAACAACCTTGCTCGATATCGAGTGCTCACTCTTGGCTAAGCTGGATCCAGCAGAAATGACCGCACATCGTGCAGCACTTCCTGTTTCCGCATCGGCTCCACGCGTGACGAACGCCACCTTTACGGCGGTGTCACCGCCAGCAGGTCATTCCACGAAGACGATCTACACCCCCTTCTATGCGGCTCCTGGTGAGTTGGTGACCGTCAATGTGCCTGCGGAGCTTGCTGGTATTGGTCTGAAGTTGCGTACCAGTCACCTTCGTTCTGGCTCAGGTGGCAATAACTACCCGGTCATGCCGAAGCAGATCATCGATTTCAATCTCGATGCGACCCAAGTACAGATCGCAAACCCGCACGGTGGATTGATCCAGATCATTGTTCCAAGTAATGTCACCTGGACTGGTGATCAGATTGTGACTGTCACGGGCGCTGTTGAAGCTCCTTACTTCAAGCTTGGTGAAACTACCGATGCGGAGTGGGTGGCTGGAATTCGTGACCGTGGTACTCCATTCGGTGTGCTGGATTCCCCTGAGGCTACCTTGGTTATCGATTCAGACATGTATCTCCGCACGCTTAGTGATCCACAAGATGTGATGACCGAGTGGGATTACTTCTGTGGCAAGGTCCGTGAATTCTATGCCTATGATGCTGGTCGCCAGTTGCCAGTGCATCATGACTACTACGCTGCTGGTGGTGTGTCCACTTACCCGCAGTCCTATGGTAGAGGTTCTAACATTACGAACGCAGAAGACCTGCAGTCTTCATCTTATGCGCTGACTCTCCACGAGTACGGTCACATCTGCGACTCTGGGAACATCATCTTCTACGAGTTTGGTGAGACCAGCCCGAACATGGGTGGCAAGTGGATGCAGGAGGTTCACCGTAAGTATTCTTGGAAGCAGGAGCTTACCGTTGGGCGTATTAATAACTACTTCCGCATGCAGGCTGATGATCTCTGGAACCACTACAACCACTATGCGGTGGATGTAAAAGGGACTCCATTTGATCTTCTCTCTGATGAGTTTGGTCCAGCTCTGATCAAGGATACAGTTGCCGCTCTTACAGCAGCTTCCGGTCTTTCTACGAGTCAGGATAAGATTGATGCCTGGGCTACTGAGCTGAGTGCTCGCACAGGTTACAATATGACCGACTTCTTTGCTAGCTGGCAGCTTGTGGTATCAGCAAGTGCGCAGACTAACCTGAGTCAGTACGCTGACTGGATGCCTGTCGAGCGTGTCTCCGAGTCGCTGACCGTTGAAGCCGGGCAGGCTGTGGTCTTTAATGACCCTAGCTCGAATGACTTTAGTTATGATGGTGGTCTGACACTTACGGGTGTAGGTCAACCTTCTAACGGAACGGTTGCACCCAATGGTGACGGTACCTATACCTACACTCCGAATGGAGGATTCACAGGTAGTGATTCCTTCACCTACACAGTGACCAATGCGACTGGAAATGTCTTTACCAGTACTATTGAGGTCAAGGTGCTGAGTGCAGCCAATAATCCTAAGCTGGCAGTTTTCGATGGATTTGCTGACGGCAGTGGCTGGACAACGATCAATCTAGACAAGAGCTACAGCTCCATGGTTGTCGTGGCTCAGCCAGTTGTAGGAGTTGGAGGCCCAGCGATCGCAACTCGTATCCGCAATGCTTCTGGCTCTTCATTCGAAGTTCGTCTGGATCGTATTGATGGTTCCGTCACACCGGTGGGCGCAACTGCGGTACGTTTCCTCGTGGTTGAAGAAGGTGTCTATAACGAAGCGACTCACGGCATTAAGATGGAGGCTGTGAAGTTCAATAGCTCCGTGACGGATGTGGCAGGTTCACTCGCTGGTGAAAGCCGAGCTCTGGCTTATCAGCGTTACGATCATTACTACATTCCAACCGTATTTGGTCAGGTGATGACCAGCAATGATGCGAATTGGTCAGCTTTCTGGTACAGAGGCGGTAGTAACTCCATCTCTGTAGGTAAGCATGTTGGTGAAGATCCTAACGCGACCCGTGCCAATGAGACCATCGGCTACATCGTGATGGAGGCCGGTTCCTATCAGTTTGGCGATTATCAGATTCAGGTTGGTAGTCTTGGTGCTGATGGGCATGATGGTCTGTCAGGTTTGGGAGCTTCCCCCTCAAGTCATAACTTTGAGAGATTTCCCCGTATCGACTCCGCGCTCTTCTCAGCAGATATCACCAAGCCATGGGGAGGTTCTGATGATGGTGATGAAGGCTTCGTGGCCATGCAGTCCCAGGCATCTGGAAATACAGTGAGAGCCTACTTGGTGGAAGATTCACTGGGTGATGCTGAGACGGCTCCTGGCAACAAAGGTGGTTCCTACCTTCTTGCGAATTACACAGGCAGTTCGCCAATCGCCAAGATCGATGCAGCTACCTCTCTTGATGGTAGCCAGACATTGATTTCCGTTTTGGATAACGATGTAGTGAGCGGTGTGCCAATGGTGAGCGTCACTCAGCCAGCGAACGGTACGGTAGTCGTCAATAGTGACGGTACGCTTACCTACACGCCAAATGCGGGATTCACCGGACAAGACAACTTCACGTACACCGTGGATAATGGAGCCTCACAGGTGACTGCACCCGTGAGTGTGGATGTCATCAGCCCGAATGCCAGCCAGGCTGGTATCTTAGAAGATCGCTTCAACGGTATTTCCGGTGGTGATGTCGCCTCATTGACAAGCAGTGCCAATTACCCTGATAGCCCAAGTTCTACTGCTATCTGGACTTCCATCGATTCTGGAACTGGTACAGGCGACTCCTATGGTCGTCGTGTCTATGGTGTCGTAGTTCCTCCTACTACAGGCGACTACACCTTCTGGATTGCTAGTGATGACCACAGTGAGCTCTGGCTCAGTTCTGATAATTCTTCGCAGAACGTCTCTCGTATTGCCTACCTGAATGGTTGGACAGGATATCAGAGCTGGGGCACAGGATCTCAGCAATCAGCAGCCGTAACACTGGAGGCTGGCAAGGCGTACTATATTGAAGTGCTTCACAAAGAAGGTGGTGGCGGTGACCACGTGGCAGTAGCCTGGCAGGGTCCCGGCATTAGTCGGCAGGTGCTTGCCAATCCTTATCTGCATACTGCTGGTGAAACTGCTCCAACTGCAGGTAGCATCGCGAATGTATCCGTGAATGAAGATTCCGCAGACACGGTGATCGATCTTTCCAGTGTCTTCACAGATGGTGACCCTGGAGATGCTGTTAGTGTGGCTATTCATGGAAATACCAATCCAGACCTAGTCTCGGCTTCTATTGTTGGAAATACTCTGACGCTCAGCTATCCTACTTTGGAGAGTGGTGCCGCAACTATCACGGTGCGCGGTACTGACCGTATCAATGCCCTGGCAACAGCCAGTTTCACGGTAACCGTGAATGACGCGAATCCTGATTCCGACGGCGATGGTCTTACTGACTCCTGGGAAGTGGCTAACTTCGGTAGCATCGCAGCCCAGGACGGCAGCGGTGATGCTGATGGTGACGGCCTGAGTAATGCAGGTGAACTCGCTGCAGGAACAGATCCAAACAATCCGGATTCCGATGGTGATGGATTTAGTGATAGCTTTGAATTAGCTCAAGGTTCTAACCCTTCTGATGCACAGAGTTCTCCTGATACCTTACTTGCGGCATTGTGGAAGTTTGACGGCTCATCCACTACCCAGTCGAATGATGTGATTGGTGGAGTTGCCGGTGACTTGGTTGGAGGGGCTTCCCTCACCAGTGATGGGCTGGGTCGCACTGGCTCAGCTGGAGATAAGGCGCTCGATCTGGGTAACAATGGTGACGGTAAACGCCTGGAAACATTGAATCTGGATTTCTTGCAGCAAGCTTCTGCGGATGACAAGCTGACCATTAGTTTCTGGCAAAAACTTGATCAGACTGGAGTTTATATGAGCTCTTTCTGGGCTGTTTCGCCAACCAGTGGGGATGGCAATCGTGGATTGCAGGCTCATACACCTTGGTCTAACGGCACCATCTATTTTGATATGGGTGGTACCACATCAGTAAATCGCGTATCTGCAGCTACACCTGCTGGTGTTGACTGGACTCAGTGGAACCATATTGCCCTTGTGAAGAATGGGGGTACAGCCGAGATCTGGATCAACGGTGTGCTGGCCATGTCTGAGACAGGAAAAGCGGCGTTGGTGACAGACTATACAAAGCTTGTGCTCGGCGCCAATGGTACTGGAGGTAATAGCATTGACGGTTTGTTGGATGAATTCGCTTTCTTCAAGACTGCATTGAATGCTTCACAAATTAGTGATCTTGCGAGTGGTGCGGATCCGGTATCTATCGTTGAAAATGCTGCTCCAGTAGCGACAGACGCTACCTTCAGTGTCAGTGAAAATGCTGCGGCTGGTACTTCAGTCGGCACGGTGAGCGCAACTGATCCTGATGTAGGCGACACGCTTACTTATAGCATCACCGCTGGCAATGGCGGTGGCGAGTTTGCCATCAACTCCTCCACTGGTGAAATCACCACGACAGTGGCTCTCGACTACGAGGCTGCAGCCCAGTATGTGCTGACCGTGGAGGTAAGCGACGGCTCCCTCACCGACACCGCGACCATCACCGTGGACGTGACCAACGTGAACGAAGCCCCTGTGGCCAACGGTGCAAGCGGTAACGTCAACGAAGATGCAGCCGTAGGTACTACCGTGGCTACCGTGACTTCGACTGATCCTGATGCTGGTGACTCCGCGACTTATGCGATCACTGCGGGCAACGACGGTTCCTTTGCAATCGACAGTTCCACTGGTGTGATCACCTCGGCAGCCGGTCTCGACTACGAAACTACCAGCAGCTACACGCTCACCGTAGAAGTGACTGACGGTGGTGGACTCACCGATACCGCCAGCGTAGGCATCGCCATCAACGACGTGGCCAACGACGACTCCGACAGCGACGGCCTGGCCGACGAATGGGAAGTGGCCAACTTCGGCTCGGTCTCCGCCACTGACGGCGCCAGCGACAGCGATGGTGACGGACTATCCAACGCCGAGGAAATGGCAATCGGAGGTGATCCTAACAGCAGTGACTCCGACAGCGACGGCTTCGCCGATGTGCTGGAAGTGACCGTAGGTACCGACCTGGCTGATGCCCAGAGCACCCCGGATTCCACCTACTCCGGACTCCACAGCTGGTGGAATCTCAATGAGGCGGCTGGTGCGACCACCGCACTGGATAACTCCGGCAGCGGCTTCCACGCCAGCGTCAATGACATCACCTTCAACGGCAGCGAAGCTACCTTCGACGGTGTGGACGACGGTCTCAATGCAGGAACTGCAGCAGCGATTCTGGGAACAGGAGATTATACTGTCTCCGCCCATGTGAAGACTGCTGCGGGCTTCAGTGCCACAGGCACCGTCATCCAGCAGCGCGATCCAGGTAGCGTCGGCTACCAGGGTGAGTACATGCTCAACGTGAACGCCAATGGTACGGTGACCTACTTCATCTACAACAGCGGCTATCAGGTGAACCTGACCACCACGGCTACGGTGAACGACGGCAACTGGCACCACATCATGGCTGTCCGCAGCGGCACCACCGTGACCGTCTACATCGATGGCGTGCAGGCTGCACAGGGAACAGGCACCGCCAAGGAGCTGCTCTCCAGAAGCGTGACCATCGGTTACGACCACCGCGACAACAACAAGTACTTCAACGGCTCCATCGACGACGTGCGCGTTTACAACCGTGCAGTGAACAACCAGGAGTTCTACCCGAACAGTGCCCCGACCGCCAGCGACGACACCTTCTCAGTGAATGAGAATGCCGCCGCAGGAACCAGCGTGGGTACCGTGATCGCTACCGATCCTGATGCGGGCGACATCCTTGCGTATGCCATCGTGGCAGGCAACGCAGGCGGCGAGTTCGCTATCGATGCCGGCACCGGTGCCATCACCACGACTGCGGCACTCGACTACGAGACAGCCAGCCAGTACGTGCTGACCGTGGAAGTGACCGACTCCGGTCTGCTCACAGACACCGCCACCATCACCGTGAACGTGAACAACGTGAACGAGGCTCCTGTAGCCAACGATGCCAGTGGCTCGGTAGCAGAAGATGCAGCCATTGGAACCGCTGTAGCCACGGTCACCTCCAGTGACGTGGAT
>NZ_FQYR01000012.1 GCF_900141815.1 Rubritalea squalenifaciens DSM 18772
GTCAGCACGTACTGGGCTGCAGCCTCGTAGTCGAGAGCTGTGGTCGTGGTGATTTCACCGGTGGAGGAGTTGATGGCAAACTCGCCACCGCCATTGCCAGCGGTGATGCTGTAGGCAAGGTTGTCTCCGGCATCCGGATCAGTCGCGCTCACCGTACCGACTGAGGTACCTGCTGCGGCGTTCTCACTGACACTGAAAGTAGAGTCAACGGCTACAGGCGGGAAGTTGCCCTGCCACGTGTTGTAGCGGTCAGTGATTTCCGAATCCGCCAGAACAGAGTTATAGCCAGCGAATGCATGGATACCAGTAGTGGCATCACTACGCATGGAGGCATCCCCAATGGTGGTGGTCGCACTATTGATAGTGAATACCTGATTGAGTGTACCAACCAGAACTGTATCCACATAGACCTTTGTCACTCCATTGGTAGCATCCACCACGAAGACTACGTGATGCAAGGCCCCGTATGGCGAAGCCACGGATTGCCCGGACTCAGCTGTAAACTGATAGTCAGACACGCCATAACGAGTGACACCCAGATTTCCTGAGTTGTTCCACTGCTCAAAGCGATAGCTACTGAAACCTGCAACATTCAAGAGATGCACGGCACCTTGACCTGCATCCTCGGCATCGACAAAGAACTCGTAGGTAGCATCGTCACTGAGAGCAGAAAGGTCCACCGTGGTAACCGCATTTCCAGCCAAGCCGTTTGCCATTTTACTAACAGCAGGCGTAGAGGCTCCAGCAATGAATTCCTCCCAGGCTGAAACTCCACCTGCTGCACTCTCATCAACATCCGTAACCGTTACGTTTACGATAGCCGTATCTGTCAAGCCACCGGAATCCGTAGCCGTCACAGTGAGGCTATAGCTGTTAGTCGATTCGTAGTTCAATAACGCAGCCGTAGTAATCGCACCTGCTGCATCGATCGCAAAGGCACCTCCTGTGTTTCCGCCAGTGATGGCATAAGTAACACTATCACCTGCATCAGGATCAGTCGAAGACACGGTTGCTACGGCTGTACCTACAGCCACATTTTCCGCCAGACTCGCACTGCCGCCACTCACACTTGGAGCTTCATTGGCGTCAGCCACATCCACCGTGATGGAAGCTGAGTCCGTGTATTGACCATCAGAGACTTCAACCGTGAGCACATACTGGCTGGTTGACTCATAGTCGAATGCCGCTGCAGTCGTGATTTCACCAGTGGCGCTATCGATAGCAAACTCGCCACCTGCATTACCAGCTGTGATCGCATAAGTGAGTGTATCCCCTGCATTGTGCTCCAGGACTGTCGGCGTACCGAGACTGGTTCCTGACGCAGAATCTTCACTCACAGAGTAAGTTGCATCATAGATCACAGGAGTCTGGTTGCCACCAAACTGGCTCAAACTGAGAATCTCTGCCGAGCTGAGTTCACGGCCATAGAGACGAACCTCATCGATGGAGCCATTGAAGTACTTGTTGTTGTCGCGGATATCTGCACCAATACCGATATCGATCCCTGAGGCGAGATCACGCACGATTGTTCCTGTCACCGAACCATCCAGAAAACCATCCAGCCAGATGGAGGCATTGCCCTGACCATCTCGCTTGGCTACCACATGGTGCCATTGACCATCATTGATGGCAGTCGCACCTGAGAAGCTGAACTGTTGCGCAGAGTTTCCATACAAGTAGAAACCAAGGGTACCATTGCCACCGACAGTCACTTGGAACTGACCGTTAAATCCATTGGCTGCACGCTGTTGGATAATGACTCCCTGGCTTGTACTACCTGCATCCACTTTGACCCAGGCTGATGCCGTGAACGGCGTCGCTCCAGCGAGTGAAGCATTGTTACCGCATCTCACCATGTCGTTACCATCAAACACGAGAGCATTCTGCCCCACACCTGTTGTCCAGCCTGCGCCTTGGATTGAACCATCCGCTGCAGAGCCCAGCTTATCGTAGGTCACAGCACCAGCACCCTCGTCCATCGACCACCAAGCCTGCAGACCACTGTATAAGGGATCAGGCTGATCCACCAGACCTTCAAGGTACTCGGCACCAATCGGCTCGGAACCGTTCGCCGGAACCGCTCCGCCAGGCATTTGCCAGGCTACAGACATGTGGTCACCGCCACCAGCTTCCTTGTGCAGGGCCTCCACGTAATAGCGCTGACCTGCTACCAGAGAAACGACTGCCGATTGACCACCATTGCTATACGATCTATAGCCATTGTAGCCTGTCTTGTTGATGATGCGCACCTTGTTTGCTACTGCATCATCCGTACTGAGCCAGAGCTCCGAGGCATCGTCTGAGGCCATGTAGAACTTGTAGTCACCAGTCGTTGGCGGAACAATCCACCCGCTGAACTTTGCACCGTAATTGTCACCAGAGCCGCTCGCAGTCTCAAAGCTGGATACAAACTCGGTGAAATCAGGCATCAGTGGATAACGCGCATCGGAAGTCAGATTACTGACAGCACTACCACCGACACTATTCCACCATTCACGCTTCAATCCACCTTGAGTAACCGTCGAGTCAGCCGCCACAGTGATTGTGGCGGGATCAGAAACCAAGACGCCATCCGGATGATAGATATGGCAGACGTAGCTCCCTTCCAGACTCTTAGATATGTTAGGAATATTTAGAGTCGGTGAACCGCTGGCACCCCAGTAAGAGACACCATCGAGCTTCCACTCATAATAGAACGGGCCTTCACCGACAGTCCCCACATTCAGCACAGCCGTACTGCCCGGAGCTATGACACGGGATACAGGCTGCGAAGCAATCGCTGTCACATCTTCACGTGCGACAACCTGTGCAGGCACCACATCAATGGTGGACGATGATGGCAGCTTCCAACCAATCTGAAGATGGTCTCCTCCACTAGCCTCCTTGTGCAGAGCTTCAAAGTAGTAGACCTGCCCGGCAGTGAGACTAATCAAGGCACTCTCTTGGCCAGCCTCCTTATCCCACTGACCAGCATTAGTCCAAGTGGACACGGAACAAATAGCCGTAGCACCTGCTGGATCTGCACCTGCTGTATTAAGGCGCAACTCCCCTCCGTCATCACAGGCAATATAAAAACGGTAATCGCCAGTCACCGGAGGTACGATGTACCCCTTCACACGCTGGCCGTAATTGTCACCAGAGTAAGTCGCTACCAGACCGTTACTAAGCGTGCCAGTAACATCCGGCGATTCCGGATACTTGGCCGCGGAGGTCAGATCAGTGACCGCAGTACCACTGAGCCCTGTGTAGACCTCGTAATCAGCAGCACCCTGGGCGTAACCCGCTGGAGCAGCACCACCACTCACCACAAAGTCATAGACCTCTGTCGTGGTTTTCGTACCAGAGGTCACATCAAGCTGAAGCCTGTAGGTACCTACCGTCGGGAAAGTAACCGTCGTGTCCTCGGCACTCGTTGTGGAGAACGTTACAGCAGATCCAGACACCTGTGACCAGGTCGCCGTGTAACCAGACGCCAGCGCATCACCGTTCTCATCCAGAATCGTTAGATCCAGCGCTTGCGATAAGCCAGTCACCTTCACTTCCCGGTGATCCAGGGCTGGCCAGGAGCTATCATGAGAGTCGAGCCTTGCGTAGATCCTCTCGGAGGATACCGCAGGAAAACTAGGTAAGTTGCCAGACATAGACGCATAAGCCATGCCCATATAATATTTGGCGTTATCGTAGCCGATATAACTGTCGCCACCATTGTTACCCCGTCCCGGGAAATAGTCGACCTCCCCGTTGTGGTCCTGGCTCATTGTGAACAAAAAGCGATTGTTCTCCATGAAGTGACGGCGTGAGCGCTCATCCAGGAAAGGCATCAGCATCATGTTAAAGCTGACACCAGATGCTGTGTAGGCGTGAGCATGCTGCATCTTCTGCCACTGACGTACACAGTATGCCTCCATGCGGTCACGCTTGTCGATATCATCCGCAGTGGCTGCTGTACCTCCGGCATTCAAATAAATTTGATAGCCCATGGCGGCACCAGATGTACGTGCCGTACTATCATAGCCCCCCTGCTTCCACCCGTAACCCACGTTACCATCGTCATCTCCTTGACTATCGTTCATGGTGCTTTTCAGCCAATTCCAGTTCATCAGGAATTTTTGATCAATGGTGAGGCCGCTTCCACCAGCTTGCTGGGTAAAGTCAGCCCCCGCACCTTTAAGAACGCCCATAGCCACCATTGTGTGGGAGTTGATAATATTCAAACCGCTCATGCCAATGTGCGGGTAATCCCCGGACACACCACCGTGCCCCATCAGGCCCAGCTTGTTGTGCACGGTTCCACCATCATCGGTTTGGGCGTAATGCTGAATTCTGTTAGCCAACATTTCAGCCGCACGCTGCACATCTGCATCAACGCTGGTATCACCTGTTTTACGACGATACTCACCAAGGAACATCGCGCTCATGGTGATATCCCAGTTTTCCAAGCCGGAATTCACATAGTTAGGGTCGGACGACTCTACCGGCTCCAAGATCCTTCCATTGAGATGCGCCACACAGCGGTCTTTGATCTTATTGATAGAATTCCTGTATGGCTTGGCTCCCGTGGTGCTATTCCACTCAGGATGCGCCAAGAGTATCATCCCAAAGGTACCTGAGTTGTAGCCGAAGTTGCCGTCAGATGAAGCAGTTGTTCTGCTGTGCAGATCTGCGCACATCTTCTCGTAATACGCTTCAGCACGTGCATCTCCGAGCGGATAACTCATCTTCCAGGCCGCCGCTTGGGGCAAGGTGAGATTCACCGTCATGGCTCCCACTCCCTGGCGCATGATGCCCAGTGTAAGCGAACCACCCGAAGCCTGAGCTTTTTCAATTTCATAGCCCAGAGTAGTGACAGCCCCTTTCCAGACATCACCATACTGACTGCCTGTTTTCGGGAGCACCTCTCCGTTCACGGAATAAATCTCATCCCCGATCTGGAGTCCGGCTAGACCGCCTGGACCACCAGTATCTACCGCCGTGATGCGGAGCAGGCTAGTGCCCTCTGTTTCTGTGGCTGTCCCCCCTATCGGGCCCAGAGGGAACGGATTGTTAGCTAATACTGTTCCTGAGACTGTACACAGTCCCAGAGACAACAGTGTCCTGAGGTTTTTGTATGCATGAGAGCGGAGCATATTCTTTTGTTAGTTTATGAGTTATGCGTGACATATGAGTAGGGGGAATGAGATCTAGTTCTTTGCGGGCAGTTTAAACACCACCTCCACTTTGAAATTTTTGTTAGGTAACACCTTAGCGTTTGCTGCATAGAGGGTGTCGTCTTGGTTCCTAGGACGCAGGCCGTTTACCAGAGCCGCATCATCAGCGATGATGGAAATGACGGACCCCTCGCTTGATGCCGCGAAGGCTCCTCCCCGGACATTGGACCCTGAATACACCCAATGACCACTGGCCAAGCCGCCCACTCCACCAGAGTCGAGCCGCTCAGAATCCGTTCTAAGCACACACTCGGTAGCTGGCAGACGCTTCAGTGGACCGTTGCTTTTCCAAACGATTTCCACAGCCACTTGGCTCGTCTTATCCGCTTGCAAATAACTTTTGGGCCACTGGGCGACAGGAAGCTCTTTCATACCCAGTAAAAGGCAAGCTACATGAATATCAGCAGGCTTTGCCGATGTAGAGAAAACAGACTCGTGAAGTTTTCCAGAATCCGCCACCAGTATATATTCCACCACACCTTCCGTCATATTGACTTCCGCTGGAACATGGACTGCACGATTCTTCTTATCCAGAATCACCTTACCTATCTGGTAGCGCCCTCCCCCCAGTGACTTCACTACTGGCTTTTGAGAAGTAGTCTCACCATCTTTCTGCACTTCTCCCTTAGACTCCTCTTTGGGTTTATTGGGCAGATACTTACCTGACTTCGAGAGCTGGTTCTGATCCACTTTTACACTCTGCCTCTCAGGCTCACTCACACCACTCTGAGGAAGCAGCCAAACAAAAGCACACCCCATCAGAGATGTTGTTAGTTTCGTAGCAGATGTCATGGAGAGCAAAGGTAAGGGTTAATTTTTATCCATTGAGAGCATTGAGTCACTTTCCCCTCTCATAAAAATATCTCTAGAGTTATACTCAAATGGGGTAATTTATGAAGGTTCGGAAACTCGCAAGCTATAGGATAATTTCATAAATATCTATTCATCTGGATGCAATAGATTATTTCACCAACACGACCCCCATTAACCGACCAGTACTCTCTAAACCCTATAAACACTGGAACGTGAACCAACCAGTTGGCTTTTTGAGTTCACAAGTATTTCACCTGAAAATCACCTGTATTACCAATACACATTAACCAATGTTAGATATATCTAACATTATTAAACAGGTATAGATTCGAGAATACCAGAAACCTCCAAAAACTGACATAAATTATTAAATAAAAATCAAACAGAAACATTTAGACCCTATCATTGGACCAACTTCGCCTGCATGTTAGATGCACCTTAATGCAAGACTTTATATATAACTAACAAAAAAGTCTGCCTCACCTTAGCGAGACAGACTTTACGTATGATACTTCTCAGTACGATAAATTAGGGAGCTGGATAGAACTCGGTAATATCCACCTCTCGATCATAGAGGCGCACATCCTTCACCGATCCATTGAAGTGCTTGTTACTGTTGCGGTTCACACCAAGATAAAATCCTTCAAATACGCCGTTGGATATGCCTGTCAACGTAGCCGCCAAAGTCCCATTGTAGTAGAGCTTGGTATCCGTACCATCACTCGCTACTACAAGATGCACCCAGGTTCCCACTGGAGCAGTACCAAAGCTGGCCTTCGTGCCACCGTTGTAGCGGAAGCCGTCTCCCATATCGATCTGGAAGCTATCTCCTCCACTTGGGTGACGGTTGCAGAACACGGATGCGTACTGGTTCTGGCCGGTGGCTCCGTTCTTCACCCAGAGGGAT
>NZ_FQYR01000013.1 GCF_900141815.1 Rubritalea squalenifaciens DSM 18772
GGAGCCAAAAACTGGTTGTTCGTAGGCAACGAAGACACGGGCTGGCGCAGTGCGGTCATCTTCACGCTGATCGAAAACATCCGCCGCGCAGGCCACGATGCCTACGCCTACCTCAAATGGGTCTTCGAAAAAATTCCCCACATGACCAATCAGGACAACCTGCGTGAGCTGCTACCCAAAGTCTGGATCAGACTCCAGCAAGACAAACAGCAGACGAGCAGACAAGAGACCGCCGCCTGATCATAGACGTCATATACGACGCTCTATGACGTCTACGAAATCGATGTTGCAACGTCAGCCGCAAGTGAAATCCAAGGGCCGATGATTTAGCGCTTACCCTGAAACGTAGACACAGACTCAAGAAGGCAGGTATCACCGCTTAGAGCCTGAATATGGGACAGGAATAGAACTTCATCGTATCAACGTAGGTTGCTTCTGGGGATAGTTGCGCCAAGTATCCTCTAGGACACCCTACGAAAAAAGCGCACCCTCTCAGGCACGCTCTTGGTCGGTCAAAAGTGTCACCACCCTTACATCAAATTCTCAAATTTGATGGGGTGTTTTCCACTTTTTTAGGTTGCTGGGGACACAAGCTGAACGGGTCAGCTTGTGTATTCGACCAAACAGTACGATGAGAATTCGACCATTAACGGTTAGCATTTTAGCATCATTCCTTTGTTTTGTCCAATTCTGGATAACTGGAAAGAATGTAGGGTCTAAGGATTTCTTCATACAATGAATACATAACGGTTCCACAACTACGCTTAAAACTAATCTTGTCCAATTCAGCACAGTCAGAGGATTCCACATATAGAATCAAGTCATTAATTTTTCTCGATATCCCCTCTACTAACTCCACAATTTTTTCTGCTTCATTATTTGTCATAACTTATACTCTAACACCCATGAGCCTCCATACATCTCCGAACACATTTATAAAAATCCCAACCATCACCTCCTTTAGTAGGTAGAGCAGTATCACTACAATCAGCAATACATTGATTACTAACAGCTAAACATCGTGCTGCTTCTGACATTGCAGCAATCATAGCAGCACGACAATCAGGCATTAACAAGCAGCAAAATACAGACACCCCAAACGAAGCTGCAACAGTCTCCGCTATTCCAAGCGTAATTGCTACCCCACCAACTACAATTACGGGTGCAGCCCTTCCGTCGGCATCGAATAAATTAGTTGTATTATTGAAAACAGTCAGATACATGTTTAGCAAATTACGTTCTTCCAAGCTCATTGCATCATAAGCTTTTTGAATAAGCTCATCATATTTGAACGCTCCTCTAAATTTGAGGGCTATTTCAGTAGCAAGCATTTCAAATTTCCTCTGTACCAACTCAGGCATGCTCGCCCTATACGCAACTGAGCCTAAATCACTAATCGGATCTCTATTAATCCAACGCCCTGTCTCTGGCGCGTAGAACCTGTACCCATAGTAGTACAGCTCAGCCAGTGGGTTCCACTGCTTCGTGGAGAAGCGATGGAAGAAGTTCCCCGCAAGGGTTCCATTCTCCACCACAGTCTTGCCGAAGGCATCATACTCGAAATGAGCCACCACAGATCCGCTTGAATCCAAGTATTCGCTCACATTCCCGTTACCGTCATAGGTCGGGTAATAGCTGTTTGAATTGAAACTAACTTCAAGCAACCCACCTACACCACCAGCACCTTGCATGCTGCCTGAGAGGTCTTTACCCCAAGTGTAGGTCTGAGACAAAGCTCCTGCATTATACATGGCAATCGGGTTCCAGCCGTCATAGATGAAGCTCTGCACGGTGGCACCACCGTAGACGCTTCTGGTAATGCGGCGAGAAAGGTAATCGTACTCGTACTGCTCGACAGTGTTCCCGCCTGTGTCCTTGACCTCAATGAGGCGGTTCTCCGCATCATAGATGTAGGTCTTGCCATCGTTGGTGAGGTTTCCGTCAGTATCATGTGTGCGGCTTGTGCCGCCCACGGTGCTATACTGGTTCTTGCTGTTCGCCGTGTAATTGACTGTCGTGGTGTTCTCCGTAGCTGAAGTACGGTTGCCTATTCCGTCGAAGGCATAGGTGCGGTCAAAGGCGTTGTTCGTGTCGTGATTATCGGATACTACCTGACCTTTGGCGTCATAGCCGAAGCTGCGTACGAAGCTGGAGCTGAAGGCTGTGCCTGCAGTTGTCTGGCTTTCACGCTGACCGAGGGCATTCACCGAGTAAGTGAAGTGACTCACGGTTGCCGGGGTCGTCGCCAAGTCCTCGTTCTTCTTCTGAGCGAGTACATTGCGATCGCTCGCATAAGTGTTGGTCACGCTATGAGCCGGACCAGTCACGGTCTCAACCATGCCACCGCTCTCTGCCAGGTAGCCGTAGGTGAACTCAGGTGAGGTAGGCAGCGGGTAGCTGGTGCCCACCTGATGCAGGCGGCCTGCATTGTCGTAGCCGTAGCTTACTGCAGTCTCCACCGTTGAACCTGTCTTGAGTTCATAACCTTCCGGTCTCAAAAGACTGTCGTAGTGGCGGTCGATAGTGCGGACATGTGTCGCATTAGCATAGCTGATGGTTTCACTGTCCAGCTGAAGTGTGGAAGCGTCGTAGCTGTAAGTGTGCACGTTCTGGGCGGCTCCAGCGCCTTGGGTCACTGTCGCTACACGACCGTAGCTGTCATAGGTGTAGACAACTCCTGGTGTCGTGCCGTCACTGTAGGCAGTACTTGCCAGCATGCCGTTCTCGTAGCTGTAGGTCGTGGTGATGCCACGCTCCCAGGTACGGGTCAGCAAACGACCTGCTGAGGTGTAGGTGTAGTCCGGATCGGTGGAGCCGTCGTCGGTTTCACCATCGTAGTTTTTCTCAAGCAGCCAGCCACGTTGGCCGTCGTAGATCCAAGCAGTCTTGGCGAAACCAGTCGTTGCGGATGTAGGTTCGGTACCGTGCGCCAGGTTCTGGTAGGTACGCAACTCAGTCAATCGGTTGAGGCTGTCGTAGACATTGAAGCGGGCGTAGGTCTGGTCGCCCCAAGTCGCCTTCACCTGGCCAGTCGGGTAGTAGCTGGTGTAGGTGATGTTCGCCAGGGTATTGCTGCTGCTGTCTACAGTGTCCGGGGCATTGACCTGAATGGTGCGGCCCATCTTATCGTACTCATAGGAGGTGGTGCGGCTGCCCGCATCCGTCATGGAGACAAGTCCACCGTTCTCACGATAGCTGTTGTAGGTGACCGTGCCTGTACGGGCGTCGGTACGGCTGGTGGTGCGACCAAAGGCATCGTAGATGACACTTGCGCCCGTGATGAAACCTGTGTCGGTGACATTGGTGATGTCCGCAAGTGCTGTGGAAGGAAGTGTCGCTCCGCTCTCGAAGCTGACGGCAGACTTCATTAATCCATCGCTGTAGAACTGCTTCTGCTGGGTGCCATCGGCTGCCACGCTGGTTACCTCCCACTTCCCGTCGGTTCCATCAATGGTCTTGATGTCTCCGATCTGCTTACCTTGAGGGATCGTATCGCCCTGCTCATAATAAGTAATGAGTGGAACCGTGCGAGATGAGCTACTGGTGCCCGCGAGTGTCGTTGTTTTCGAAGAATAGCCGTCACTGGAACGAAGGCTGGTGGAAACCAGTACGCCGTTGGTGTAGGAGCGAGTACGGAAGCAAACACCAAGCATGCCATCACTGACTACATCTGAATCGGTAGTCTGGACTAGCGTCTGGTCGTCTGGCAGCTGGGTAGTCACGCTGTTGCGCTCGCCTTCAGCGTTGTAGCCGTAGGATGTGTGGGTACCGGAATCCGCCAGAGTCACTTCGTCCGCATCCTTGGTGATATGCAGTTTGCCGCGTGCGCCAGCTGCTGCCGTCTGCGCGTAGTAGCTCATTTCGCTGTGATTGCCGTCAGCATATTCCGTACGGAAGGGACGCCCAAGCTGGTCGCGGTATGTCTTTGTGCTTTGAGTCGTATTCGGAGCCGTCACCAGAGAGTAGAGACCACCGCCGCTGAGGGCATGGGTTCCCTTGTCGTAGCTGGTCGTGTTACTTGCCTGGTCAGTAGATGACTTGGTAGAGCCATCCATGTAGGTGACGGTCACCGTAGTAGAGCCATCGGGCGCGGTATTCGTGGTGGTAGAACCGCTACCAGTATTGTGAACAGTTATCCGGCTACCAGTCTCGTGCTGACTATCGCCGTCGGCATCTGGATATTTGTAGGTCGTGCTCAAGCCACTGAGTGTCTTCGTGCTTTCCGACACCAGCAGGGTGGTCGTGCCGTCATTGCGGTTCACCGTGGTGGTCAGTCCGTCATAGGCAGTCGTCGTGTAGACGGAGGCTCCGGTCGAGGAGCGCTTGCTGGTGACACGATAGGTACGCTTGAGGATATCCTTTGAGTAAGTCGTGGTGGCGCCTGAGCGCTCACGCTTGAATTCAAGCCC
>NZ_FQYR01000014.1 GCF_900141815.1 Rubritalea squalenifaciens DSM 18772
GTAAGCGCTAAATCATCGGCCCTTGGATTTCACTTGCGGCTGACGTTGCAACATCGATTTCGTAGACGTCATAGAGCGTCGTATATGACGTCTATGATCAGGCGGCGGTCTCTTGTCTGCTCGTCTGCTGTTTGTCTTGCTGGAGTCTGATCCAGACTTTGGGTAGCAGCTCACGCAGGTTGTCCTGATTGGTCATGTGGGGAATTTTTTCGAAGACCCATTTGAGGTAGGCGTAGGCATCGTGGCCTGCGCGGCGGATGTTTTCGATCAGCGTGAAGATGACCGCACTGCGCCAGCCCGTGTCTTCGTTGCCTACGAACAACCAGTTTTTGGCTCCGAGTTTGAGCGGGCGCACGGCGTTTTCACAGACGTTGTTGTCCAGTGACCCGCAGTGCTTGAAGGCACGGCATAGCTTGCGCCACTGGTTGAGGCCGTAGTTGACCGCCTTGCCCATGGTGCTTTTGGGAAGGTGTCCGGCCTTGAGGCCGTGGATTTCGCCGTGGATTTGCTGGAGGAGTTTTTTGCCGTGGCGGCGGCGGTGGTAAACGATGGCTTCGGGCGGGTGGTTGTTGCGCCGGAGCCAATCCCGGTATTGGTCGTCGGCGCGGTAGAGGCGCTGGATGAGCTGCAGGATGCGGGCGGCGGCCGGGCTGTGCTGCAGGGCTTCATGGAACTTGCGGCGCAGGTGCGCCCAGCACCCCGCGAGTGTGACACCGTTACGTTGACCCGCCCATGTCTGGTAGGCGCTGTAGCCGTCGCACTGTAGCAGGCCTTTGAAGTGCCTGGTTTTCTGGCTGCCATCTCCGGCCAGGATTTTGTCGAGGCAGGCATGACCGCGGCCGGTATGCCAGTCGTAGAGCACGCCGGCGTCTTTGGAGTGATAGACCCAGAAGTAGCCTTGCTTGCTGCCTTGCTGATCTTTGGGCAGATAGTCGACGGGAGTTTCGTCGATGTTGATTTGATCGCTCCCGAGGATGTCGCTGGCGATGAGCTTGTAGAGTGGTTCGAGCTCGTTGGCGGCGAAGTCGGCCCAGTTACAGAGAGTGCTGCGCGGGATGTGGATGCCGTGGCGCCGGGCCATGATTTTCTCCTGGCGGTCGAAGGGAAGATGGTCGCAGAACTTGGCTGCAAGAGTGTGGGCTAGCAGCGAGGGGGTCAGGAAGCTTCCTTCCAGGAGTTCCGGTGGCGCGGGTGCGGTGATCCAACGCGGGATGGCTTCGCCTTTTTCAATGAAGGTGGGGCGGATGGTGACATGCCGTGTGTAGCGCGTGGGAGTGACGTCAAGTTTCTCGCTGCGCTTTTGCCCGACCTGGCGGTAGGCCCCGGGGTTGGCCTTCACTACGCCGGGGATGAGGACGGTCTCGATGGTGGGGATGTTTCCGGGAAGACGCGGTTTGCGTGTGGAACGCTTGCGGGGGGCGTAAAGTTCTTCAGCCGCCGGTGGTTCTTCGTTTCCATCGGCGGCTTCCGGCTTTTTTGCAGCTTCGGGGTCGAGCAGGAGTTCAAGCTGGGAGGCGTCGAGCTTCTCGCTGCTGCTGCCGTGGATGACCTTGATGAGGTAATCGATCTTTTCTTTGAGCAGACGGTTTTCTTCACGCAGTTGCGCGATGATTCCGTCCTTGTCCTGTTCGTTCCCGGTCACGACCTAACAACGTTCCTTGGGACGGATGTTTTTCAACTAAATCAGGGTTTTTCATACCATGGCAGTTTGTGACCGTCGCGCAGCTGGATGCCGTCGGTGAGCATGGCCAGGGCGGTGGGTTCGAGTTTGATTTTCGTTTTGCCCTCCGTGTGCTTCGGCCAGCTGAAAGTGCCTCTTTCGAGTCTCTTTGCCATGACCCAGAGGCCACTTCCGTCCCAATAGAGGATCTTGATCAGGCTGCGCTTTTTATTGGTAAAGAGGAAGGCCGCGCCACTGAGTGGATCCGCCCTGAGCTTCTGCTCGATGAGGGCGCTGAGCCCGTTGAAGCTCTTGCGCATGTCGCAGGGTTCGGTGACCAGATAGACCTTGAGGCTGCCGCTGAAACTTAACATGACGGGACGGGATTGAGTTTGTTGAGCAGCGTGGCGGCGAGTTCGGCCTGGGATTCATCGGCGACAGTCATCCTGATACCCGACGGATGCTCGACTAACAGACAGCCAGTGGATGGCGTCGTTTCCCGCATGCAGGCGGTCGCAGGGAGTTCCAGCTCGACGAGGGATTCCAGCAGCTTTTGCGCAGGAGGCTCGTCGCCGGGTACTACCGGGTATTCATCACGCTCGCGTTTGCGGTTCTGGACCCAGGTGGCGAAGGTCTGGTATTTGACGCCGTGAAGGGCGGCAAACTTCGTTCCTGACAGAGGGCTCTTTTCGAAGGTATCCAGCAGGGCCTCCCGATGTTT
>NZ_FQYR01000015.1 GCF_900141815.1 Rubritalea squalenifaciens DSM 18772
GCAAGTCATGCCACTAAGGGCTTTCCTGCGTATTGCATTTTCTTACGTTTGCGGATTACTCCAGACGCTTCCTTTTTGAATTGTTTATTTAAAGCTTAAGGAATCAAGCCGAACGGATGATTAGTACTGGTGAGCTGAACATGTTGCCATGCTTACACCCCCAGCCTATCAACGTGGTGGTCTTCCACGATCCTTCGGGGAAAATTAATCTCGGGAACTGCTTGGCGCTTAGATGCTTTCAGCGCTTATCAGGACCGCACTTAGCTACCCTGCGATGCTCTTGACAGAACAACAGGAACACCAGAGGTGCGTCAAACTCGGTCCTCTCGTACTAGAGTTTGAACCCCACAATTTTCCTACGCCCACAGAGGATAGAGGACCGAACTGTCTCGCGACGTTCTGAACCCAGCTCGCGTGCCGCTTTAACCGGCGAACAGCCGGACCCTTGGGACCTTCTCCAGCCCCAGGATGCGACGAGCCGACATCGAGGTGCCAAACCGCGCCGTCGATATGAACTCTTGGGCGCGATCAGCCTGTTATCCCTAGGGTACCTTTTATCCGTTGAGCGACGGCAATTCCACTTTCTACCGCCGGATCACTAAGGCCTACTTTCGTATCTGCTCGACTTGTAGGTCTCACAGTTAGGCTGGCTTATGCCTTTGCACTCGACACGCAGTTGCCAACTGCGCTGAGCCAACCTTCGCGCTCCTCCGTTACTCTTTAGGAGGATACCGCCCCAGTAAAACTGACCGGCTGCCAGGGTCCCCCGGCCTGATTCAAGGCACGGGGTTAGATCATCCAAAATCGAAGGGTGGTATCTCACTGATGACTCCACCTGCCCCTAAAGGCAGGTTTCACAGTCTCCCACTTATGCTGAGCATCGAGATCGAATGAACACTAACAGCTTACAGTTAAGGTCCATAGGGTCTTTCCGTCCTTCTGCGGGTAGCCGGCATCTTCACCGGCGTTACAATTTCACTGAGCACCTGGTCGAGACAGCGCCCAACTCGTTGCACGATTCGTGCAGGTCGGAACTTACCCGACAAGGAATTTCGCTACCTTAGGACCGTTATAGTTACGGCCGACATTCACCAGGACTTGGGCTCGGAGCTTCGCCTCGAGGGCTAACACCTTACCGTAATCTTTTGGCATTGGTCACGTGTCACATCGTATACTTCGACTTTCGTCTTCGCACAATGCTGTGTTTTTGCTAAACAGTCGGTTGGGCCATTTCACTGCGGCCCCCAGAAGGGGCACTCCTTATCCCGAAGTTACGGAGCCATTTTGCCGAGTTCCTTGACCAGGTTTCACTCTTGCGCCTTGGTATACTCTACCCACCCACCTGTGTCGGTTTGCGGTACGGGGTGCGTTTAATCGGGTCGGCTTTTCTTGGCACAACGTCCAGTGATGCGGATCGGCCGTAGCCTCACCTCGGAATTCAATAACCTGGTCACTTTCTA
>NZ_FQYR01000016.1 GCF_900141815.1 Rubritalea squalenifaciens DSM 18772
CATGCGTCCCCTTCCCTTTGCACGTGCAGGAATATTAACCTGCTTTCCATCGCCTACGCCCTTCGGCCTCGGCTTAGGTCCCGACTAACCCTGGGACGAAAAACGTTGCCCAGGAAACCTCGGGTTTACGGCGGACGGGGATCTCACCCGTCTTATCGTTACTCATGTCTGCATACTCTCTTGTAACCGCTCCAGGTTCAGTCGCCATTCCCCTTCACCGCTGTTACAATGCTCCTCTACCGCGCCAGATAAATCTGACACCCAGAGCTTCGGTACTATACTTATCGCCAATCATTTTCGGCGCAGGATCTCTCGATGAGTAAGCTATTACGCACTTTTTAAATGGTGGCTGCTTCTAAGCCAACATCCTCACTGTCTAAGAAATCCCACCTCCTTTCCACTTAGTATAGTTTAGGCACCTTAGCTGCTGGTCTGGGCTGTTTCCCTTTCGACTACGAAGCTTATCCCCCGCAGTCTCACTGCCGCGCTCCATTGAATGGTATTCGGAGTTTGATAGGGGTTGGTAGGCGGGTGTGCCCCCTAGCCCTTTCAGTGCTCTACCCCCACTCATCAGCACGCGACGCTGCACCTAAATGCATTTCGAGGAGAACCAGCTATCACGGGGTTTGATTAGCCTTTCACTCCGACCCACAGCTCATCCGAGAATTTTTCAACATTCACCGGTTCGGTCCTCCACTGAGTATTACCTCAGCTTCAACCTGGCCATGGGTAGGTCACCTCCGTTTCGGGTCTAGCACCTGCAACTCATTGACGCCCTGTTCGGACTTGGTTTCCCTGCGCATACATCCCGGAAGGACTTATGCTTGCCACAGATACTAACTCGCAGACTCATTAAGCAAAAGGCACGCAGTCACCCCGAAGGGCTCCTACACCTTGTAGGCACATGGTTTCAGGTTCTATTTCACTCCCCTCACAGGGGTACTTTTCACCTTTCCCTCACGGTACTGGTTCACTATCGGTCGCTAACTAGTATTTAGCCTTGGAGGGTGGTCCCCCCATCTTCACACACCGTTTCACGTGTGGTGTGCTACTTTCACCTGGCCTGCGCGGATTTCGGATACGGGGATGTCACCCTCTGTGTCCAAGCTTTCCA
>NZ_FQYR01000017.1 GCF_900141815.1 Rubritalea squalenifaciens DSM 18772
GGTGGTGTTTATTTGCCAGGTTCCGTCCTTGGACTTTTCCTTGTTTCTTCATTCCTTGAAGAGGTAAAAACTGAATTGTGTGCTGCGAGTAGCCCCGAAAGGCGCGCTATAATTTTTGTAACGTGCAACTTGTTTCCGTGTTGCAGACTTGGTCAGGGTTCATCCCCGACGTTAGCCTTCGACCTACGCGTTTAAGCGTTTTCTCCGTAGAAAGGAGGTGATCCAGCCGCAGGTTCCCCTACGGCTACCTTGTTACGACTTCATCCCAGTTACCAACTACACCTTAGGGCCCTGCCAATGTTGACGCAGGCACTTCGGGTGCGATCGGCTTCCATGATGTGACGGGCGGTGTGTACAAGACCCGGGAACGTATTCACGGCACCGTAGCTGATGTGCCATTACTAGCGATTCCAACTTCATGGAGGCGAGTTGCAGCCTCCAATCCGAACTGAGCCCAGTTTTGTAGATTTCCTCCACCTCGCGGTCTCGGTTCTCATTGTACTGGGCATTGTAGTACGTGTGCAGCCCTGGGCGTAAGGGCCATACTGACCTGACGTCATCCCCACCTTCCTCCCAGTTGATCTGGGCAGTCTGGCTAGAGTCCTCAACTTAATGTTAGTAACTAACCACAGGGGTTGCGCTCGTTGCCGGACTTAACCGAACATCTCACGACACGAGCTGACGACGGCCATGCAGCACCTGTGCAAGGCGTCCGAAGACTCATCGGCTTTCACCGAATTAGCAATGCATGTCAAGCCCAGGTAAGGTTCTTCGCGTTGCATCGAATTAAGCCACATACTCCACCGCTTGTGCGGGTCCCCGTCAATTTCTTTGAGTTTTAGTCTTGCGACCGTACTCCCCAGGCGGTGCGCTTAACGCGTTAGCTCCGGCACAGATGGGGTCGAACCCACCTACACCAAGCGCACACCGTTTACTGCCAGGACTACAGGGGTATCTAATCCCTTTCGCTCCCCTGGCCTTCGAGCCTCAGCGTCAGTAAATGTCCAGTAACCTGCCTTCGCCGTTGGTCTTCCTCTCGATATCTACGCATTTCACTGCTACACCGAGAATTCCAGTTACCCCTCCATTACTC